>NZ_JAJKFX010000007.1:0-162139 GCF_022869025.1 Acinetobacter sp. F-1 | reverse complement strand
CACCCGCACTGGTCTTTTTGTTGAGAAATATGGTTCCAATCGGAGTAATACTAGGAAAACCTTTGCAATTGACTGTTGCAATAGAGCAATGCATGGCAGCCCGTTGTGCATCAGCGACCACTTGGCGTATCTGATGCCATTCATTATCAGAAATCATGTCTTGATTCTCTTATTATTTTTTATAAATTTTATAACAACTTACTTAGCTTGGCATTGTCTGAAAAAATTGAAGATAGGGCAATTTAATCAATCTAAAATGCTATTTACATCATAAAAAAAGAGCCACATGAGCTCTTTAAAAAATAGAAAACTCGGCGATTAACCATCATATTCCACATAGTCCCACAGGTTTAAACGGGTTTTAATTTCCTGACGGATCTCTGGCAACATCGGCAATAACGTCCCATCAATCCATAAACTGAGCGCCTGTGCAGAGAGCAATTGCTGTTGTTCATCGACTAGTTGTGCGCCTTTTAAGATCACGCAGGTTTCTTCAAGCGCTTCAGTTTCGACACCTTTGAATAATACCTGTAAATCATGACCGCTATCGTGAATCAACCACTCTAACTCGAGCTGTATATTTTCACTGGATTTTAGAACAACTTGACCCTGAATAATATCGGATTCAGACAGACAATCATGTTCTACCCGAATTTTGGCCAAATACCATTCTTGCTGAGATAAATCATGGAGAGTTTTTACAGGCGTCAGAATATCACTGAATTTAAACTGACGGCTTAAATCAAAAAATTGCATGGGAGTAGAGGGCGAAAAAATCGCAAAATATTGGAAAAGTTGAATTTTAAAGCAAGGCTAATCGCCTGTAAAACCCTTTAAGCGATGATAGCGCCAGATGACTTGACGCTACCATGCCCGGAAAATAGATTCTGTACGTTGTGTAACACCAAAGTCATTACAATGTCATTACATTAGCCATTCCCCGGGGAATTTTGTCACCAGATTCATCATAAAACGCTGAAATTTTGTGGTTTCAGGGTCATGTACATGCTGAATAGTACGGCCATCTTTTTGATGCTCTAACCAGATTATTTCATCTTTTTCATTTAGTTTGAGCTGATAGGCCACGCGCGGTAAAAATTGATTCATCGCATTAGAGATTTCCTTTTGAAAATCTTCCGATTTAACCACCAAACCGACTTCGGTGTTCAGATAAGCTGAACGCGGATCAAAATTAAATGAACCCACAAACACCATACCATCCAGATCAAAAAATTTGGCATGTAGACTCGAACTGTTTTTATTTTTGGCCGGGATGATGTCACCAGTCATAATTTCATACCAAGTCCGTTCTGGCCGGACTATATACGGTTTAAACTCCCAGAGTTCGATGCCATTTTTCAAGAGCTGCTGACGATATTGCTGATAATAAGCATGTACCACAGCTACATCATTGGCCTGAAAAGAATTGGTCAGGATTCTAATTTTGACACCCTGTTGTGCACGCATACTTAAATAATCTGTGCCTTTTTGTGTGGGAATAAAATACGAGGAGACCAGTTCCAGATGATTTTTCGGCTCGCCCATCAGTTCAAGCATATGGGTGTAAATATAATCGCCATTTTTTGCATGAGGACGTGCTTTTGCGGGTGTATCCGCGACAAAATAAGCCTGTGCCCAGTAAATGGGTTGTTTCTTTAAGTGCTCTGCAACTTGTTTTTCGGCAATGCCTACTCGGCGTTTTAATTCAGTTTCATCCACTTCTTCGCGCGCAAAATCAGCTCTTAGCCTTTTTAACATTTCCGGATGACCTGAATCATTCAGAATCTGCCGAACATCATAACTCAGCTTATCATTCCAGAAATTGATGAAGGTCTGATTGGCATTTTCGACGGGTTGACCTGCAAAGAAAATATCGACATCGGTAAACTGGAAATTTTCGCTGGCATCAAAGTATTCACTGCTGATATTACGGCCACCAGTGACAGCTGCGGTACCGTCTGCAATGATCAGTTTATTGTGCATGCGATGATTAATCTGTTTCATTCTAAAGCCATAATCCAGCGCACGTAAATGACGGAATTTATAAGGATTAAAAATCCGCACTTCAAAGTTTGGGTGTTGGCTTAAGGCCAGCAGTTTATCATCAAGCTGGGTGCCATTTTGGTCATCAATCTGCACTCGCACCTTGACACCACGATCTGCGGCTTTTAACAGCTGGGCCAGCATTATGTTGCCGATAAAATCATCCTTCCAGATGTAATATTGCAGATCCAGATGATATTGGGCTTTATTGATCAGGTGCAAACGTGCGGCCATACTCATAAAACCATCATAGAGCGGTAAAAAAGCGGTTTTTCCTTCATTCATCTGCTGTTTTGAAATTTGATTATCAATCCAGTGCGCAGGTCGAACCGGCGTGATTTCTGCTTGTTCAGCAGTATTTGCAGCCAGTTCGCAGCCAGAAAGAATCATGCTCAAAGTTAAAATGTTCAAACAAACAAAAGGTGAAGGGTTAGTCATTGATGTTCCATTAATTATAGGATTTTTTATTCCTTATCTTCTGATGTTAATAGTTGAATCTCCGAATAGAAAGAGGTTACTGTTAGTCATCTGTAAATCAGCAAAAAAGGATAGTTTTACATGAAATCACGTGCAGCGGTTGCGTTTGGTCCAGGTCAGCCCTTAAAGATCGTGGAAGTAGATGTTGCTCCACCTAAAGCAGGTGAAGTATTGGTAAAAATTAGCCATACCGGAGTGTGTCATACCGATGCATTCACGTTGTCTGGTGAAGATCCTGAAGGCGTATTTCCGGCGATTTTAGGCCATGAAGGCGCAGGTGTGGTGGTCGAAGTTGGTGAAGGTGTCACCAGTCTGAAACCGGGCGATCACGTAATTCCGCTTTATACTGCTGAATGTGGCGAATGCTTGTTCTGTCAATCTGGCAAAACCAACTTGTGTGTGGCTGTGCGTGCAACTCAAGGTAAGGGTGTCATGCCGGATGGAACCACACGTTTTTCTTATAATGGTGAGCCGATTTATCATTATATGGGCTGCTCAACCTTTTCTGAATATACAGTGGTTGCTGAAGTTTCCCTGGCAAAAATCAATCCTGAAGCCAATCATGAGCATGTGTGTCTGCTCGGCTGTGGCGTAACCACTGGTATTGGTGCGGTGCATAACACGGCCAAAGTCCAAGAAGGCGACAGTGTTGCAGTATTCGGTTTAGGCGGTATCGGTCTGGCTGTGGTACAAGGTGCACGTCAGGCCAAAGCAGGTCGTATTATTGTGGTAGATACCAATCCGGATAAATTTGAACTGGCAAAACAGTTTGGTGCCACAGATTTCTTAAATCCAAAAGAATTTGATCAGCCAATCCAGCAGGTAATTGTAGAAATGACGGGTTGGGGCGTAGACCATTCATTTGAATGTATCGGTAATGTTGATGTAATGCGTTCAGCGCTTGAATGTGCGCACCGTGGCTGGGGTCAGTCGGTGATTATTGGAGTCGCTGGAGCAGGTAAAGAAATTTCCACCCGTCCATTCCAGTTAGTCACAGGCCGTAAATGGATGGGGACTGCATTTGGTGGAGTGAAGGGTCGTTCACAATTACCAGGCATGGTAGAACAATCTATGAAAGGTGAAATTCAACTTGAACCTTTTGTGACGCATACCATGCCGCTTGAACAGATCAATGATGCTTTTGACCTGATGCATGAAGGCAAATCAATTCGTACCGTTATTCATTTTGAATAAGTGAGCGTTTGATTTTGAAAAGACTGGTTTAATACCGGTCTTTTTTATGCGCGTTTCACTTAATTCAGGATACATTAGTGCATGAAAGCGTCACAGAGAATCACTTAAACAACACAAGCCTGCTAATGTCATTACATTCGAGATGCTTATATTAAATAGAGCGTATCAAAATACGTGATTAAACCATTTTAAAAAATAAGGATAAGCGCTATGTCGAATGATAATTTTGATCGTGATGTAATAAAAAACTCTCCTAAAGATGTGCGTGATGATTTAAATGCCGATCCAATTACCGGTGAACCGGGCGCACACCCTGTTGGTACAGGTGTAGGCGCTGCAGGTGGCGCAGCGGCAGGTGTAGCCATTGGTGCAGCAGGTGGCCCTGTAGGTGCAGCTGTGGGTGGGGTTGTTGGTGCAGTGGTCGGCGGTCTGGCAGGTAAGGGTGTCGGCGAAGCAATGAACCCAACAGAAGAACAAGCTTATTGGCGTGATAATTCCATTAATACACCATACTATTCAGAGGCTCGTACCACCTATAGCGATCTGGATTATGACCGTGATTATGATACGGCGTATCGGGTCGGTTATGAAAACCGCGGCAGCTATGATGCCAATACCCGTTTTGAAGATGTTGAACCTGAGCTTAGAGTAAAATGGGAACAGATGAAGGGCCAATCGCGTTTAAACTGGGAACAGGCGAAATATGCGGTACGTGATGCCTGGAATCGCGTTACACACTAATTTTTAATCTGTGTATTGAAACAAGTTTGATTGGCAAGACCTATATTAAATTTACAGGTTTTGCCAATTTTATCGATATTCAACACTATTCAGTAAATTGATAAATAAAAGTAGAAAAGTTAATAAATATTTTTTTATATTTAATGCTTGTCAAATGCGCAGAGACCGCGTATTTTAATTTTAGATTCACATTTTATGAAAGACATAACATGTTAAAGCAACCTATCATTTCAAACGCATATTTTTATTTCTGGCAGTTTAGATAATTGCCTGAATGCGTTTGGGCAATGAACAGGTTGCCCACCAGTTTATACCTGATCGGCAACCCTGATCAGGTTTTTTTATGCTTATCATTTTTACAAAACTTTGGAGACAGCCATGACAAACTTTAACTATTCATATTTTAACAACTTTTATTGGTCTTACTTTAGTCAGCTCATGACACTCTCGACCTCGTTAATTAGACCCATAACGCTCAAATAAAAGTTTGGACTGATTGCCAGTCCCAGGATTAAAGTCATGAATACCTTAAATACATCACAACAACATCACGCTGAATCCATTTTAACTTTACCTCAGCAACTGAAACAGCAATTGCCCCTGTCTGCGCAATTGGCTCATCAAGTCGCTGAACAACGTCAAACCATTCAAAATATATTAGAAGGCAAGGATCATCGATTAATGGTGGTTACAGGCCCGTGTTCCATTCATGACGAAGCCTCGGCTTTAGAATATGCAGAAAAATTAAAACAGCTACAAGCTCAGGTGTCTGATCAAATTTTTCTGGTCATGCGTGCTTATATCGAAAAACCACGCACGACCGTGGGCTGGAAAGGTTTTCTTTACGATCCGAACCTCGATGGTTCTTCCAATATGCAATTGGGCCTGGAAAAATCCCGTGCTTTATACCTTAAAATTATTGAAATGGGCTTGCCAATTGCATCTGAAATTTTAAGCCCGATGGCAACTGCTTATTTTGATGATCTACTGGCGTGGGGTGCCATTGGTGCACGCACCAGTGAATCGCAAATTCACCGTGAAATCTCAAGTCACATGCCCTACAGCATCGGTTTCAAAAACGGCACTGACGGTTCAATCCAGATTGCTCTGGATGCAATCCAGTCTGCCTCTCATCCGCATCAATTCCTGGGCATGAGTCAGTCCGGTTTACCCTGTATTTTAAACTCTCAGGGCAATCCTAAAGCACATTTGATTTTACGTGGCTCAAACAGTGGGCCGAATTACCAGTGCTCAGAAATCGAGAAAATCAAAGCGAAATACTCAGCAGAATTGCCAGCACTGGTGATTGACTGTAGTCATGGCAACAGTGCGAAAAATCCAATGCTGCAAGCTAAAGTGCTGGAGCAAATCGTCGCAGAACGCCTGCAGACCAATGTTCGCGGCGTGATGCTGGAAAGTCATCTGGTGGATGGCAACCAGAAAATTTCTGCAGAGATGGTGTATGGTCAGTCAGTTACTGATGGATGTCTGGGCTGGGCAAAAACTGAACAGTTGTTGCTTGGCATTGCTCAGCATTTATCGCTTCGCTGTCTAAAACGCAGTGCATAAAGCTTTAAAAGCACTTTCTCTGAACAGGTTTGGTGAAAGTGCTTTTTATTTTAGAAGCTTAAAGTGCTTCCCAGTAAATTGACTTAACATGAAATACATCACACAAATAAGGTGATAAATTTTATAAAATAAATAAAATCTGTTTGTGTCCTCTTATAAATCCCTACACAATTAAAAGATAATATATCCATTTGAATATATAACCTTTTTTTCAATAATTTAATGTCATGGCAGGTTGTTTGGGGATCTTGATGTTTGCAACAGAGCTCTTAGAAGAAGCACGAAAATTCATGCACCACATGCTGACCAAAGTGGTCGAATATGGTGGTTCAGATTTATTTATTACCGCCGACTTTCCACCGAGTATTAAACATCAGGGTTTAATGAAGCCTTTTGGACAGCAAGAACTGACGGCTGAAAAAACCAAGCTGTTTGCCTATAGCCTGATGAATCAAAAGCAGCGCAAGGAATTTGAAACAGAACTGGAGTGCAACTTTGCTATCACTGTGCCGGGTGTTTCGCGTTTTCGGGTTAACGTGTTCCAGCAACAACTGAATGTTGGTATGGTGATTCGTACTATTACCGCAGAAATTCCAAATTTCCAGAAGCTCAAACTTCCTGATTCACTTAAACATGTGATTATGGAGAAACGTGGTCTGGTGCTGGTGGTCGGGGGAACCGGCTCAGGAAAGTCAACCTCGCTCGCGGCGATGATTGACTACCGCAATGAAAATTCAGCCGGGCATATTATTACCGTGGAAGATCCGGTGGAGTATGTACATAAACATAAAAAATCCATGATTACGCATCGTGAAGTCGGTGTGGACTGTCATTCCTGGCACAATGCGCTGAAAAATACCTTGCGTCAGGCACCCGATGTGATTCTGATCGGGGAAATTCGTGATACTGAAACCATGGAACATGCGATTGCTTTTGCCGAAACCGGGCATCTTTGTCTGGGAACTTTGCACTCCAACAATGCCAATCAGACTTTAGACCGGATTATTAACTTCTTCCCGGAAGAACGCCGCAATCAGTTATTGATGGATTTATCCTCGAATATGAAGGCGATTATTTCCCAGCGTCTGATTCGGACGCAGGATGGTAAAGGCCGTCGTGCAGCGATTGAAATCATGTTAAATACACCATTGATTTCCGACCTGATTTTGAAAGGTGAGTTTCATGAGCTGAAAGCGATTATGGCAAAATCCCGTGAATTGGGGATGCAAACCTTTGACCAGGCCTTATTTGAATTGTATAACCAGGGCGAAATTTCTTATGAGGAAGCGTTACGCAATGCCGACTCCACCAATGAATTACGCTTACAGATCAAGCTGAAAAGTAATCGTCAGGATAATGCAGCAGTCGGAGAAAGTACGCAGTTTTCTATGCTACAAGAACCAAAACCTGAAGAAAAATCAGCAGAAAATCAAAATGTAGCTGAATAAAGAGTGTCTTGAAGCACAATCAAAACAGGTAGATTTGAATTCTGCCTGTTTTGGGTTAGCTATTTTTGACTGCTTTAGCCTGAACCACCAGATGAAAATATCCCATACTACTTAGGGTCAAGACAGCACAAATCACAAAAGCAGTTTGATAACTATAAGCGGCAATGATAGCACCGATCAGGACTGAGCCAATGGCAATACCCAGATCATAGCAGGTATAAAAAGTCGAAGTTGCGTAGCCAATCCGGTGTTTTGGTGCACGTTGAATGGCTAAGGTTTGAATGCACGGTTGCACACTACCAAAACCGACTCCGACCAGAACCGCAGCCAGCATAAATCCCCATAAAGTCTGAATCTGGCTCAGTAAAAACAGACCTAGACTAAAAGCCAGCAGTGCCGGATAAATCACGTATTGTGGACCTTTGCGGTCATAAATTTTTCCAGTGATCGGACGCAGGCTCATCATGGAAATTGCAAATACCACAAAGAATAAACCGGCATAGGCCATTAAATCCTTACTGGCTGCAAATGGCGCGATAAAAGACATGATGCTGGCATAAGAAAAGGAAATCAGCATGGCAAGTCCTGCCACAGGCAGTGCTTTCTTTTCGACAAAATCAGTCAGCCCTAGTGATGTTTTCTTGTCGGTGTGGTCGATCATTTTTTCAGGCTCTTTGACCGGAATCAGTAAACAGAAGATAAAGCCGATAAAAACCAAAGCGATCAACAAGGTGCTGACCTGAAAATAAGACCAGTATTCAATTAAACTCAGACCAATTAAAGGCCCCAGGACAATTCCCAGATTGACAGACATGACAAAATAACCCATGCCTTCGCCTTTACGCTGTTCTGGAATAAACTGGTTGACCACCGGCACACAGGCTGTGGTCAGAATACTAAACCAGATGCCATGCAAGAAACGGATGATAAACAGAATCGTGAGCTGATCAGCGAGCAGGTAAGCTAAGGAAAAAAGACTGAAAAATATTTCTGAGACAATTAAAGTTTTGCGTATGCCAAATTTTTCGATAATTAAGCCACTAAAAGGACGTACTGCAATGGCAGAGACCATAAATAAGGTCATGGCCAGACCAGCTTGGGTCAGATTACCACCTAATTCTTTTAAGATATAAATCGGCAAAATTGTGGTTTGCGCAAAATAGAAAATAAATAAAAACAGGTTGTTGGCCAGACACAGTACAAATGACTTGGTCCATAACGGCGCTACAATGGCATTCATGATTATCCTAAAATGATGGGTGATGAGACGCTGGTCTTAGAATGGAAAATTATTGTTATAAATAAGTGTGGCATATTCAGGAGTGCAGCGCGCCCTGTTCAGTACTTTAGGAAATATACGTGAAAAATACAATAATATTTTAATATGAATATATGTAATTGAAGCCGATTGGGAAAGCTGAACAATATCTATGGCGTAAAAAAAATCAGCCCGCAGGCTGATTTTCTAAATATAAGCGGGTTTATAGGCCAGCTTCATATGCTGTATTGGAAAGCAGGTGTTCAACATCTGACATATTGTCTGGTTTGATTTTATAGATCCACCCTTTGCCATAGGGATCGTCATTAATAAAATCAGGATCATCTTCAAGATCAGGATTGATTTCAACGACAATACCAGAAACAGGTGCATGAATATCAGACGCAGTTTTGACCGATTCAACTACACCGGCTTGCTGACCCGCAGTGATGTGTGAATCAAGATCTGGTGCTTCTACATAGACCAAATCACCTAATGCATCCTGTGCATGGTCGGAAATACCGGTCACAACAAGATCACCCTCAATGCGTACCCATTCATGCGTACTTGCGTACTTTAATTCTGAAGGATGATTCATTGATAACTCCTTAAAAATCTTTAGATCATTTTTGACATGTTTTATACATTCTTTTTGGCCAAAACAAAAGGCTTATGACCCTTTATAAATAAGGATCTTTGCGCCAGTTGCTCGGGCTGCGACCACTCCAGCGTTTAAATGCCCGGCTAAAATTGGCGACATCACTATAACCAAGTTCATCAGCAATCTGTTCCAAGCTAAAGTCGGTCCGGGACAATAACGACGTCGCATGCCGGTAGCGTACTTCATCGACCAGCGTAGAAAAAGAGGTACCTTCAGCCGCCAGCTGACGTTTTAGGGTGCGGTCGGACATATGCAGACGATCTGCCACACTTTCAATACTCAGATAATGCTGCTCGGAATGGGTCAGAATATCACGGACCCGCATCGCAATCCGGTGGCGTTCCCCCAAGGCCGAGAGTTCAGTTTCACACTGGTTAATTGCAATCTGGCTGGCAATCGGGTCGGCATGTACCAACTTGTTCATCAGGTAGCTCTTATCAAAGCTCAAGATCAAATGCGGCTGTTCAAAGCGAAACTGATGATGTGGAAATTTGGCCATAAAGCGTTCAAAGCCTTCCGGTTTTTTGAAATCAAAATCGATTTCTCCAGCGGCATAATCAATTCCGGTAATGGCCTTGGCCATACTGATCATGCCAAAAATCAGTGCAATCGAGATTTCGGTGCGTAAGGGCTCTAACTGAATATCGGTTTGCAACTGGACTGTGGCTTTGGCACCAAAGGTCGAAAAGAATAGCTGTAAAAAGGGCATACGCAGCTGGATGAAACGGTTGGCCAGTACTAATGCATCGGTAATATCCTTGGCCGTCATGATTGCATAGCCAATAAAACCATGAATAGAAATCCGCATCTGGGTACCCAGATGATAACCAAGTGTCGGTTCACCGCTCAGCTTGAGGGCATGTTTGACCAGTTCATTGGCCACAGGTGTCGGGATGCGAAAATCAGGATCCGCCAGCTGCTCCGTACTCAGGCCAAAGGGCTTGAACAACGATTCGTCATTATATCCCCAGCGGGAAATGACATCGAGCAGCAAAAGAGCGTATACACCTGGAATTCCATGATCTTGGCGTGGAGCAATTGTTTTCATGCGCGATCCGTTGCACTCACTTAAATTTTTTTATTTATGGTCTGATATTGGCATGAAACTGCCATTTTTTTCATTAAAATTGTTGGACAAAGTTTTGGCTATTGCCACAATCATTGTGGCAGATTAGCCTGAATTTCGCCTAAAAATCAATTTAAACCGGAGAAAATCCTCGTTTAAATACCACAATTTTAGTGGTTGAACTAAAAATCATTTTATGATGCTGGTCAAATGCCTGCGTCTGGTAGCTAACGATCCCACGATCAGTTTTGCTTCTGGAGGGCTGAATATCCATGATTTCGACTTCGACGTGAATTTCATCCCCGGGGCGGGTCGGACAAGGCCAACGCAGATGCGACTCTGAACCAATGAGCCCATAAGCCACAGGAAAACATTCAGTCCACAAGCGCATAACCACTGCCGCAGTATGCCAGCCACTGGCGGCAATTCCCTGAAATACCGGATGGGCTGCAGCTTGCTGTTCATCAGTATGAAAGACTTGTGGGTCATAAGCCCGGGCAAAATTTTGAATTTCTTCCAGTCCCATATGATATTTACGGCTGCTAAAGCGGTCAGCGATGTTCAAATCTTCCAAATACAGCATTATTCACGATCCTTCGTTGCTTTGATCTGTTGTTGTATCAGTAATCCGCCCGTTTGACGCTGCCAAAGCTGGGCGTAGATTCCATTTAATGCTACCAGTTCATCATGGGTACCTTGCTCGGCAATTTTGCCTTGATCCATTACAATCAGGCGATCCATCTGGGCAATTGTCGATAAACGATGCGCAATGGCAATTACGGTTTTGCCTTGCATCAGATCATCGAGGCTGTTTTGAATGGCCGCTTCGACTTCAGAATCCAGCGCACTGGTGGCTTCATCCAGAATCAAAATGGGTGCATCTTTTAGAAATACCCGTGCGATTGCAACACGTTGACGTTGACCACCAGAAAGTTTTACACCACGCTCACCGACATAAGCCTCATAGCCTCTTTTGCCGCGTAAGTCGGTCAGATGAGGAATAAACTCTTCTGCTTTGGCTTTACGTACCGCTTCATACATCTCTTGATCGGTTGCATCAGGACGACCATATTTGATGTTCTCTGCAACGGTACGATGCAGCAGCGAAGTGTCTTGAGTCACTAAAGCAATGTTCTTACGCAAACTGTCCTGCGTCACATCTTCAATGTTCTGCCCATCGATTAAAATACGACCTTGGTCAAGATGATAAAAATGCAGCAATAACTGAATCAGGGTCGATTTACCTGCGCCTGAACGTCCCACAATCCCGATTTTTTCACCCGGGCGAATGGTCAGGTTAAACTGGTCAATGACATTTTTATCATTATAGGCAAAGCTGACATTGTCGAATTTAATTTCACCATGCTGAAGCTGTAGCTCTTTGGCATTGGGTTTATCTTCAATGGCAATCTTGCGGCCTAAAGTTTTCATACCATCCTGAATGGTCCCGACATTTTCAAACAGGGCAGAGGTCTGCCACATCATAAACTCGGCAATACTGTTCAGTTTGAGTATCATGGCCGTGGTGGCTGCAATAATGCCCAATTCGGCCTGTCCTTCCATCCATAGCCAGATGGCCGTACCCAACACACCGCCATAGAGAATAATGCTCAGAAATAAAATACTGATTTCATACTGAGCCCCCAGACGCATCTGTTTGTAAACCGTGACCATAAATTCCTGCATGGAGGTTTTAGCATACTGGCTTTCCCGGCCAGCATGGGCAAACAGCTTGACAGTCTGGATATTGGTATAGGCATCGGTGACACGGCCGGTCATGACGGCACGCGCATCGGCCTGTGACTTGGAAATCTTGCTTAAACGCGGAATAAAGTACCAGGCCGCACAGATAAATAGCAGTAGCCACACCATCAAAGGGATAACTAAATAGGGAGAAATATTGCCTAAAACGATATTGATGGTGACGAAATAAATCAGCACATAGGCCAGCATATCTCCCAAAATGACCCAGAATTCCCGGATGGCCAGCGCCGTTTGCATGACTTTGGCAGATAAACGTCCGGCAAAATCATTATGGAAAAAATCCAGACTTTGTTTCATCAGTAAATTATGAAAGCGCCAGCGTAACCGCATCGGAAAGTTGCTATACAAAATCTGGTGCTTGATCAGGGATTGGGCACTGGCAAAGAAAATATTGGCCAGCAGGATAATGCTCAGCAAGGTTAGGTTGCTGGCATGTTGTTCCAGAAAAGTATCTGGCTGGCTTTTGCTGAGCCAATTTACCAGATCGCCAATTTTTGAGTAGAGTAAGGCTTCAAAGCTGGCAGCACCGGCCGTACACAGCACCAGAATCAGCAAATAACGGCGCACACCGTAGGCTGCCTGCCAGACAAATGGAAAAAACTTGGTCGGTAAAGGTTGATTCAGGTTTTTGGTGGGATAGGGATCAACCAGTCTTTCAAGCCATCGAAACATTATCGTACTCTTATCATGCATTTTGCTTTGTAGTGATTATAAAGGATTGAATTTTTTTAAGCCTAGGATTAGATGAAATAGCCACAAAATTATTATCCAAATCAGACTTTACTTTTCATGCCAGATACGTAATTCTAAATCCATAATTATATTAAAGTTTAAACCATTTTTCCTCATAAAAAGAATCAAAAACGAGAGAGCTTAAAGATGAGTATTTGGGTAGTGGCCAGCCGTAAACGAGGCTCAGGAAAAACCACGATTGCGATGTATATCAATGAGTTATTACGTGTGCAAGGCGCGACCTTGCTAATTGATGCCAATCTGGAACCGTATGGTTATGAATGGGCAAATCTGAAAAATAAACAATTTTCTTTCGAGCATCTGGATATCTTAAAACAAGATGGTCGTAGTCTGGATCATCGTCTGGAACTACTGAAACAGCAGTTCGCCTATATTATTGTTGATATTGACGGGCAGGATACATCTGCCTTGCGTTCAGTCCTGAAACATGCAGATAAGCTGATTATTCCCAGTTCCATCAATCCAGAAGATATTCAACTTGAAACCGAACTGGTGCAATTGGCGATTGGGATCGCACAATATAATACTCAATTAAAAATTTATACGGTATTGAATAAGATTCCTGAACAGCAGCAACTTGCAGAAATGAAACAGACACAGCACCTGCTCAAGCATATGCCCGGTGCACAGTTTCTGAACACGGTGATTTATGAGCATCAAAGCTATCATCATTTATTACTAAACGGCGAAAGGATCTGTGAAGAGCAGTTTGACTCAGAACATGATTTTTATAAAATGCTACAAGAACTGATGCAGCCGCAAGCGTCTGTAATCTCAGCCTGAGCATCTCAATATCCAATCTAATATTTGTTTAAGTTGTCGTTTTTTATATTTTTATTTAATTAGACCAATTAAAAAGCCTGAAACTGTAGCCAGTTTCAGGCTTTTATTTTATTTGAAGATTGTCGCAGCTTTTCAGGAAACGCTAAAAGATTCCTTGAGGTCGAAACCTGAAGGTGCCTGATACACTTTTAGGCCAAATTCAGGAATAATCGCCAACAGGTGATCCAGAATATCCGACTGGATATTTTCATACTCGACCCAGACCGTGGTATTGGTAAATGCATAAATTTCCAGAGGCAAACCTTCACTGGTCGGTTGTAACTGACGAACCATCAGCGAGTGATTTTTACTAATTCCCGGATGCTGTTGCAGATAAAACTCCACATAGGCACGGAAAGTCCCCAGATTGGTCAGACGGCGCTGGTTATATTGCGAATGATGGCTGAGCTGCAAGTTAAATTGCTGCAGTTCTTCAGTTTTGGTATTTAGATATTGATCCAGCAGAATAAATTCTTTCAGCTTGTTCTGTTCCTCAGCTGACATGAAATGCACGCTGCTCTGATCGACATGAATGGAACGTTTAATCCGGCGCGCACCGGCTTCCTGCATGCCACGCCAGTTTTTAAAGGTATCCGTCACCAGTTTATTGGTCGGAATGGTGGTGACTGTTTTATCAAAGTTCTGCACGGTAATAGTGTGTAATGACATATCAATGACATCGCCGTCCGCATTTAAAGATGGCATTTCAATCCAGTCACCAATACGCACCATGTCATAAGAGGAAATCTGTACCGAAGCCACCAGCGATAGGATGGTATTTTGGAACACCAGCATCAGTACCGCAGCCATGGCACCAAAACCGGCCAGCAAGGTAAAGACATCTTTCTTGAGGAAAGTCCCCAGAATCATCAAACCACAAACGATGAAGATGATCAGCTTGACCAGTTGCAAATAGCCTTTAATCGGCTTGTTACGCGATTTCGGATTGCGCTGATAAATCAGGTTAAAAATATTCAGCAATTCGCCAATCGCCAGGGCAATGGTCAGGAAGATAAAGGCCTGCGCACCCATCTGGATAAAGGTCTCGACCTTGTCTGATAAATGCGGAACGGTGGTAATTCCATTCATAATCACAATGGCCGGCACAATATTGGCAATACGGCGGATCACGCTATGCTCAGCAATGATTTCATTATGTGCAAAAGGCATTTTGGAAATCAGTTTACGAATTCCGCGAACAACGACTTGTTTGGCAAATAAATTTGCAATAATTGCCAGTAAAATCACAATGCTCAATGAAGAGAGCATTTCTAGCCAGGGATATTGATCTGCCCACACTTGTATATTCTGGACAAGCTTAAACTGTTCCAACTTATCTTTTCTCACACTGTTAAAATTGTGAAAGAGTTTATAGCTTTAAGCTGAGTTTTTTAATTTTAATTAAACTTTTAATACATATCTTTGGAAAGTGTTTACCTGAAATAGCTTTTAGACTGTGATCTGATATAAAAAAACCGGCCTAAGCCGGTTTAGTATGATATCAAATACTAATAATAACTTACCACATCAGGTCATCCGGAATGACATAGGCTGCATACGGATCTTCTTCATCGGTAATTTGTTCATTTTTCTCTGAATTATTCACAATGATAAAGCCTTGCATCTTGGCATTAATACGATCTCCCAAAGCCTTAGGCAAGAACACATAACTGTCATTTTCACGTGCAATCACCAGACTGCCTGCCACCAGTGCATTATAGATCTGCTGGTTCAGGTAAACCTTCTTGATCTTGCTGTCATCAATAAACTGATACACCGCATCACCATCCGTATCGCGGATTTTGTGCTGGTTAATCATCTGGATGATCGCGGCTTTCAGTTCTTTTTCCTGTAAGGCCGCTTTTTTCTCTAACTCGATGGCTTGGTCTTTGGCCAGTTTCTGCTGCTTGTCTTGCTCAATCTTCGCCTTGATTTCAGCCTCGGTGCTATCACCGGTGCGTTTTTCATGCACAGCCTGTTTAGACAGTTTTTTGGCTTTTTTATTATCGACCAAACCTGCCTTTAACAATTGTGCCTGCAATGCATTTTTAACCATGAGAATGTCCAGAAATTAATCGTGTTGATGTCGATAACGTAAATAAATCACCCAGTAAATCAGACTGAGCATCAGGCTCAGCCCTGCCGGGATCAGGAATGCATTTAATTTTAAATAAGGATAAAGCCAGCTGGCAAGAATACCACCGCTTAAAAAACCGAGCAAAATAAGTAAATGTAAAACGACTCGGCGTGGTTCTACATCTAAGCCGCGTAAACGGTAACCCATGGCCAAGCCAAGGTCGGTCAGTACACCAGATAAATGCGTGGTGCGAATAATGGCACCTTTATAATGGCTGACCATGGCATTTTGCAGACCCATCGCGACACAGGCCCATAACAGGGCATAGCGCGGGAAATATGGCAATAATAACCAGCAGATCAGAATAAAAAAAGCCACCAGGCTTAAAGGGTAACCATAAAGTCGTCCCAAGCGAAAGTGACTATTTCCTAGAATCAGCCCGCTATACAGAGAACCAATGACATAGCAGAGTGTGACCAGAAGCAGATATAGCATCATGTCTGGCTGCCAGTCCAGCAGCGCCATGGCCAGCATACTGACATTACCGGTCATATGTGAAACAGACTGGTGTAATACCGTCACCAGACCCAGGACGTTAATCATGCCGGCATTCACCGCAAGAAAGAACGCCCCTAATTGTATCCAGGTAGGTAAACGCTGTAATGGCATAATAACATCATTGGCAAAAAATATTGATTATTCAATATAAAATCAATTTGATGCGCGGTCTACTGCTGTGGTAAATAAAACATCCGTAGACGAGTTTAAAGCAGTTTCAGTAGAATCCTGCAATACACTGATTACCATACCAATCGCGACCACTTGCATAGCGATATCCGAAGAAATACCGAACAGACCACAGGCCACAGGAATTAACAATAATGAACCACCGGCCACACCTGAAGCACCACATGCCGAGATGCTTGCTACTACGGAAAGAATCAGCATGGTGGTGAAATCTACGCTAATGCCCAAGGTATTTACCGTTGCCAGTGACAATACGGTAATGGTGACCGATGCCCCAGCCATATTGATCGCAGCACCGAGAGGAATTGCGATACTTGCGGTCGATTCTTTGACGCCTAGACGTTTTGCCAGATCCAGATTGACGGGAATGTTGGCGGCCGAACTACGGGTAAAGAAGGCGGTAATGCCACTTTCACGCAAGCAGGTAAAGACGAGTGGATAGGGGTTGTGACGCGTCACTAAAGCCACCAACATCGGGTTAATTACCAGTGCAACAAAAGCCATCGTACCTAATAGTACCGCAAGTAAATGTGCATAACTGGTCAGCGTATCCAGACCGGATTCAGCAAAAGTCACCGCAACCAGACCAAAAATACCCACAGGCGCAAAACTGATCACTAAACGAATCACATAATTAACCGCAAAGGCGGCATCATTCAAAAGGGTCTTGGTGGTATCCGATGCATGACGGAAGGCGATGCCCAATGCCACAGACCAGGCCAGAACGCCAATGAAATTTGCTTCAGCAATGGCAACGACCGGGTTGGCGACAAAGCTAAGCAGCAGATTCTTCAGGATTTCTACCAGACTGCCAGGTGGCTGTAAGTCCGCTTGCGCAGCAATATCCAGAAACAGCGTACTTGGAAATAACATACTCGAAACGACAGCACTGAGTGCAGCAAGGAACATACCTACCGCATACATCATCATAATCGGTTTAATGGCGGTGTTGGATTGCCCCACTTTAAAATTTGCGATAGAAGCTAAAACTAAAATGAAAACCAGAATCGGTGCAACAGATTTCAAGGCTTTAATAAACAGGTCACCCAATAGGCTTAATGAGGGAGTAGCTTCGGGAAATACCACAGCCACACCTACACCTAAAATAATGGCGATGATGATTCGAGAGACTAGGCTCATACGCATAAGGGCAGAAAACATAAGATTGCCTTGTGAAAATTACGAGGGCTAAATTTGGGAAAAAGTTGCGCTATTTTATACTTAATTTAAACAAGGCTTGAAATATATTTTTATATAAAAAACAAGTTATTGATATAATTGATTTATTCTAAAATTAATCAATATAAAAGAATGCTTTTATTTAAGAAAACAATCTAAAGATGATGAATAAATCATCTCTTTTAAAGTTATATTCATGAAATAAATATCAAAGTTAAATCGATAAATTCAAATTATATTTGAAAATTTAAAAAAGTTTGGCGTCATGACCGGTTTGAATCTCCGGCCATAAGTTTAACGATCTGCTGTCCTAAATCGTATAGTCTTTATGCTGCTCAAAGATTTCTGGAGCCAAGTCCCGAATTGCCTGAAAATGAGTCAGATAAATGTGGCCACTCAGATGAATCATCAGCTTCGAGGCTTGTAGCTTGTCCATCACCGGGCCTTTCACTTCGGCAAAATGCAGTCGAATGTTCAGTTTGGCCAATTCCGCATTTAAATCCTCCAGCATTTCCAAAGCGCTTAAATCAATGGCACTGATACTGGAGCAATTTAAAATCACATGTTGCAACTTGTCATTCAGGCTCATCTGATTGATCAGATAACCTTTGAAGCTATTGGCATTCAGAAAAGTCAGATTTTCATCAATCCGCAGTGACAGCACCCGATCGGAGGTACTGACTTGATGACGCTGAATATTACGAAAATGCTGTGTACCTTCGACCAGTCCGAGCACTGCAATATGCGGACGACTGATTCGCCATAACATCAGGATAAACGTCGATATGATCCCAATAATCAGACCAGTGGAAATATCAATCAGCACCACACCCAGAAAGGTAATCCACATGGCAATACCATCGGCTTTAGAATAACGCCAGGCATCAAAGAAAGGCCGAAAATCGACCAGTTTCCAGATGGAAACAATAATCGTGGCGGCCAGAATGGTCAGGGGCAGATCTTCAAAAAATCCGGTAAAGAATAGGCTGACGAAAATAATCAGAATGGAGGACAAAACTCCTGCCATGGGGGATTTGGCACCGGCATCGGCATTGACCACGGTACGCGACAGACTGCCAGTAACCGGAAAGGCTGAACTGACGCCTGCACTGATATTGGCAATCCCCAAGGCAATCAATTCCTGATTACTGTTTAAATGACTGCGTTGTTGCAAGGCTGTGGCTTGAGCAATTGACAGTGATTCCACAAAGCTGATCATGGCGATCATGCTGGCACCCGGTAACAAGGTCATGACCAGTTCCCAGTTCCAGTGCGGAAAAGACAAGGGCGGAAAACCGGACGGGATTGCACCCACTGTTTTAATGCCTTGGCCCTTTAAATTCAGAAATACAATCGCTGCAATCCCGAGACATACCAGAATGAGAGGCACAGCCCGTACCAGAAAATCTGTAGAGCCGATCCGGCTTTGTACTGCCTGAGATTTTAGCAACTTGGGCAGATAGATCAGTAAAGCCATCGACAACAGGCCAAATAACAGGCTTGGTAAATGCAGGAGCGGCAGATACTCCAGAAGACTTGTTGTAAATTCTGGAATGTTATTGGCTTTTAAGGGTAGGTCGACCAAGAACTTCAATTGTCCAAAAGCAATTAATAATGCCGAGGCAATAATAAAGCTCTGAATGACTGGATGACTGATCAGCTGAATTAAGAAACCGAAACGGAATAATCCCAAGAGCAGGGAAATAATACCGACCATGAGTGCTAATAAGGTCGCAGCTTCGATATAGACCGGTGAGCCGACTTCAAACAGTGGATTGAGCGTGGCAAAAGTCATCATTGAAATGATCGCCACCGGGCCAATCGATAAAGTCGGACTGCCACCGAGCAACGCATAAATGATCATCGGCAGGATGCTGGCATATAAGCCCATGATCGGTGGTAAACCGGCCAGCATGGCATAAGCCATCCCCTGAGGAACCAGCATCGCCACGACAATCAGTGCGGCCAGCACATCGGATTTAAATTTGACCGGCGTATAGTCGCTTAACCATGCCCAGGCAGGCAGTCTATGCAGAAGTTTAGACTTGGAATTTGGCATAAAAAGGTCTAAATCACAAATATAGATATATTATGCACAAATTCTGCTAAGAAATCTTAAGGGGTCGAATTTGTGATGATTTATGTTTTTAAAATAAATCAGCTAGGTCTGGCCTCCATTTTCTTGAAGCAGCTATAGCGATTTTCTACAAAGTCGTTATTTCTGCCAGATCAATGGGGTAGAGAAGTGTGTTTTGGCGTTAAATAGTGTTTAAAAATAAACTATTTAATTTGATTCGCACAATACAGCTGATAAAGCGTAGTCAATACCACAATCAAATTTTGATCTTTAATTGAATAATAGATCTGTTTACCATCCCGACGGGTATTCACTACATCACTTTTGCGCAGCATCATCAGTTGCTGGGAAAGTGTCGGTTGTTTAATGTCGGTAATATCTTCAATTTGTGAAACATTCAGTTCCGCTTGAGAGAGATGGCATAAAATAAGGAGACGGTCAGTATTGGCCAGAGATTTTAAAATGCCGACGACCTGTTCTGCTGAATCGCGCATAGTCGTGATTTCAAAATCGGTTTTCATCTCATATGTCCATTATAAAATTACAGCCCGCACATTATAAGGGGCTCGATGATTAATACATTGATATAATATTTAAATATTATCTGGTTTTAATCAGGTTAAATATTAGTTAAAGTTATATTTTAAACGTTGATAAATAATATAAAATCATCGAATTATTTAAAAAATATTTTGGTTTAAATTAATGCGATCAAGTGCAAATTCCATCAAACATCTACAAACGAAAAAAATGCTTGTATGATGTTTAAATGACTTAAACCAATAACATCAGGGATATCATCATGAGTACAGATTCAGCTTTTCCAACACCAAATAATTTAGGGATAGCGGTTTATAGTAATAATGCAGACGCAATTGGAAATACACCGCTAGTTCGTATTAATCGTGTAATTTCAGCTCCGGTGACTGTACTTGCCAAAATTGAAAGCCGTAATCCGGCCTTTTCAGTCAAATGTCGTATTGGTGCAGCATTAATTAACGATGCAGAAAAATCTGGAAAACTCAAACCCGGTATGCACATTGTTGAACCCACCAGTGGCAATACCGGTATTGCATTGGCCTTTGTGGCAGCCGCTAAAGGTTATGAACTGACGCTCACCATGCCTTCAAGCATGAGTATTGAGCGCCGTAAAGTAGTCAAAGCTTTAGGAGCCAATCTGGTCTTGACCGATCCGGCCAAAGGCATGAAAGGGGCGATTGAAGCAGCCGAGAGTCTGTTGAATGAGAACCCGGAGCAGTATTTCCTGCCACAACAGTTTGAAAATCCGGCCAATCCTAAAATTCATGAAGAAACCACCGGCCCAGAAATCTGGGAAGCAACGGCGGGCAATGTCGATATTCTGGTCGCAGGTGTCGGAACAGGCGGAACCATTACCGGTATTTCGCGTTACTTTGAGAAAGTTAAAAATAAGCCTCTATATTCGGTGGCGGTGGAACCTGCTGAATCTGCAATTATTGGTCAGGCCAAACGCGGCGAAACGCTGACACCGGGACCACACAAAATTCAAGGTATTGGTGCCAACTTTATTCCGGGCAACCTGGATTTAGATCTGGTCGATGAAGTGATTGCCATTAATAGCGCAGAGGCAATCGAGTGGGCACGCAAAACTGCAGCTCAGGAAGGTATTTTGGTCGGCATTTCAAGTGGTGCGGCCATGGCGGCAGCGGCACAACTGGCTGCACGCCCTGAAAATGCGGGTAAAAATATTGTGGTGATTTTGCCAGATGGCGGTGAACGCTACCTGTCTTCGGTTCTGTTTGAAGATATTTCTGCCGAATAAAATTGATGCATTCAATATTTTAAACACTGCTATAAAAGCCCGAAGTCATCTTCGGGCTTTTATTTGGTTCTTGGATGAGCATCCAATCGCAATACCGCTTTATCTTTCCTAAAATATTTAAATGAAAGACTTGACCTTGCCATGCTGGGAATGTTTAAGCTATAGCATCGGCAGCAAGTTGATGCATGGAGATGGGCATGGCAGAACAAGACAGCATCCGGTTATATGAACAGCAGGTGCAGATTGGCGGTATGACCTGTGCATCCTGCGTGGCTCGGGTCGAAAAAGCCTTGAAAAAAATTGAGGGCGTGGTTGAGGCATCTGTCAACCTGTCGACTGAAAAAGCTTTTATTAAAAGCCAGCAGCCGATTGCTGCCGCTGTGCTAGTTCAAGCAATTGAAAAAACTGGCTTTGATGTACCGACGCAACAGTTTGCTTTGAATATTGAAGGCATGACCTGTGCATCTTGTGTGGCTCGCGTAGAAAAAGCCCTAAAAAAAGTAGAAGGTGTACTGGATGCACACGTGAATCTGGCCACTGAAAAGGCGCATGTGAGTCTAATCAATTCTGTGCCATTGTCCAAGTTGACTCAGGCGGTGCAAAAAGCCGGTTTTGATCTTCAGGCTGACCGGATTGAACTGGCGATTGAAGGCATGACCTGCGCCTCCTGCGTCGCGCGTGTTGAAAAAGCTTTATTAAAAGTAGACGGCGTCAGTACAGCACAAGTCAATCTGGCGACTGAAACTGCTTCGATTCAGGCATCCCGTCAGCACATCCCAGCTTTGATTGCTGCTGTAGAAAAAGCCGGTTTTAAAGCCACAGAAAAAACCAATACACATCTCTCGGCAGATCGCCATGGGGCTTTTCAGGAAAAGAAAGCCACTGAAACCGCGCAACTGAAACAGGATCTTTGGCTTGCTCTTATTCTGGCAGTCCCTGTGTTTATTCTAGAAATGGGTTCACATCTGATCCCGGCTTTTCATCATTTTATTGCGCAGACGTTGGGAACCCAGAACAGCTGGTATCTGCAGTTTGTGCTGACCACTTTGGTGCTGATTATTCCGGGACGGCGTTTTTATCAGCATGGTATTCCGGCTTTATTGCGTTTGGCGCCGGATATGAATTCTCTGGTCGCGGTCGGAACAATCGCAGCTTATGGATTTTCCTGTATTGCGACCTTTTTTCCGCAGCTGTTACCCCAGTCCACCGTCCATGTATATTTTGAAGCGGCAGCTGTCATTGTTGCGCTGATTTTACTGGGGCGTTATCTGGAAGCCAAAGCCAAAGGTAAAACCTCAGAAGCGATTCAGTATCTGGTCGGCTTGCAACCGAAAACAGCACGGGTACAACAGCATGGCAACTGGGTTGATCTGGCAATTGCCGATGTACAACAGGGCATGCTGATTGAAATCCGCCCGGGTGAAAAAGTCGCCGTCGATGGTGAAGTGGTTGCCGGGCAAAGTTATATCGATGAAGCAATGATGAGTGGGGAGCCTTTACCCGTGGCCAAACAGGCCGGGGATCAGGTGGTGGGTGGTACAGTGAACCAGAATGGAACCTTGCAAATCAGGGCCACTGCGGTCGGACAGGATTCGGTGCTGGCGCAGATTATTCAGATGGTGGAACAGGCACAAGGCTCGAAACTACCGATTCAGGCGGTGGTGGATAAAGTGACTTTATGGTTTGTACCTGCCGTCATGGCACTGGCGGCCCTGACCTTCATGGTCTGGTTCCTGTTTGGGCCTGAACCCAATCTGACCTATGCATTGGTCAACGCCGTGGCGGTGCTGATTATTGCCTGTCCGTGTGCGATGGGGCTGGCAACGCCGACCTCAATTATGGTCGGAACTGGGCGTGCCGCTGAACTGGGCGTGCTGTTTCGTAAGGGTGAAGCTTTACAGTTATTACAACAAACCCAAGTCGTCGCACTTGATAAAACCGGAACCTTGACTGAAGGAAAACCGTTGCTGACGGACTTTGAAGTCACAGCAGATTTTAATCAGCAGACTGTATTGCAACTGGTGGCTTCGGTTGAAGCCAAGTCAGAACATCCGATTGCCCATGCCATTGTTCAGGCAGCTCATGAGCAACAACTGGAACTGAGTGAAGTCACAGATTTTGATTCGATCACCGGCGCAGGGGTCAAGGCACAGGTAGCTGGTCAGCAGCTGCATATTGGGGCTGAACGTCTGATGCAGGACTTGGGTCTAAATGTCGATCTGTTTCGGTCTACTGCACAAAAACTCGGTGATCAGGGCCGTAGTCCCTTATATGTGGCGATCAATCAAAAGCTGGCGGCTATTATTGCCGTCGCGGATCCGATTAAAGCAACTACCTATAGTGCGATTCAGGCCTTGCATGAGCAGGGTCTGAAAGTGGCGATGATCACCGGTGACAATCAGCATACCGCGCAGGCCATTGCCAAACAGCTGAAAATTGATCAGGTAATTGCGGAAGTTTTACCGCATGAGAAAGTGGATGCGGTACGTCAACTCCAGCAGCAATATGGCGTACTCACTTTTGTCGGAGACGGAATCAATGATGCCCCGGCACTGGCACAGGCTGATGTTGGCATGGCGATTGGTACAGGCACCGATGTCGCGATTGAGGCAGCCGATGTGGTGTTGATGTCAGGTAATTTACAGCATGTGGCCACCGGAATTGGTCTGAGTCAGGCCACCATGCGCAATATCCGGCAGAACCTGTTCTGGGCCTTTGTCTATAATATTGCTTTAATCCCGATCGCTGCCGGGGTGCTCTATCCATTCTGGGGTATCTTGTTATCGCCGATGTTTGCCGCAGGTGCGATGGCATTGTCTTCCGTGTTTGTTGTCACTAATGCTTTGAGATTAAAAGCCTACAAAGCGGTACAGTTCAAGGAGCAAGCAGGATGAATATTGGTCAGGCGGCAAAACGTTCCGGCATCTCTGCAAAAATGATTCGTTATTATGAAGACATCGGGTTGTTGCCTGCTGCGAAACGAAGCGATGCAGGTTATCGGGTTTATACTGATGCGGACATTAAAACCTTAAGTTTTATTCAACATGCACGCGAACTCGGCTTTTCTTCAGAGCAGATGAAAGAATTACTCGGCCTGTGGCTGAACAGCTCACGTCAGAGTAGCGAGGTGAAACAGCTGGCCGAAAAACATATCCAGTTTTTACAACAGAAAATTGCCGATATGCAGCATATGCTGGTGATATTACAGCAATCGGTGGAGCAGTGTGCCGGCAATGAACAGTCCGATTGCCAGATTTTAAAACAGATTGAACAGGGTGTCGTCCCTGAGCAGCACTGAGCTGATCTGCAGCTCAGGTTAAATATAATCTGCCCAATCACATTAATTTTTAAAGCGATCCTATGGAGCTAAATATGAAATTCCGTATTGAAAATATGACCTGTGGTGGCTGTGCACGCAGTGTGACTGCTACGATTAAAGATCTGGATGAAAATGCCACCGTTCATATAGATGTGGCGACTAAGCTGGTCGAAGTTGAATCGACAGTCACTGAGTCCGAGATTGTCGCGGCTTTAACCGAAGACGGATTTCCGCCAATTGCTGCTTGATATTTGTTAAGTCATTCAATTGAAATAAAATGCCGGATTCAATCCGGCATTTTTTATTATAGGGCTTAGACTGACGAGATTTTATCCGGGGTCATCAGCGCCTGATTAATATACAGTTTAATCAGACGTTCACGCGAACCAATCGCTTTTTGATAATTGGTTGAATTTAATAATAGTGAAGCTCCATAAGTCACGGTCCAGATATAAGACAAATAATCCCGAATCGACATGGCACTTTCTAAAGCCACCAGATAATCATGGGTCATGTCTTTAATCCGGATAATCCGTTCTTCGCGAATCCGATAAAGCTCCTGAAATAAATCTTTCAGGTTTTTTTCATTATTGGTTAAACGCTCTTCAATCACATGCAACAGGATGGTGCGATTGGAATTGAGCATGTGATAGAGCATATATTGCGAAACATAATTTTTAATATCGTTATTATATTTTTTTGATATTTCCAGGATTCTTTTTTCATTCAGAATAATTAGTTCTAAATATAACTGGTTCTTGCTTTTGAAATGCTTGTAGATCGTTCCTTTCGCGATGTCCAGTTCACTGGCAAGTTCACTCAGGGTAATGTCCTGATTATTGTCCAGTAGCAGGCTTTCAGCCATGCTCAGGATCTTCTCTTTACGAAGAAGGAAGTTCTGCTGTCTTACAGTCGTCATCTTCTTGGTCCATATTTTTCGAAAAAGAACCTTTCAAGAATATTCAATTTTACCCAAGATAGCTATAAAACTAAGGTCGTGATATTTATCTAATTTTGTATGTTTATGCAGCAACTGCTGACAATGAAAAATATATATGGTGTCAGTCTGGAAATATTGTCAAGAAAACTGAACCCTAGAGATCAACTTTGCTAAATAAAATTCCATTTTCAGCATAATTATTTTATTGTTTCAGCACATCAAGTGAAATCATTATTCGGTTTAAGACCGTCCTGGCAAAGGATTATAGTGGTGAATAAAGAATCATTTTAAGCCTGCTTGGTTCAGTAAATAACGGTGACATAAAGCTTGGGTTTTTAAATTTTATGTCGCTTATTTAGTTGAATGAGATTTACTGCTGGATTAATTCGAGATGATGATTTTCGATTGATATGCATTGATTGAAGTAAAATCATAAAAAAGATTTTCATTAATCAATGATTATAAAACGCTCAGCAACAGAATTGAGTATCACCAGTTAAGGAATGTAAGAATGCCTATTTATAATGCGCCGCTAAAAGACATGGAATTTATTTTAAATGATGTGTTTCAAGCTGAACAATTTTGGCAAGGTAATGAAAATCTTGCACATTTAGATATGGCAACTGCAAATGCAATTCTGGAAGAGATGGCCAAATTTTCCAAGAATGTCATTCTTGACCTGAATCGTCCTGCGGATGAAGAAGGTGGTGCTCAGTTTAAACATGGTGAAGTGACCACACCTACAGGCTTTAAAGATGCCTTTAAGCAGTTTGCTGAAGGTGGCTGGGTAGGTTTAGGTGCCAGTGAAGAATGGGGCGGGCAGAATATGCCAAAAATGCTGACCGTGCTGGCCGATGAAATGATCTGGAGTACTAATCCATCATTTATGCTTTACCCGCTGTTAACCGTAGGTGCAGGCATGGCGATCAATGATCGCGCTTCACAAGAACAGAAAGAAACTTATTTACCAAAATTCTATACAGGCGAATGGTCGGGCACCATGTGTCTGACTGAGCCACATTCAGGTACTGATCTTGGCATAATCAAAACCAAGGCTGAACCCAATGAAGATGGCAGCTATAACATCAGCGGTACCAAAATCTTTATTACCAGCGGTGAACATGACCTGAGTGAAAATATCATTCATCTGGTGTTGGCAAAAACACCAAATGCACCCGCCGGTTCACGTGGCATTTCCCTGTTTATTGTGCCGAAATTTCTGGTGAATGCAGATGGTTCACTCGGTGAACGTAATGCAGTATCTGCGGGTTCAATCGAACATAAGATGGGAATTAAAGGCTCAGCGACCTGCGTCATGAACTTTGATGGTGCCAAAGCTTATATGGTCGGTAACGAAAATGAAGGACTGGCCGGCATGTTCGTGATGATGAACTACGAACGTCTGTCGATGGGAATTCAGGGCATTGGCGCGGCAGAATTTGCTTATCAGAATGCGGCACAATATGCGACAGACCGTTTACAGGGACGTGCCTCGACCGGTGCGAAATCACCGGAAAAACCAGCCGATTCGATTCTGGTACATGGTGATGTGCGCCGGATGTTGCTGAATGTGCGCGCCAACAATGAAGCATCTCGTGCCTTTGCTGTCTATGTCGGTCAGCAGCTGGATATCACCAAATATTCGACCGATGCTGAAGCGGTGCGTAAAGCGACCGACCGTGTGGCTCTGTTAACCCCAATTGCCAAAGCATATCTGACTGATAAAGCATTAGATTCTGCACTGGAAGCGCAAATGTGCTTCGGTGGTCATGGTTATATCCGTGAATGGGGTATGGAACAATGTATTCGCGATCTGCGCATTTCACAAATTTATGAAGGCACCAATGGTGTGCAGGCAATTGACCTGATTGGCCGTAAAACCACCAAATGTAAAGGTGCTTATATTGCAGAGTATATCGCTGAAATCCGCGAGTTCGCCCAAGGTCTGGATGATTCATTGACGATTAAAACGGCGACATTAGAGACCTGTCAGCAACTGGAAGACATCACCAGCTTTATCGTCGAGCAGTCTCAACTGAATCCGGACTTTGCTAACTCGATTGCGGTCGATTATCTGCATGCGGTAGGTCTGCTCAGTTTTGTGTATATGTATGCGCGTATCAGCAAAGCTGCAGCAACGAAAGACGATAGCTATTTCCAGAACAAATTGGTACTGGCGAATTATTATGTCGCCAAAGTTCTCCCGGATTTGAGTGCCCGAATTCAACGTATTCAGGCAGGTGCAGAACTGGTCATGCAATTACCTGAAGACTATTTCACTGCACAGGCTTAAACCGGCAAGTATTGCGAAGGACAAACACTGCAGAGCTTCTGCTGTGCGGTGTTAAATAACAATGATGAAAAAGGATGAGATTAGAATGATTGTAATTGTAGAAGCTGTACGTACCGCAATGGGTGGTTTTCAAGGCTCACTTTCAAGCTGTACGGCGCCTGATTTGGGTGCTGTGGCGATCAAGGAAGCTGTAGCTCGTGCAGGTTTAACTGCAAACGATATTGATGAAGTCATTATGGGCTGTGTACTGCCGGCGGGTTTAAAACAGGGCCCGGCACGTCAGGCCATGCGTCAAGCCGGCTTACCGGATTCAACAGGTGCCACCACGATCAATAAAATCTGTGGCTCAGGCATGAAAGCGGTGATGCAGGCAGCAGATGCAATCAAAGCGGGTTCGGCTGAAATTGTGGTCGCAGGTGGCATGGAATCTATGTCTAATGCGCCATATTTGATGGACAAGGCACGTGCCGGTTTCCGTATGGGACATGGCAAAGTCACGGATCACATGTTCCAGGAAGGTCTGGAAGATGCAGAAACAGGTCTGTCGATGGGAATTCTGGCACAGGAAATGGCAGATAAAAAAGGCTATACACGCGAACAGCAGGACGATTATGCCATTGGCTCATTAAATAAAGCGGTGACGGCTGTTCAGCAAGGCTTCTTTAAAGATGAAATCGTAGCAGTCACTGTCAGCAACCGTAAAGGCGATGTGGTGGTTGAGCAGGATGAACAACCTTTAAATGCCAAAGCAGACAAAATTCCAAGCTTGCGTCCAGCCTTCAAAAAAGACGGAACCATTACCGCAGCAAATGCCAGTTCAATTTCAGACGGTGCTTCAGCACTGGTGGTCACCTCTAGTGAAATTGCTGCACAGCGTAACTTAAAACCGCTGGCTAATATTCTGGCCTATGCCAGCCATTCGCAGCATCCTTCGGAATTCACCATTGCACCTGTCGGTGCGATTGAAAAAGTGCTGAAAAAAACCGGTTGGGATGCCGCCGATGTGGACCTCTGGGAAATTAATGAGGCTTTTGCCATGGTGACGATGTTAGCCATCGATGGCTTTGAACTGGATACTGCAAAAGTCAACATCAACGGTGGCGCATGTGCGCTCGGTCATCCACTGGGGTCTTCTGGTTCCCGTATTATTGTGACCTTGATTCATGCCTTAAAACGTACTGGTGGCAAGAAAGGCATTGCCGCACTGTGTATCGGGGGCGGTGAAGCAACTGCGATTGCAGTGGAACTGGTTTAAGTCTAGCCAAAACCCAATGCTCGAATTAGCAAAATTAATTATTGATTGATTTAGACGCTAATGCTCTTGGTTCACCAGGAGCAGATGCCTCTTTATTTTATATTTTTGAGATTTTTTATGAACGGTTTAGAGCGCATTCGTTTGCTCCCATTACAAGATAAAGTCGTATCTGTCGAAAAAGCACTACAACTGATTCAAGATGGCGATGTAGTTGGTTTAAGTGGTTTTGGGGGTGCAGGTGAAGCGAAAACTGTGCCTTTGGCCTTGGCTGAATATGCACAGAAGTATCCAATCCATATTACCTTAGCGACAGGTGCAAGTCTGGGGAACCGGATTGATGGAAAACTCAATGAAGCACATGTCATAACTCGCCGTTATCCTTATCAGGCAGATCCTTCTTTACGTAAAGCGATTAATGCCGGTGAAGTGATGTATGTCGATCAGCATCTCTCTGAACTGGCCGATAATATCCGTCATAAAAACCTGCCAGCGATTAATGTGGCTGTAATTGCTGCAACTGCGATTACTGAAGACGGTCAGATTATTCCGACAGGCTCTTGCGGAAATTCTGCAAATTTCATCGAAATGGCAGATCGGGTCATTATTGAAATTGATATGACGATTAATCCCGTGCTGGAAGGCGTTCACGATATCTATGTACCTCAAGCACGTCCAAACCGCGGGCCAATTCCTCTGACTCAAGCCAGTGACAAAATTGGAACAATCGGGATTCATGTTGCACCTGAAAAAATTTCTGCGATTGTCATCAATGAGATTCCAGACACTTCCTTTGGCATGGACGAACCGGATCAAGAAACGCTGGCGATTGCCAGTCACCTGATTCATTTCTTTGAACAGGAAGTGGCAGCAGGGCGTTTACCTGAAAATCTGGGGCCGCTGCAATCCGGTGTGGGCTCCGTGGCCAATGCGGTCTTTGCCGGCTTCGAACATTCCAATTTCAATAATCTGGAAATGTATTCTGAAGTCTTGCAGGATTGCACTTTCCAGCTTATCGATTCAGGCAAGATGACCTTTGCTTCAGGTTGCTCCATGACCCTGACCGATGACTGTGCCGCACGAGTGATGAACAATTTTGATCGATACAAAGATAAAATTGTCTTGCGTCCACAGGAACTTTCCAATAATCCTGAACTGATTCGCCGTCTTGGGATTATTGCGATTAATACAGCACTTGAGTTTGATATTTACGGAAATGTGAATTCAACCCATGTTACTGGAACCAAGATGATGAACGGTATTGGAGGCTCGGGAGATTTTACCCGTCATGCGCATATTGCCATCTTTGTGACCAAATCCTATGCCAAAGGTGGTGCGATTTCTTCAGTCGTTCCCCTAGTCAGCCATACCGACCATACCGATCATGACGTTGATATTCTGGTGACTGAGCAAGGTTTAGCAGATCTGCGTGGTTTGGCACCGCGTGAACGTGCCCGCAAGATTATCGATATCTGTGCTCATCCAGATTACCGCGAAAGTTTAAATCATTATTTTGAGCGTGCCTGTGCGCGTGGTGGTCAGACACCGCATTTATTGAATGAAGCTTTGTCTTGGCATGCCCAATTTGAAGAAACCGGTTCAATGAAAACCGCTTAATACGTTTAATCGCATTGATCATCAAATAGAGCCCGTCGTATACGGGCTTTATTCATTTTATTACATTCAGTTTTTTGTCGTTTAGAGATCATTTGGATGATTTAAAAACTTTTTCCAGTACATGCCGATGTATAAATCGAAGCTTGTCTTTTACCGCTTCGGTCAGCTTGAATGGGTAGGCATCTTCCAGACCCATACAACGGTTCAAGGCATTTAAATTAAAGGTTAAGGTAACCCAGTTTGCAAGAATATGTTCAACGTCCTGTCCGCCAATTGGACATTCTTTAAAATCCATGCTGGCCAGATAGCCACCATTGCCAATAACGCGGATTCCAGCATAGTAAGCAGTTTCCAGTGTTTCCATCATATGCAGATAATGCGCCCAGGTTTCTGCCCAGTCTTCCCAGGGATGTGCGGTGGCATAAGCACTAATATAGTTTTCCTGCCAGTTGATCGGGGCGCCGTCATTATAATAAGTTTGCAGCGCCTCACTGTAATTTTGCCGCTCATCGCCAAAATAATGACGAAACTCTTCAATCAGTTCCGGATGTAAGTGTTGCATCAGTGCAAAATAGTAATGTCCGCTTTCATGGCGAAAATGACCCAATAAAGTCCGGTAATTTTCTCCCATATTCACGCGTGTTGTTTCACGATACACCACATCCGCTTCAATCGCATTTAAAGTAATCACACCATTGGCATGACCAATCAAAACCGGCTGATCATCTTCAGGTAGTAAAAAATCAAAACGCAGGCCAAATGGATCATCTTCAGATTTTTTGGGGCGTGGCATCATGTTCATACGCTGCGCCAAATAAAGGAAGCGGCGTTTGGCCTCTTCCAGTCGAAACCAGTAAATCAGGTTCTCTGAATTTTCCAGATCAGGAATCACATGAGTGAGTTGACAGGACTCACAAAAATCTTCATCTTCATTACTGGGAATCATCCAGTTACATACCTGATAGTGCGTATAGTTATGACAGGGTTTATAACTGGCATGCTGATAACTTTTGGAGACTGGAATCCATTGATCAGCACTCTGCTTTTTAAATGCGCACAATTCTTTTTCCGAAGCGACATAGCCGATTGGTGACATACAATGATCACAGACTGATTTGTAAAAAAATAGCTGTTGCTGGCAGACGGCGCATTCAAAATGTTTCATCTAAACTCCCTGTAGGGAAGCAAACTGTCTAGAATGCTTACCTAAATTTCATCCTATTGTAATAACATCATAAAAATTTTAATAAAAACTCTATATGGCTGAATTGTAAATGGAGGATGCTTGGCATTATATTGTGAGCTAAATAACTCGTTATTTTTAATAGAAAAAGATTGCTTAGAGAAATAAAAATTGACAGATGATCTGTTTTTGCAACAAAGCCAGGTTAAGGTGAAATTTAAAATAATATGAAAATTAGAAAAGCTACTGTTCAGGATACATTTGCTATCGTAGAAGTCATTGCACCATTTGTAGAGGCTGTCACTACGGCAGAAGAGGGACGCTTACGTTTTAAAGCTGAAGCGATTCAAACCATTTTTGAACGGCCAGATATTTATTATTATGTGGCTGAAATTGACCGCAGAATAGTCGGTGTTGTGGCTTATATAGCGCCGGCACATTTCATGCATTTTTTCTTGAATAAGGCTTATCAAGGTCAAGGTTACGGTCGCCAAATGTGGCGCTTTTTAGAAAATCAGATTCGTAGCCAAGGTCATCAATCTATTGCTGTAAAATCCAGTTTATATGCTTTGGATATTTATAAACGCTTCGGTTTTGTTGAAATGGGCGAATACACTGAGGAAAATGGCATTCGTTTTATTCCCATGCGAAAAGACTATTTAGCTGAAATTTAAACTATCTAAAAACAATCCAAACTTTCCGCTATTCACCTTCACTCCATTTTTAATTAGTCATGCCTTTTACTTAGGCATAGAATTGGTTCACTTTTGTTATATATGCAAATCATTTTATGGCAATCAGTTGGATCTTTTTCACCTTAATGGCTGCATTTATGCAGGCATGGCGCAATGCATTTCAAAAACAGCTGAGCACTACGGTCGATGTTTGGGGGGTCACGCTGGCACGGTTTATCTTTGCCTTACCTTTTGCCATGGTCTATCTATACAGCCTGTATCACTTCAAGCCCGTTGAAAATATTATCCATTTTACTCCCAGGTTTTGGGTCTATATTGTGATTGCCGGTTCGAGCCAGATTTTAGCAACTGCATTGATGGTGAAGCTGTTTCAACAAAAAAATTATGCGATTGGGGTCGGTTTGGCTAAAAGTGAAGCCATTCTTGCCGCCGTCATTGGTGTCGTGTTTTTAGCCGATCATTTATCGGTACTGGCCTGGATCGGTGTGGTACTCGGTGCTTATGCTGTATTCCTGCTGAGTAAAGGCCAGCAGATCAGTGGATTTTCTGCCCAGACCTTAGCGATTGGAATCGGCAGCGGCTTAAGTTTTGCGATTACCTCACTCTTGGTCAGGGAGGCGAGTCTGGAGCTAAGCACATTGCCAACTGTCCATCGTGCTGCATGGGTACTGCTGATGGTCATCAGTTTTCAATGCATCAGTATGCTGATCTATCTGAGTCTATTTAGCCGCCAGACTTTAGTGGCCATGTGGCAACGCTTGAGATTAACCTTTAAAGTCAGCGTGTGCAGCTTTATGGCATCGCTGGGCTGGTTTACTGCCATGAGCATGATGAGTGTGCCCATTGTCAAAACACTAGGTCAAATCGAGATTTTATTTAGTATGCTGATTTCTGCATATTTCTTTAAGGAGAAACTGGCACGTGCCGAACATTGGGGGTTGGGCTTGGTGGTGATCGCTGCGATTTTGGTCATTTGGGCTTAATGCTGACTCCATCTTGATAAAAAAAAGCCACTGATGATGATCAGTGGCTTTTTTCTTTTTTTGAGCAGTTTAAGCTGCAATAAATGCCTGAACTGCCTGATTGAACGCTTCAGGTTGCTCGACATTGGAAATATGCGATGCATTGATTTCAAACAGTTGGCTATTGGCAATGCTGGCTTGCATCGACTGACCATCAGCAACAGTCGTTACAGGATCTTGCTGACCTGCCACAATCAATACAGGAACTGAAATTGTCTTTAACTGTTCACGTAAATCCGCTTTAGCCAAAGCTTCACAGCAACTCGCATAACCTTCCGGGCTGCCAGCTCCAAGGTCGTTTGAAAGTTCTGCAACAATTGCTGCGTTGCTTTGAATAAAGGGTTCGGTAAACCAGCGTGATGCTGCGGTCGATGCAATCGGTGCCAAGCCTTGCTCACGCACCAGTGCAGCACGTTCCAGCCAGGCCTGTTCCTGACCGATTTTGGCTGCCGTATTACACACAATCACTTGGTTAAAGCGTTCTGGGCGGTTAATTGCCAGCCATTGGCCAGTCAGACCCCCCATGGAAATGCCACAGAAAGTAGCTTTCTGGATATTTAAATGATCCAGTAGATTCACTACATCTTGACCCAGTTGATCCAGGGTATATGGCCCTTGTGGTGCGCTCGAGCCACCGTGACCACGGGTGTCATAACACACCACGAAATAATCTTTCTGGAAAAATTCAATTTGTGGCTGCCACATGCTGAATTTGGTGCCCAATGAATTGGAGAACACGATTGCAGGTTTAGAGGTATCCCCAAAAGTCTGGTAATTAATTTGTGCATCGTTAGATGTAAATGTTGGCATTAAAATCCCTCCCGACCTCCCTTTAAAAAAGGGAGGGGAAATTTTTATTAAGTGATCGTGCTTTTAGACGCGTTCGATAATCAAAGCAATACCTTGACCGACACCAATACACATTGAACATAGTGCATATTGACCGCCAGTTTGTTCCAGCTGGTTCAAGGCAGTGGTCACCAGACGTGCACCAGAGGCGCCGAGTGGATGACCCAATGCAATTGCGCCACCGTTCGGATTGACTTTTTCCGAGCCGTCTTCAATGCCTAGATCACGGGTACATGCCAGTGCTTGGGCCGCAAAAGCTTCATTCAGCTCGATCACATCCATCTGCTCTAGCGTTAAGCCGGTTTGAGCAAGTAGCTTTTTGATGGCAGGTGCCGGACCAAAGCCCATGATGCGCGGCTCAACACCCACAACAGTTGAGCCAATAATTTTGGCACGTGGTTTTAAACCATATTGCGCAATCGCTTCATCAGATGCAATCAGTAGGGCGGCAGCACCATCGTTAATGCCTGAAGCATTACCGGCTGTGACCGTGCCGTCTGCTTTGACCACAGGTTTCAGTTTCGCCAAAGCTTCTGCAGTGGTAGACGCACGTGGATGTTCATCTTTATCTACGACCACCGGATCGCCTTTACGTTGTGGAATCACCACCGGAATGATTTCTTTATCAAAGAAACCCTTGGCTTGTGCTGCTGCTGTACGTTGCTGGCTGCTCAGGGCAAATTTATCCTGATCTTCACGGTTAATCCCGAACTGTTCAGCAACATTTTCAGCCGTTTGCGGCATGGTTTCTACGCCGTACATGTCTTTGAGTTTCGGGTTAATGAAACGCCAGCCCATGGTGGTATCTTCGATTTTCTGACTACGGCCATAGGCGGTTTCTGATTTACCCATGACAAAGGGTGCACGAGACATTGACTCGACACCACCGGCAATAATCAGATGGGCTTCACCCGCTTTAATCGCACGTGCAGCCATGGAGATAGTATCTAGCGATGAACCACATAGGCGGTTGACTGTAGTTGCAGGCACTTGATAAGGCACACCTGCAAGCAGCGCTGACATGCGGCCAACGTTACGGTTATCTTCACCGGCCTGGTTGGCACAGCCATAGATCACATCATCGACCTGTTCCCAGTTCACCGATGGATTACGTTCTATTAAGGCTTTGATTGGAAGTGCACCGAGATCATCAGTACGAACAGGAGCGAGGCCACCGGCATAACGGCCGAATGGGGTACGGATGGCATCGATAATATAGGCGTTTTTCATGTTTTTACTTTCCAAATCTTTGAATCCCTCCCAACCTCCCTTTACTAAAGGGAGGCGTTTTTCCCTGAATTTAAAGGGTGAAAGTCCCTCCTTTAATAAAGGAGGGATTTAGGGAGGATTTATAAATTAGTTTTAAGTCGCATCAATCAGTTTGGCACCAGTTAATGACTGCAATTCTTCAAATGACAGACCTTCAACTTTCTCAATCACTTTCATACCTTCAGACGTGACATCAATCACGCAAAGGTCGGTATAAATACGATCAACACATTTCAGGCCAGTAGCCGGATACGTCAGTTCAGCCACGATTTTTGGCTCGCCTTTTTTAGTCACGTGGTCGGTGGTGATGAAAACTTTCTTGGCACCCACAGCCAAATCCATTGCACCGCCCACAGCCGGAATCGCATCCGGTGCGCCAGTATGCCAGTTGGCCAGATCACCATTTTCAGCAATCTGGAAGGCACCCAATACCGCGATGTCTAAATGACCGCCACGCATCATCGCGAAGGAATCACCATGATGGAAGAATGAACCCCCTTCCAGTAAGGTTACGAATTCTTTACCAGCATTGATCAGCTCTGGATCACGGTCTTCTTCAGCAGGAGGAGGACCAAAAGCCAACAGGCCATTTTCAGAATGCAGGAATACATCTTTATCTGAAGGCAGGTAGCTGGAAATTTTGGTTGGCAAGCCGATGCCCAGGTTGACATAAGCACCATCAGGAATGTCTTGTGCCACACGTTCAGCGATCTGGTCACGGGTCAGTTTGGTATAGCTCATTATTTATCTCCGATGCCAATTATTGTGCAGGTTTAACTTGAACAACGTGTTGAACAAAAATTCCAGGGGTAATGATGTGCTCTGGATCCAGTGCACCGAGTTCCACGACTTCAGACACCTGAGCAATGGTGATATCTGCGGCCATCGCCATGATCGGGCCAAAGTTACGGGCAGATTTGCGATATACCAGATTGCCCCAACGGTCGCCTTTAGAGGCTTTGATCAAAGCAAAATCTGCTTTAATTGGATTTTCTAAAACGAAGTCTTTGCCTTCGTAATTTAAAGTCGGTTTGCCTTCAGCCAGCAAGGTACCAAAACCGGTAGGCGTGTAGATTGGACCTAAGCCCATACCTGCGGCCTGAATACGGCAAGCCAGATTACCTTGCGGCACCAGTTCCAGTTCGATCTTACCTGCACGGTAAAGTTCATCGAATACCCAGGAATCCGACTGACGCGGGAAAGAGCAAATGATTTTACGTACAGCCCCGGCTTTCAGCAGTTTCGCCAAACCGTAGTCGCCATTGCCGGCATTATTATTGACGATAATTAAGTCTTTGATACCCAATTCGATCAGACCATCAATCAGTTCAGCAGGCTGACCCGCTGTACCGAAACCACCAATCATGATGGTTGAACCATCTTTGATCTGGGAGAGTGCTTCTTTCAATGATAATGAACTTTTATCTATCATAATCTGGTCCTTTCATATCCTAAACTTATGGATGTCTTTAAACTCATTTTGAATCTGATGCTGCAAGCGAAACAGCGTTACGGTCTTTTTGTGACAATACAAAGTGCGCCACCAAACCAATACAAATCCCCCAAAAGACTGAGCTCAGTCCAAGGAACTGCATACCAGATGCAGTCGCCAAAAATGTGATCAGGGCAGCATCACGTTGTGATTCTTTGCCCATTGCAACGGAAATATTGGTGGCAATTGCACCGAGCAATGCCAGTCCGGCCAGAGCCGCAATTAATTCTTTAGGCATCAGGCTAAAGAGCATGACGATGCTGCCGGCAAATAAACCGCCTAAAATATAGAAAATCCCATTCGCGATACCGGCGATATAACGTTTTTCTTTCAGCTCATGTGCGTCTTTACCCAAACATAAAGCAGCCGTGATTGAGGCCAGTACAATGGTAATACCGCCTACACAGGCCACCGCAAGCGAAGCAATACTGGTCACACTAATAATAGGTTTGGCCGGCATGTCATAACCGCTGAGCTTGATAATGCTCATGCCTGGTAAAAACTGGCCAGAAAGACTGACTAAAATCAACGGTAGTGCCAGATTCAAGGTAGAGTTCCAGGTCCATTCCGGGGCAATAAATTGTGGAATCGCCAAGCTAAAATCAGCGTTCACCGGGTTAATTTTACCCAGTAACAGACTTAAAACCACACCTGCCACCAATACCCAAACCATGGCATAGCGTGGGCTGAAACGCTTGGCCAGTAAAAATACTGCCAGCATGCCAAACACAATGTAGGGCATGGTATCGGTTGCCGTAAACAGACCTAAACCAAACTGCAATAAAATCCCGGCCATCATTCCGGCAGCGACTTCCTGAGGAATCCAGGACAGCAGTTTGTCGAAATAACCGGTGATCCCAATTAAAAAAATCACCACGGCAGAGGTGATGTAGGCAGCGACCGCTTCATTGAGTGAAATATCAGGAAAAAGCGTGACTAATAAAGCCGTTCCAGGTGCAGACCAGGCAGTCACCACCGGTATTTTGTATTTAATCGATAAGAAAATACCGGCAAGTGCAGCACCAATAGAAATGCCCCAAATCCAAGAAATCATCATGTCTGGGGAAACTTGGGCTTGTTGAGCAGCCTGGAAAAAAATGATTAGTGGACCTGAATAGGAAATCAGCACTGCTAAAAATCCTGCAACAGTCGCTGAAATTGACCAATCATTTTTTAAACTGTGAAACAGGTTATTCATTGGTGATGTGCCTCCTTGCGTCAAACCATGATCCTGTTAAAAAAAAGTCATGATCAGGATTTAGCCCTGATCACCACCACCGACCGGTACGACGGTACCAGTCATATACGATGATTCATCCGAAGCCAGGAATACAATGGCATTCACCTGTTCCTGAATCGTACCGTAGCGACCCATAAAAGTACGGTCAATGGTCTGATCAACCACTTGCTGCATCCAGTCTTTTTCTGATTCAGTCAGCGGATTGGCATTGCGTGGCACTTTACGCGGTGGTGCTTCGGTACCGCCAGTTGCAATCGCATTGACACGAATTCCATCTTTGGCATGTTCAAAGGCGAGGGAAGCGGTCAAACCGTTCACACCACCTTTAGATGCTGAATATGGAACACGGTTAATACCACGTGTGGCAATAGAAGATACGTTTACAATTGTACCTTTCTGATTTTTAATCATTTCTGGAAGAACTGCACGGCAGCACCACAGCGTTGGGAACAGTGAGCGGTTCACCTCCTTGATAATTTCCTCTTCAGAAAATTCTTCAAAAGGTTTCATCCAAATCGCGCCGCCAACATTGTTGATCAGGACATCGACACGGCCATAAGTTTGCAGCGCTTTGGCGACAACAGATTCTGCGCCGGCAAAGGTTTCCAGATTGGCTTTGACAGTAATCGCATCACCGCCAGTGGCTTCAATTTCAGCCAGAACTTCCTCTACAAAAGGGGAAAGATCCGCCATGACGACTTGTGCGCCTTCGTTTGCCACTTGCAGCGCCACACCGCGCCCGATGCCTTGGGCAGCACCGGTCACGATCACGACTTTATTTTCAAATCTTTTTGCACGGTTCATTCTATTCTCCGGTTCAGTCTGAACTTAGTTTGCAGAGAATTTTTCAAACAGGAAGTTTGCAGGTTTAACGCCTTCAGCATCTAACCAGCCGCGAACTGCTTCAACCATTGGCACAGGACCACACAGATAAATATCCACATCACCCGCATTTAGCCATTCTTTTTCGATATGACCGGTCACATAGCCTTTACGCTCATGATTAGATTCTGGATTCGCAATCACAGTACGGTATTCGAACCAAGGGAATTTATCCTGCAGCTCATTTAGTTTTTCAATCGCCACCAGGTCAAAATCATTGGTCACACCAAACACCAGACGCACTGGATGTTCTGAACCTTTTTCTTCTAAGACTTGCAGCATCGACATAAACGGCGCGATCCCTGTACCACCCGCCAGCATCAGCACCGGCCGTGTCACATTACGCAGGTAGAAGCTACCAAATGGACCCGTGAAAGTCATTTTGTCGCCAGCTTTGGCATTGACGCTTAAAAATTCACTCATTTTACCGTTTGGCACGTTACGTACCACAAACCCGGTTAAACGGTTACCTGGTTTTGAACTGAATGAATAAGAACGGGTTTCAGTCGTTCCCGGAATACCGACATTGACATATTGACCGGCAAGGAAGTGAATGTCTGCCTGACCTTCGTCTAACTGAATATCAAAAGTAATAGTCGAGTCAGATAAGTTCTCTACGCGTGCCAAAGTACCTTGGAAAGCGTGAATTTCAGTTTTGCAGACTTCTGAAGACGCCTGAATCTGGAACACTGCATCTGAAGTTGGTTTACATTGGCAAGCCAGAATAAAGCCTTCAGCGGCTTCTTCAGGCGTTAAAGCATCTTCAATATAAGTTTCTTCAGGCATGTCAAATGAACCTGATTCACAAAACGCACGACACGTTCCACAAGCACCATCACGGCAGTCCAAAGGAATATTGATCTTTTGACGGTAAGCTGCATCCGACAGTGTTTCACCATCTGAAACAGAAATAAAACGTGTAACGCCATCTTCAAATTGAAGTGCAACATTGTGGTTTGACATGGCTGAATATCCTATATAAATCTTTGTAACTGAGCCTTTCAGCCAATTTTCCATCTGACCGAAAGGCATAACCTAGCTGTAAAAACAGTCTTAGAGGTGATAAATGTCGATAACCTGGTTGATGTAATCGTTTTTCAGTACCACGTATTTGCTTAAAATTTGTGGTTTATCGCCTGAGAAATCGATTTCATAACGAGACATACCGAAATAGCTGTAACTTGTTTTGTAACGGAAGCTCAAAGTATTCCAGTTAAAACGTACAGTCACTTTGTCGCCATCACGTTCAACAATTTCAATATTGCTGAGGTTATGGCAGGTACGTGTGTCCGGCATGGTTGCAGATGAACGTTCAGTCTTGATCCGGAACACGCGGTCTTCTAAACCTTGACGATCTGGATAGTAAATCAACGAGATTTCAGACTGCGGATCTGTGGTCAGTTTGTCATCATCATCCCAAGCTGGCATCCAGAAAGACGCAGTAGGGGCATAACAAGTTAACCAGTCATCCCATTGTTCATCATCTAAAAAGCGGGCTTCTTGATACAGGAACTGCGCAATATTTTCTAAAGTGATGTCGCTCATGCGTTTTCTCCTTCAGTTGATGCTGCAATTTCTTTCTCAGTCGCAATACCTTTTTTGATCAATTCTAACCAGTACTGGTGCTGAGACAGGTATAGACCTTCATCTTCAGTTTTAATACCAGACAGTTTTGGTTTTAAACCGATTTCATTGGCAGCATCATCAGGACCTTGAATCCAGTGTTTAGAACCACGGCACATATCGTTCCATTCCAGCGCGATACCGGCATAACCTGCCTGACAAGCACGGAATTCTTCAAGATCGTCTGGTGTCGCCATACCTGAAGCGTTAAAGAAATCTTCATACTGACGGATACGACGGGTACGTGCTTCAGGCTCTTCGCCTACAGGTGCGATACAGTAGATCGTCACTTCAGTTTTATCGACAGAAATCGGGCGCAGGACACGGATTTGTGAACCGAACTGATCCATGAAGTAAACGTTTGGATAGATACACAGGTTACGTGAACGTTCGATCATCCACTTCGCCATGGCTTCGCCATATTGCGCAGTGTATTCATCTTTCTTGGCAAAGTTAGGACGGTCTTCCGGGTTAGCCCATTGAGTCCAAAGCAGCATGTGACCATGTTCAAAGCCGTAAGAACCACCGCCTTGTTTGCCCCATGCGCCTGCGCTCATGGCACGGATGTTGTCGCCAGCTTCTTTTTCTTTACGTTGCTGAGTCGTTGCAGCATAGTTCCAGTGTACAGCAGACACGTGATAACCATCAGCACCGTTTTCAGCAGTCAACTTCCAGTTACCTTCATAGGTATAAGTCGAAGAACCACGTAAAACTTCCAGACCTTGTTCAGACTGATCCACGATCATGTCAATGATTTTGGTCGCTTCGCCCAGGTATTCTTCCAGAGAAGGAACATCCGGATTCAAGCTGCCGAACAGGAAACCTTTATAGTTTTCAAAACGGGCAACCTTTTTCAGGTCATGTGAGCCGTCTTTGTTAAAGCAGTCTGAATAACCCGCTTCAGCCGGATCTTTGACTTTTAATAACTTACCGGAGTTATTGAAAGTCCAGCCATGGAATGGGCAAGTATAAGTTGCTTTATTGCCTTTCTTGTTACGGCACAATTGTGCACCGCGATGCGAACAAGCATTGATCATGGCATTCAGTTCACCTTGACGGTTACGTGCAATGATGATCGGCTGACGACCAATATAAGTAGTATAGAAGTCGTTATTGTTTGGAATCTGGCTTTCATGTGCTAGATAAACCCAGTTACCTTCAAAGATGTATTTCATCTCAAGGTCAAACAGGGCCTGGTCTGTAAATACTGAACGGTGTAGTTTAAATTCACCAGATTCATAATCATCAACCAGTAATTCGTCAATGCGGTCTAAATGGCTGGTGTTAATTACGGGAATACGAGGCATGTCCTTTCTCCGACTTTCCAAGGGGGAAGTCAGCGGGATATATCTCAAGGCATATCCCGCTTCTTAATGTATTAAGCGCTAGCGCGGCGACGATCAACTTCAGTAGAAGGTACGTTTTGTTTCTCTTTCACAAGTTCAATATCAAATTGAATGTGTTTGAAAGGACCGTTTAGACCACGTTTTGCAATTTCAGCTTCATCAGTCACGTCAACCGCAGTTGCAACCAAGCCTTCACGAGTCGCGAATGCAAAGTCATCCCACAGGTATTGGTCGCCTTCAATGTTGAATTGAGTAGTCAGTTTGCGGTAACCCGGTGCAGATACGAAGTAATGTACGTGCGATGGACGGTTACCGTGACGGCCTAATTTGTCCAGTACAAACTGGGTGGTACCTTCTGGAGGGCAGCCATAACCCACTGGCATTGTAGTCAATGCAGTATATTGACCATCGGCAGCGGTAATGATGCTGCGACGCAAGTTAAAGTCAGACTGTGACTTGTCAAAGAATGAGTAGTTACCCAGGCTGTTTGCATGCCAGATTTCAACTTTGGCACCTTCAACACGGTTGCCGTCAGTATCCGTCACTGTACCTTCAATGATCAGCGTCGGGATTTTGCCTTCTTCAGAACCATCATCCATACGCGCAAAGCTTACAGTTTCAGGTGCGCCAGCGACATAAAGTGGACCTTCAATCGTACGTGGCGTACCGCCAGTAATACCTGCTTTAGCATCTGCTTCATCAGCACGTAAGTCTAGGTAATGCTCCAGACCCAAACCTGCAGCCAATAAACCTAATTCGTTCGCTTGACCGGCATCAGTAAAGTATTCCAGGCCTTTCCACAGTTCTGACTGGGAAATATCAAGATCTTCGATAGCCTGGAAAAGGTCGCCCAATAAACGCACAACAACTTGTTGTACACGTTCATCTACAGGACCTGTCGCTGTATCAACGTTCATTTGCTTAACTAATGCATCAATTTCTTGGCGATTCATACTATTGCTCCTAAAGTATGTCTTTCATCTTTTAGTGGCGCACTTTTTTAGCTTTCATTGGCTGGCTAAATCTGGCTGGCCACAATCCTTGTTGAGGTACCCTCTGTTTTCGATTCGGAAGGGGAATCCGGTGACTCCCAATCCGCTCATTTAATCAACTGTCGTCATCTCGAACTGAAGATGGGTGACGGTTTAATGCCATCACTTCAATATTCATATAAGGATAGAGCGGCAAGCCTTGTAACAGGTTGTGCAACTCTTCATTGCTTTCAACATCAAAAATACTGATGTTTGAGTACTGGCCCGTGATGCGCCAGATATGACGCCATTTGCCTTGACGCTGCAATTCCTGCGAATAGGCTTTTTCAACAGCCTTAATTTCGTTTGCCTGTTCAACTGGCAGGTCACGTGGAATGTTTACATCCATACGTACGTGGAAAAGCATGGGTTTCTCCTGATTACTGACGACGCAAGTTGTCAATCTTGTTTTCATCCAACTCAATCCCCAGACCTGGTCCTTTCGGAATCTCAAGTTCAAAGTTTTGATAGTTGAGTGGGGTTTTTAAAATATCTTCAGTCAGCAGCAAAGGACCAAACAGCTCGGTACCGAACGCCAGACTTTCAAAAGTAGAGAACACATGTGCCGAAGCAATCGTGCCCACCGGGCCTTCCAGCATTGTGCCGCCGTACAGGTCAATACCTGCAAGTTTGGCAATCTTGCCTACTTCACAACCTTCAATCAGACCACCTGACTGGGCAACTTTGACTGCAAAAACAGATGAACCGTTTTGTTTGGCAATCTCATACGCTGAGTGCGGGCCCATTAACGATTCGTCTGCCATGATGGCAATATCAAAACGTCGGGTCAGACGGCGCATGGCATCCAGGTTATCAATTGCACATGGCTGTTCGATCAGATCAACACCGCCATCTTGCAATAACTGAATGCCTTTAATCGCTTCCAGTTCTGACCAAGCACGGTTGACATCGACACGAATCGAAATGTCTTTGCCCAGGGCTTTTTTAATCGCCAGCACATGCTCAACATCTTCTTCAACTGGACGGGAACCAATTTTGAGTTTGAAAATGTTATGGCGTTTTGCTGCAATCATTTTTTCTGCTTCAGCAATATCCTTTTCTGTATTGCCTGAAGCCAAGACCCAAAGCACTGGAATACTGTCACGTAAGCGGCCACCTAAGACTTCACTGAGCGGCTGCTGCATGCGCTGTGCCTGAATATCTAGCAGGGCAGTCTGAATCGCGCATTTGGCAAAACGGTTACCATTAATATTCTTTTTGATCGCTTGTAATGTTTGTGCAACATTTAAACCGGATAATGTCTTTAAAAGGGGGGCGAAATAAGTTTCAATATTGACTTTAACGCTTTCCGGGCTTTCATCACCATAACCTAAGCCGCCGATCGTCGTTGCCTCACCCCAACCGATATAACCATCTTCAGTGGTGATTTTAACTAAGACCAGGGTCTGGGTTTGCATCGTCGCCACAGCCATCTTGTGAGGGCGAATGGTCGGGATTTCTACCAGCAAGGTTTCAACTGACTTATACATAATACGGATTCACATTCTTGCTTTAATGCTTCGATTTGATATACCTTAAAAGAATAATGTTGATTGGTCTAAGATCGATTTAGCATTTTTTTATACTTTAAAGGTATTCTAGATCATGGAACTTAGACATTTACGCTATTTTGTTGCAGTGGTAGAAGAGCAAAGTTTTACTAAAGCGGCAGAAAAACTATTTATTGCTCAGCCTCCTTTAAGCAGACAGATCCAAAACCTTGAAGCAGAGCTGGATATTCAGTTATTTGAGCGTGGTAGCCGTCCATTGAAGACCACAGAAGCAGGTCAGTTCTTCTATCAGCACGCTGTTAAACTTTTGTCTAATGCGGAAGAAATTAAGTCGATGACCAAGCGCATCGGCATTGCAGATCGCACCATTACCATCGGTTTTGTTGGTTCTTTATTGTTCGGTTTGCTGTCGCGTATTCTGTTTTTGTTTAAACAGCAGCATCCTTATCTCAAAATCGAGATGATGGAAATGAATACTTATGAACAGATTCAGGCCCTCAAAGAAGGCCGTATAGATGTCGGTTTTGGCCGCTTAAGAATCTCGGATCCGGCCATAAAGCGGGTGTTGTTGCGTGAAGAGCGTCTAGTGGTGGCAGCGCATGCCAGTCATGTATTGGCTCAACGTGAGAGCCTACATTTATCTGAACTGGTCGATCAGCAGTTGTTTTTATATCCGAATACGGGAAAGGCTAATTTTGCCACCCAGGTGCGCGGCATATTTTCTGAGTATGGATTAGAGCCTAAAAATCTGCGGATTGTACGCGAATTGCAGCTGGCACTCGGTTTTGTAGCGGCGGGAGAGGGTGTTTGTATCGCGCCGGAAAGTGCACAAAATATTAAATTGGCCCATCTCAACTTTATACCTTTAGCAGATGCATTTGCTGTGAGTCCTGTATTTATGGCCATGCGTAATATGGATGAAAGTGAATATATCCGCTACCTATTTGATGCTGTCTATCAAGTCTATGATCTTGAAGCATTAAAGTATGATCGTTCGGTGTTTTAAGTCCAATCAATCATTTCAAGAGGCACAGCAATCAGCAGCTCTTGGCAAGTTTATTAGCCTATATTAAAAAATATTCCACCATTCAATAATATATTTTTTAATTAATTTAAATGTTTAGCCTGAATCAGACTTTATAGGTATAAAGGCATGCCTATTCAGTTTTGGACATTATTCTGCATCTTCTTCATTGTGGCTTTCATAAATTGAACTTCACAATCTGGAGGTGGAGATGTCTACAAATAAAGTGAATATAAATACGCTGATTGATGAAGCAAAGTTCACGCCCTTTCATTGGGGCGTGCTGATCTGGTGTTTGCTGATCATTATTTTTGATGGCTATGATCTGGTGATCTATGGGGTCGCCTTGCCTCTGTTGATGCAAGAATGGTCATTAACTACAGTGCAAGCCGGGATGCTGGCCAGTACCGCATTATTTGGCATGATGTTTGGTGCCATGACTTTTGGAACCTTGTCCGATAAGTTAGGTCGTAAAAAAACCATCATGATGTGCGTGGCTATTTTTAGTGGATTCACATTCATCGGTGCTTTTGCGACATCACCGGTCGAATTCGGAATCTTACGTTTCCTTGCCGGCTTAGGGATTGGCGGGGTTATGCCGAACGTGGTGGCCTTGATGACCGAATATGCGCCTAAGCGTATCCGCAGTACTTTGGTGGCCTTAATGTTTAGTGGCTATGCGATTGGCGGTATGACCTCTGCGCTGTTAGGTGCATGGCTGGTGCCACAATATGGCTGGAAAATCATGTTCTTGTTAGCCGGTATTCCACTGTTACTTTTGCCAATTCTTTGGAAATACTTGCCAGAATCGCTGATGTACTTGACCAACAAGCAACAGACTGCACAAGCAAATGATATTATTCAAAAAATATCTCCGACACAGGTTATTACCAGTGACACCCAGTTTGTACTGAATGAAGTACAAAAAGGCGATGAAGCCCCATTAAAAGCACTATTTCAACAAGGTCGCAGCTTCAGTACCTTCATGTTCTGGCTGGCGTTTTTTATGTGCCTATTAATGGTCTATGCCTTGGGAAGCTGGTTACCTAAACTGATGATTCAGGCCGGTTACTCGCTAGGTGCCAGTATGATCTTCCTGTTTGCATTAAATATTGGGGGTATGGTCGGTGCAATTGGCGGTGGTTATCTGGCAGATCGTTTCCACATCAAAAAAGTCCTCACGATCATGTTCTTATGCGGAGCAATCGCCCTGATCTTGCTTGGCTTTAACAGTCCGCAGTTTGTGCTCTATACCCTGATTGCTGTAGCAGGTGCTGCAACGATTGGCTCACAAATTCTACTCTATACCTTTGTTGCACAATATTATCCATCGACGGTGCGTTCTACCGGCATGGGCTGGGCATCAGGGATTGGACGTATTGGGGCGATTGTTGGTCCGGTACTGACCGGTGCTTTATTAACCATGAATTTACCGCATCAAATGAACTTCTTTGCTATTGCGATTCCTGGCGTGATTGCTGCGCTGGCAATTTTCCTGGTGAACTTAAAAAGCTCTGTAGATAGTCAAGCCCTTACGGCGAAGACTATTCAGCCAGATTCACTGGCAGAAAAGACCAGTTAATGAGTTAAACTATAGTTAATAAAGATAGTATTACCAATGATATAGATCGCCATCGTAACGGGTGGTGATCTGTTGCTAGAATCTAGTCGAACAATAAAAAGCGAGTTTAGGATGAACACGACACTATTCACCACAACAATCAATAAGCCAACACGAAAACACACGCTTTTGATGAGCATGATTGCAATCAGTATGGGGAGCATGAGCTTATCGGTTCAAGCACAAACCACGCAGAGCAGTCAGCAGGAAATTGAACAACTACGCCAGGAAGTTCAGGCCTTACGTGCCTTGATTGAACAGCAGCACGTTCAGAAAGCGGCTGTAACTGCGCCGGTCGTCGCATCTACACCTGCAACTCCAGCCAGCAAACCGGTGATGAAAATCGCCAGTGGTGCCGAGTTTAATCTATACGGAAACATTCGTGCCGATGCATCTTATCAGGCTGAAGGTGGGTCAGCAGCACGCATGTTCAACCAGATTGGTTCAGTACCACTTGAAGGTGCTGGGGAGCGTAGTGATGAGTTTAAGTCGACACTTTCTGCCACGCGTTTAGGGATGGATTTTAAAGCACCTGTAGGTGCTGGGGATAAAGCACTCAGCGGTAAAGTTGAGGTGGACTTTTTAGGTGGGGCCGGCTTTGACAACCTGCGAATTCGTCATGCTTATATCAGCTATGCTAACTGGCTGATCGGTCAAACCTGGTCAAACTTTGCCACGCCAGACTATATTCCGGAAACTGTAGATGCTCTGGTATATGCTGGGGGTTCGATTAAACGCACACCACAAGTGCGCCACACCAGCACTTTCAGCCCTGAAACCAATCTGGTCGTTGCAGTTGAAGATCCGAAAGATACGAATCCTGGGATCAAACAACGCCTACCGGCTTTAACCGCACGTTTAAATCATAAATTTGCCGATAATTTTGCAGTCAGCGCACGTGCCATGGGTCATGAAAAGCGCGTGAATGAAGATGAAGAAATGGCGTGGGGCGTGGGGCTGGGGGCGAAATATGACATTGTGCCGGGGACGACTTTAAAAGCCGACTACTATCATGTCAAAGGCGATAGTAGCTTTATCTCGAATGCCAATACGGGTGTAATTACAGCTGTAAATGGTGATCTGTTACAAAGTGAATTCGATTCGATTTCGGTGGGCTTAACCCAGCAATTTAATGACAAGTTGCGCGGTACTTTAGGCTATGGTTATATGAGTTTTGATGATGATCAACGTTATACCGATGCGCTTATTGCTTCGACGCCAGCTGATGCAGCGCAATCTAATGCAACTAGAGCCAACAAAGACCTCTGGCAAGCGTGGGCAAACGTGTTCTATAGCCCAACCAAGCCACTCAGTTTTGGTCTGGAATATGTCTATGGTGAACGTACAGCTTTAGCTCCAGCTACAAATGGCAGTGACAAAGGTGAAGACAACCGAATCAATGCGGTTGCCATTTACAACTTCTAAGATGCTTGTAAATTCGGGTATCTTGACCTAAAAAAAGCGTGGATGAACTCATTCACGCTTTTCTATTTCTGCTGAATGGTATCTGCTAAAAGATTCACTGCATTTTCTATCTCGGCGGTCCATTCAAAAGAACAATTCAGGCGCATATAATGCTGACTGGCATGATCCGGTTTAAACAATAATGCAGGGGCGATTGAAATACCTTTCTGAATCAGTTGCTCATAAAGCACCTGTCCATCTAGACCATTTGGCAATTCGATCCAGAGAAAATAACCACTGGAATAATAGTAAATTTTACATGTAGGCGCTAAGCGGTTTTTGAGTTCCTGATAAAACTTCTTTTTATATTTTTCCAGATTATATCTTAGCTGTCGTAAATGTTTTTCATAATGATGATGCGAAATAAATTCTACCAGCGTGTTCTGGAGTAAGGGACTGACCGTTAAAGTGCTCATGAGCTGCAAATGCTGAATGGCATCGGAAAATGGACCGGCATAGACCCAACCGACGCGTGCGCCCATGCCTAGTGTTTTGGAAAATGAAGCACAGTGCAGCACCATCTGATGCTGGTCAAAATATTTAACCGGTAGCGGTTTGGATGAACCATAATTCAATTCCTGATAAACATCATCTTCGATTAAATAGACCTGATATTCATACAAAAGTTCAGCAATTCTCTGTTTAATTTCCGAACTAACAGTAAAGCCAATCGGATTATGCGCGTTCAGCATTAGCCAGCACACCTTGATCGGATACTGTTTCAAAGCCTGTTCAAATGATGCCAGATCAAAACCGAATTGCGGATGCTCAGGGATAGTAATCACCTGTAGCCCCAAACGCTCGGCTGCCTGCCAGGCCCCATAAAATATGGTTTGTTGCAGCAGGATAAAATCACCGGGTTGGGTCAATGCCTGTAAAGACAGATTCAGTGCTTCTAGTGCACCGGATGTAATGACAATGTCATCTGCATGGCAAGCAATGCCTTGCAACTGGTAACGATTGGCAATCAGTTGGCGTAAATCCTGATTGCCAGGCGGCATATGATTCTGGTTGTTATAACTGCTTTTTCTTTTGGCCTGCTGCGCCAGAATCTGCATAAATTTGGCGTTATATAACAGCTCTGCATTGGGAAATGCGGAACCAAAAGGCACAATTTCTGCAGCTTGGATCGATTTTAAATAATTAAATACCACAGAGTTGATTTGAACTTTTGGGCTTAAACTAATCTGGATTGGTTGTTTGCTGTTGACCAGATCTGTAGAACGCTCTGCAACGTAATAGCCGGATTTATCTCTGGCATAAACCAGACCTTGCGCTTCAAGTTCCTGATAAGCATTGAGTACCGTCATCAGGCTATAGCCAGACAATTGGGTCTGTTCGCGGAGTGAAGGTAATTTTTCATGTACCCTCCATACGCCGTTTTCAATCATCTGACGGATATTCTGCGCCAGTTTTTCAGACTTATACATACACTTGCTTGAACTAAGACTGTTCTAATTATTTTGATTTATAGCATATTTCAAGATGCTCAATATAACAAATTAAGTTTAATGTGGTTGTCAGTCTATTTTCAAGCTGGCGTTCTATCGATCTGCTGTACTGTTCTTCTAAGATCAGTATCCAAGTAAATATTTCTATTCAAATGGGATGGTTGTATTAATCGGGTCGACATGAACTCAATACATGATCATTAAACTGAATATCAGGCCTCAACCTTTCTAGGGAAATTCTCTACCTCTCCATCAATCGTATTCTAATTTTTATACGCCTGAGTCACTTCTCTTAATTTGTCACAATTCGATACTTACAAATTCAGATTTACTTGCTAAATTCAGTCCACATGATGATAAAAACTATGTCACGGTCTTAGACCGCTCCATCATGTCTAGATAACAACGATACGAATACACGGACCAATAACAAGCACAAAGGAGTGGACAATGCTCGGAAATATGATGTTTCAGCCTTTACTGATCAGCAGCATGATTGAACATGCAGGACGCTATCATGCCGATACCGAGGTAATTTCCAAAAATACCGACACCAGCATTAAGGTGACCAACTGGGGCGAAATTCATCAAAACTCGAAACGTTTTGCCAAGGTATTGCAACAACTCGGCTTGGAAAAGGGAGATCGGGTTGCCACCATTGCCTGGAATAATCATCGCCATTTAGAGTCCTGGTATGCTATTTCTGGCAGCGGTCTGGTCTGTCATACCATTAATCCGCGCCTGTTTCCGGAGCAGCTGATTTTTATTATGAATGATGCTGCAGATCGTGTGGTCATCTTTGATAAAACATTTGTACCTTTAATCAAGGCGGTAAAACCGCTGCTGACCTCAGTCGAGCATTTTATCTGTCTGGATGCTGCCGATCCGAGCGTCACTGAAGCCATTCCAGAAGTGCAATTTTATGATGATCTGATTGCCAGTCAAAACACAGAATTTGAATGGCCAGTCATTGATGAAAACTCAGCCAGTTCACTGTGCTATACATCAGGAACCACGGGCAACCCTAAAGGCGTACTATATAGCCACCGCTCTACTGTATTACATAGCTATGCCATCATTTTACCGGACTCACTAAATGTCTCGGCTGCCGATATTATGTTGCCAGTGGTGCCGATGTTCCATGTGAATGCATGGGGTACGCCATACGCGGCGGCCATGGTGGGATGTACGCTGGTACTGCCGGGGCCAGGTCTGGATGGTGCCAGTCTGGTGAATCTGATTGATACTTATAAAGTTTCAGTGGCGCTTGGCGTGCCAACCATCTGGCAGGGTTTGATTGCCGCAGCAACACAGTCAGGATCTAAACTAGACAGTTTAAAACGTAATGTAGTCGGCGGTTCGGCCTGTCCACCGGCAATGTTACGAACTTTCAAGGAACAGTTTAATTGTGAAACGATTCACGCTTGGGGCATGACCGAGACCAGTCCGCTGGGGACTGCCAATCAGCTCAAGACCAAACATTTGCAGCTATCAGATGAAGAAAAACAGCAGATTCGGTTGACCCAAGGCCGTCCGCCATTCGGAGTAGATCTGCGTTTGACCGATGCAGAAAAAGGGACACATGAAGTTGAACGTGATGGACATACCACAGGAAATTTACAGGTGAAAGGGCATTGGGTCATCAATCATTATTTTGGCAAGGAGGAATCAGCGCTGACTGCTGATAGCTGGTTTGATACCGGTGATATTGCCACCTTGAATCAAGATGGTTTTATGAAACTCAGTGACCGTTCCAAAGATTTAATCAAGTCTGGCGGCGAATGGATTTCATCGGTGGATCTGGAAAATATTGCCATGGGACATCCGGAAATTGCGATGGCGGCGGTGATTGCCGCCCAGCATCCAAAGTGGGATGAACGTCCGGTATTGATTGCAATTAAAAAATCGGACAGTCAGCTGAGTGAGACAGAGCTACTCGATTATTATGCTGATAAAGTCGCTAAATGGCAGGTTCCAGACAGAGTGGTTTTTGTAGACTCAATTCCACTAAGTGGAACTGGAAAGATGCTGAAAAAAGATTTGCGGGAACTCTATGGCGCTATTCTCATGGAACAAGCAGCAGGCTAGAGTTTTACATTGAATCTGATAATCAAAGTGAATGATTGAAACTGACTTCTATACAGGAGTCAGTTTTTTATATAGAGTTAGCAGAATTAACAGATATAAAAATCCCTTTTTCTAAAAAACTACAGTTTCAGCAGATGCTTTTGCTTCATATTGTCCGACAAAAAGCTCTATTATGTTTGATAAGCACATAATTTGACCTGTATTGATATGGTCTGAATTATAAAACACTTTATGCTGACAACATAATAAATAGACAGTTGTACATTAATATTACTGTCTGCGGATAAGGGGATAAAAATGACAAGTATGCCGACCTATCAGCCGCATTGGGTGCGTGAAGATTTCATTGATTTTATTGGTGAAAAAATCCATCCAACCTGGGCATTTAAAAAAGTTAAAGCGGCCATTATGGGCATTCAGGCCATCAGTCCTGACTTTTTCAAGATTCACTTGCGCCCGAATCATAATTTTAAAGCCAGGTCATTTCAGGCTGGCCAGCATATTGCAGTAACAATAAGACTCGATGGTGTACGTCATCAGCGATATTATTCTGTGGTGACGGTATTAAAAAATGGTGATCTGATTATTGCGGTGAAACAGCAAGGCAAAGTGTCACGCGCCTTGAGTCAGATGCAAATCGGGGCTGTCATTGAAATTTCGCAGCCGCAAGGTGACTTTATACTGCAAAACTCTAGCCAGCCAACCTTATTTCTGGCATCCGGCAGTGGTATTACTGCAATATATTCCTTGCTGCAAAAAGCAGTGATCCAGTCCCTGGAACAGATCGACCTGATTTATTTTACTCGCGATGATGCCTTTCATGCTGAATTGAAAACCCTGGCTTTAATGCATCCAAACTTGAAATATCATCATTTTAATACACGGGAACAGCAACAGCATCTGAATCAAAGATTATTGCAAAAACTGGTGCCAGATGTTGCAGAACGAAAAATATATGCCTGTGGCTCTGCTGGGATGATGAAGGCTGCACTTAGAATTGTAGAAAAACTGGATTTGAAATCCAATTTTCATTCGGAATATTTCCAGATTGTGGTCGATGAAAAAATTAAGGCGCAGCCAGTACAGTTTTTAAGATCGCAGCAAGTGTTTCAGGCTCAGTCCAACTTGCTGGAAAGCGCTGAAAATTCAGGCCTGCGTCCTGCTCATGGTTGCCGGATGGGAATCTGTAATACCTGTTCCTGTACCAAAGTCAGTGGCTCGGTGCGTAATGTCCTGACCGGTGAGGTTGATCATGGCAATAACACCCAGATTAAACTTTGTATTTCCCAGGCGATGAGTCCAGTCGTTATTAATTTATAAGCCAGTATTAAACGAATAAAAAGGTGCTCCCATGAATATGCAAATTGATTTTAAACGACACAGTAAGTCGCAATTTCTCAGTCCTGAACAGATTGAGGAGTTTGGTGCTAAAGTCGATGCGATCCGCCGCGAGGTCATGGACGATCTGGGTGAAAAAGACGCCAATTATATTTATAAAATCCGTAATTTTGTCCGTTATAGCGAAATTGCATCCCGAGGCATGTTGATGTTTGCTGGCTGGTTGCCACCGGTTTGGCTGGCAGGGACAGGGCTGCTTGGCATCTCCAAAATTGTGGAAAATATGGAGCTGGGACATAATGTCATGCACGGTCAGTTCGACTGGATGAATGATCCGACCCTGAACGGAACCACCTATGACTGGGATACGATTTCCACAGGAGATGACTGGAAATATACCCATAACTATATTCATCATACCTATACCAATATTGTCGGGATGGATCATGATGTCGGTTATGGCCTGATTCGGGTCAGTGAATCCCAAAAATGGGAACCACGTTTCCTGTTGAATATTCCACTGGGCATGCAGTTAATGGTGTTTTTTGAATGGTATGTCGGCCTGCAACGCTTGCATCTGGAAGATGTGATTGCCTATAAAACCAAAACCTGGAAAGAAGTTTGGAAAGAAGCGGCTCCACTGCGTCAAAAAATGCGCCGTCAGGTGTTAAAAGATTATGTATTTTTTCCAGTGATTGCTGGCCCGAATGCCATTCCTGTGTTTGCCGGAAATGCCGTAGCCAATGTAATTCGTAGTCTGTGGGCGTCTGCAGTGATTTTTAATGGTCATTTTACGGAAGATGCTGAAACTTTTGAGATGGACAATACCGACAATGAAACCCGTGCTGAGTGGTATTTACGCCAGGTTCGTGGTTCGAGTAATTTTACCGGGACGGACTGGCTGCATATTTTGAGTGGTAATTTGAGCCATCAGATTGAACATCATCTATTTCCGGACATGCCAGCCAATCGCTATGCGCAGGTGGCGCCGAAAGTAAAAGCGCTGTGTGCTGAATATGGCATTCATTATAATGAAGCGAGCTTTATAAAACAGTTTTCTACTGTTTGGGTGCGTCTGGCCAAATGTTCATTGCCGAATCACTGGACTGCACAGATTATTGAAAAAACCCACTCTGCTAAATCTGCATTGAGCTACTTTAAATCCAAAATCATGCCCTAATTTTTAATGTGTGGTATTCACCCGTTTGCTACGCCTCAATAGATTTACATGGTCTATTGAGGCCTTTTTTGCTTTTTTGTCGTTTTAGTAGAAATTGAATCATCCATTTTTATGAATGAAGTATGGAGAGATATTTCAAAAAAATCACCAAAGAAAAACAGATACGGTACTGCTGAAACGCTTTGCCTACAACAACCTGCTTAAGCTTTAGAGGGTTGTCCCTATAATGGCCGCGTTGTCACAATCAAGGTCTCAGTTTTGAAATATCTTCAATTTTTTTCAGGCATCTCATTATTACTGCTTTTAACTGCTTGTAACCTCACAGAAGCACCAGCTCCAGATTATCAAGGAAACTGGAAAAATACGCTGGAAAATCCAAAACTTGAAAATGTATTGGTCATTTCGAAAAATGGTGAAAATTACTTCATTACCAACACCATAAAAGACAAAGAAACTGGTAAAACCGAAGAGAAAAATCCGATGCCGGCAGCAGTGAGCAAAAATGGCTTACTTCAGTTAAATGCAGGTGCAGGTATGGTTGATTTTGCAATCGATGAAAAAACAGGAAATCTGGTCGGTTTAGGCTCAGTCTATGAGAAAGCCAAATAACATTTTCTTCTCAGGTCAGAGATCTGCAGAAAAAAATGTCATGAAATACAATGATTCATGGCATTTTTTTTATTGGGCTAAACTTAATAACTCAGTAAAATCTTCTGCAAAATAATTTGCTTGGACCTTGATCAAATCTATTTCATGAACAGAGTATTGATCATAAACTGCAATCACATCGATTCCTGCATTGTTGGCCGCTTCAACGCCAATTAATGAATCCTCAATAATCAGGCAATCTGCGGCTTGCACCTGAAAATGCTGAAGGGCATTGAAATAGACTTCAGGATGCGGCTTGATGTTCTGCACATTTTCACGGGTCAAGAGCAGGGCAAAGTCATCATTAAAGCTGATTTTTTTGTTAATGTTTTGATTATTGTCCTGATAACGCTGCACATTGAACAAACTGGTGGTTGTGGTCAGGGCGATCTGAATCCCTTGTTGTTTCAGGGCTTGAATGAACCGTTCAGCATGTGGTTTTAGCTCGACCACATGATCGAGAAAATGCCGTGAAATTGCATAACGGCGGTTTTTTACTTCTTCTTTATTCGGCGCAAATCCATAAAGCGCTTTTAAATAAGCACAATATTCCAGATAGGGATCCGGCCGATGTTTAAATTTTTTGAGCTGAAGATCGCGCTGTTGCTGGATCTGACTTAAGTCGACTTCAATATTTGCCAACTCCTGAATCAGCGCAGCATCGACCTGATTCCAGACTCCCACAGAATCAATCAAGGTGCCATCCAAATCAAAACACACCAACTTTTTGCCTTGGAACATATGATATTTCTCTTAATTTGCATCGTTAATTCTGTGGGCTTGAGTATATAGCATGAAGCTTGCGTGTTTAAGTTGACCAAGGAAAAACAGAAGTGCATATTTACAACAGAACTACTTGTAACGAGGCTCCACATCAGAGAAAAGTAATTTTTAACACCACATGGAAATTGACTGATCCTAGAAATCGTTGCAAAGTGTTATATTTGAACATTGGCAATTGATAAAATGATGTCGATGATATCTTCGTCAAAATTATTAGAAAGTTAAAGGAAATGTGTTTCTGTGTTTGAACTTGACTGTAAATTGCTCAGTATTTTTTATTATGTCTATAAATTTAAAAACGTATCTCAGGCAGCTGATCATTTAGACATGAGCCAGCCAGCGGTGAGCAATCTGCTGAATAAAATTCGCCAGCATTATGGTGATCCTTTATTTTTACGTATTGGCAATGAAATGCTGCCGACAGATTTATCTAAGCAGTTGTTTCCCTTGGTCAGTGAAGCACTCAGTAAAGTTGAAGCGATTAATAATTTCACCATCAATTTTGATCAGGTCACTTCACAGCAACGTTTTACACTGGCGATGACCGATGTATCGCATCTGGTGTTATTGCCAAAAATTTCACAGTATCTCAAGCAGCATGCATCACATATCCGCCTGAATGTGCGTCCGATTACCTCGGAAACCAGTTATCAGATGGCCAATGGCGAGATTGATCTGGCTTTGGGCTTCTTGCCAAATCTGGAGAATGGCTTTTATCAGCAGAAACTGTTTGAACAGTATTATGTGGTGATCGCAGCGAAAGACCATCCGCGACTAACGGGTGACAGCATCACGACCGAAGAGTATTTACGTGAAACCCATATCGATATTGATGCCGGGATGGGGCATTACCATATTGAAAATGAATTGCTGAATCTGGAACTCAAGCGCGACATTCTAATGCGTCTGCCCAGCTATTTAGGCGTGGGACTGGTGGTACAGGAAACCGATGCGATTGCGACCGTGCCTTATTATTTGAGTGAAGTCCTGTTATCACGTGGCAATCTCAAGATTTTTGGGGCACCGATTGCTTTCCCGACCTATTCTGTAAAGCAGTATTGGCATATGTCCTGTCATCATAAAACCAGTCATCAATGGCTACGCAATATGTTGCATGAAATCTTAAGCAAATAGCATTTCAGCATACATGCATTGTGCTGCAATCTGCTTTTTCTCTATCTCAGAGATTTCGACACCATCCCATTTTTCAATCTGCTCGATTAACCAGATAAAATCGGCAAGCTGCGGTTTCGCACTTGCACCAACAAGATTGCGGATGATGTTTTGAATTTTATGATAGTCACAGACATGACGCTGTGCAGAGCATTCAAACTGGATAATCTGATAATCAACCAGCATGTCCCAAACTTGGGACAGATCAGCACGCTGTTTTAAATCCGTTTGGGCTTTCTGGACAGCATTGACCAAAGCCTTCACCGTACATGGATGTAATTCTGCCCATTCCTGAGTCATGGCCAGAACCTTGTCGGCAACTTTAGGAATGACATTCTGGCTTGCAGCGACAATTAAACTATAGCCTTCAAGCTTGGCCTGAATATTCCAGGGTTCTCCCACACAAAAGCCATCAAAGACCTGTTCCGAGATTCCTTTTACCATCGAAGCTGGTGGTGAGGTCATGAGCTGAATCTTGTGGGCAATATTGACATCTGTCAGGGCTAACCATTCTTTTATACAATAATGATGAATTGAGTGCTTATAGACATAGGCCAGATTCATTTTCTGCTGTTGTTGCAAGGCCTGCACCAGTTTTTGAGAACTGCTTTTTTCATCATCTTCTGCATCAATTCCCAATTCATGACACAGATCTTGACGCAGGCTGATAAAAGCCTGATTCATGCTCAGTACCAACGGGGTTTGCAAAGCCACCTGTAACTGGTCTGTACCCAGAGCAGCAGCAGGTAGCATGGCGGACAAACAATGCGCAGCGTCCAGAAAGCCATAGGCCAGACGGTCTCTTAAACTGGACCAGGAGGCCTCCCGGATTAAGTTGATGGTTAATCCCTGTTCGGCAAAATAACCCTGTTTTTCGGCCCAGAGAATGGCCACACAATCAAGCAAAGGAATATAGCCAATATTGAGTTCAGTTTTTTCTAATGTGGACATATGCTTTTCCTTATTGGCCCAATAACAGCTTCTGTGCATCGAGCAGGCGTCTGGCCATTTCACCAATGGTAATCCGGTGACTCATGGCATTTTTACGTAATAAGGCAAAGGCCTGTTCTTCAGATAATGCATGCAGCTGGATCAGCAATGCTTTGGCTTTATCGATATCTTTACGGTCAATCAGCTTGTCTTGGGTTTCTTTTAAATCGTTCAGCAGCTTTTTATGCTTGCGGAACTGTTCAATTGATATTTCCAGAATGCTTTCTAATTTGCTGGGATCAATACCATCGACAATATAAGCCGTGATCCCGGCATCAATCGCACTTTTGATGGTGTCTTTATTGGAGTTTTGGGTAAACAGTACGGTAGGAAGTTCATATTGGCTGACACAGCTTTCAATAATATCCCGATGTGGATGATCCATATTTAGCAGAATCACATCTGCATGGATGCCTTTGACATGCACCATATTCAGATCATTCAGGATTAAACAGGCCACCACCTGAAAATCATGTAACAGCAGAGATTCCTGGATGAATTGGGCGCGCTCCAGATTATCATCAATAAGAGCAATTCGTAATTTAGACATGGAATATTTTCAAGTAAGGCCTAAGGAATATTCAAGTACGAATAATGCAAAAAACATGCCATGATATTGGTGCATCAAAGAGTTATTTTGAGTTCAATTTGGTGCAGGAGTTTGGCATCCATCATCAAAATAAAGCATTTCCTGCAATTTTCTGGCTGATATCAGTCATTGTGTTGCTAAAAAAGTTGGCATGCTTCCTGCATTTATCAAATTGTCAAAGATGACTTTCAATACGAATAACGGCCAACGATGCCCGTTCTGATCGTAGTTGCACTTTAAAAGGGTGCAACTGATATTTCGTTCAGCACAGGATAAATGACATGGTCAGTTGTTCAGCAATACAAACCGTACGGGCATTTCAACCTTTGATCCAGCATTTCAAACAGCTGGGCACGGTATTTACCACCCATTCAAACAGTCGACATATCAACCACTAGATCTGATATGTGGCTTTTTATCGTCTTTAAAAAAACAATAGTCGGAGCGCAGATATGAAAATTCTCATGATTGGGCATGGCATGGTGGGGCATAAATTCATCGAATCTGTACTGGAACAGGCCGGTGATGACATTGAGCTGACCATTTTGGCAGAAGAGCCACATTTGGCTTATGACCGGGTACATTTGACCGAATATTTCAGCGGCAAGTCGGTCAAGGATCTGAGTCTATGCCGTAGTGATTTCGCCGATGCCTATGGCATTGATTTACGACTGAATACCAAAGCAGTTGAAATGGATCAGCTGAATAAAACGGTAACGACTAATCACGGTGATGTGCTGAGTTTTGACAAGTTGATTCTTGCCACCGGCTCTTATGCCTTTATACCGCCAATCCCGGGCAATGAGCGTCAAAACTGTTTTGTCTATCGTACTATTGAAGATCTGGACGCGATTCGTGCCGCCAGCCTGAATGCAAAAACCGGTGTGGTGATTGGTGGCGGCTTGCTCGGACTGGAAGCAGCGAAGGCATTACGAGATCTGAATCTAGACACCCATGTGGTGGAATTTGCACCGCGTCTGATGGCGGTGCAGATTGATGATCTGGGTGGCCGGGTATTGCGTTCTAAAATCGAAGATTTAGGCGTCAAGGTTCATACCCAGAAAGCCACATCAAGTATTGAAGATGGTGACAGCACTCAGCATGTAATAAAGTTTGGCGATGGCTCAGTCCTTGAAACCGACATCATTTTATTCTCTGCCGGCATTCGCCCACGTGATGAACTGGCCCGGCAGAGCGGTCTGCTCATCGGTGAACGAGGCGGTATCATCATTAATGATTATTGCCAGACCTCACATCCGGACATTTATGCCATTGGTGAATGTGCACTTTGGGACAATAAAATTTATGGTCTGGTTGCACCAGGCTATGACATGGCGCGTATCGCAGCGAAACATGTACTGGGCCAAGAGAGTCATGCATTCGCTGGCGCCGACATGAGCACCAAGCTCAAACTGATGGGTGTGGATGTTGCTTCTATTGGTGACGCACATGCCATGTCACCTGGTGCCTTGAGCTATTTCTATGCTGATGAAGCCGCGCAGGTTTATAAAAAAATCGTGGTGTCAGCAGACAGGACCAAGCTGCTGGGCGCGGTGCTGGTGGGCTGTGCCAAAGAGTATAGCGATCTCCTACAAATGATGCTGAATGGTCTGGCTGTGCCGGAGCAACCGGAAAGCCTGATCATGCCAGGCTTTGATCAGTCAACTTCCAAATCGGGTGGCAGTGGCATCGATTTATTGCCTGACAGTGCGACCATCTGTTCCTGTAATAACGTTTCCAAAGCTGATATCTGTTCAGCCATTGATGGCGGTGCAACTTCATTGGGTGCACTGAAAAAATGCACGCAGGCTGCAACGGCGTGCGGTGGCTGTGCGCCACTGGTGACGCAGGTTCTCAAATCCGAATTACAGCGTCAGGGTGTCACGGTGAACAATCACCTGTGCGAACATTTTGCCTATTCGCGTCAGGAACTGTATCACCTGGTACGCGTGCATGAAATCAAGACTTTCTCTGACCTGATTCAGCAACATGGTCATGGGATGGGCTGTGATATCTGCAAACCGACTGTGGCCAATATTCTGGCATCCTGCTGGAATGATTTTGTTCTGAAACCAAGTCATGCCGGTTTGCAGGACAGCAATGACTATTATCTGGGCAATATCCAGAAAGATGGTTCCTATTCGATTGTGCCACGTGTGGCAGGCGGCGAGATCACCCCGGATGGCCTGATTAGCATCGGTCAGATTGCCAAAGATTATGGCTTATATACGAAAATCACGGGTGGACAACGGATTGACATGTTTGGTGCGCAGGTACATCAATTACCGGAAATCTGGGGAAAACTGATCAATGCCGGTTTCGAGTCCGGACATGCCTACGGCAAATCCTTACGTACCGTGAAATCTTGTGTGGGCAGTACCTGGTGCCGTTTTGGCGTCGATGATTCTGTCGGCTTGGCGATTTTTCTGGAAAACCGTTACAAGGGCCTGCGTTCACCGCATAAAACCAAAATGGCCGTATCCGGCTGTACCCGTGAATGTGCCGAAGCACAAAGCAAGGATGTGGGGGTGATTGCCACGGAAAAAGGCTGGAATTTATATGTCTGCGGCAATGGCGGTATGAAGCCGCGCCATGCAGAACTGCTGGCTTCAGATCTGGATACTTCCACACTCATCAAATATATCGACCGCTTCTTTATGTTCTATATCCAGACGGCGGATCGTCTACAGCGCACCAGTGTATGGCGTGACAATATGGAAGGTGGGCTGGATTATCTGAAAGATGTCATTGTGCACGATTCGCTTGGCATTGCGGCTGAACTGGAAAGCCGTATGCAGCATGTGATTGGCACTTATCAGGATGAATGGCGCACCGCGATTGAAGATCCAGAAGTACGCAAACGCTTTAAAACCTTTATCAACGCCAAAGCAGCCGAGCAGAATGACCCGCATATTCAGTTTGCACCTGTACGTGGTCAGATCCGGCCAAAGACTGACGCTGAACGTGATCTCAACCGTATTCCAGTGGTTGAAGCCTAAACACCACAGTCAGGGAGAATGAAAATGACAATTTTAAAAGATATGAACGAACTGAACTGGTACGAAGTCTGTCATCTGGATGAGATCACCCCGAATACTGGTGTTGCAGCTTTGATTGAAGATCAGCAGATTGCAATTTTTCGCGTGGGTCAGGAACAGCGGGTGTATGCGCTCAGCAATCAGGATCCGTTTAGTCTGGCCAATGTCATGGCACGTGGCATTCTGGGGGATCTGCAAGGTGAGCGTGTAGTCGCATCCCCAATTTACAAGCAGCATTTCAGTCTGGTGACCGGCCGTTGTCTGGAAGAACAAGACAAGAAATTACTGGTATTTCCAACCCGAATTGAAAATGGCAAAGTTCTGGTGAGTCCAACTCCACAAAAGACCTATATTTCCAGTAATGGTCAAAACACAGAGCGTTTAAAACTGGTACTGGTCGGGAATGGGCTGGCGGGTATGCGCTGTCTGGAAGACTTGCTGGATATGGCGCCAGATCGTTATGACATGACCGTAATTGGGGGAGAACCGTGGGGCAATTACAACCGGATCATGTTGTCACCGGTATTGTCTGGTGAGAAAAGCTTTGCCGAAATTATGCTGCATTCAGCCGACTGGTATGCCGAAAAAGGCATTCGATTCATCGCTGGAGATGCTGCCATCGCTATCGACCGTTCGCATAAACAGGTTCATACCGGAAAAGGCGAAGTCGTTGCTTATGATCGTCTGATCCTCGCGACCGGTTCCAAACCTTTCGTACCGCCAATTCCGGGTGCTGAACTTGAAGGCGTGATTAGCTTCCGGGATATTCAGGATGTTAACCGCATGCTGGATTACTGCAAAACCAAGCAAAACGCCGTCGTGATTGGGGGCGGCCTGCTGGGACTGGAAGCAGCTTATGGACTGAAGCAGCAGGGGATGAATGTGACTGTGCTGCACCTGATAGACCGTATTATGGATCGTCAGCTGGATATGAAAGCCAGTCAAATGCTGAAAAAATCAATTGAAGATAAAGGTATCCGGATCATTACCGAAGCCAACACCGAAGAGCTGCTCGGTATTGATGGTCACGTGACTCAACTGCGTTTAAAAGACGGGACAGTGCTGGATGCCGATCTGGTGGTCTTTGCCGTCGGGATTCGTCCGAATAAAACTCTGGCTGAACAGGCTGGCTTGCGCTGCAATCGTGGGGTGCTGGTGAATGACACCATGCAAACCTATGACCCGAGTATTTATGCAGTGGGTGAATGCATTGAGCATCGTGGCCAGACCTTTGGACTGGTTGAGCCATTATGGGGACAGGCCTTTATCTGCGCGACGCATCTGGCTGAACATGGCCGACTGACCTTTAAGGCACCGACTGTTCCGACCCAACTCAAGGTTAGCGGATGTGATGTCTTCTCAGCCGGAAATTTTGAACCTCAGGATGATTTTGAAGATATCGTGCTGAATGATGAAAAACGTCAAATCTATAAACGGATCATTATCCAGCAGGACAAGGTCATTGGTGCGGTGCTATTTGGCGATACCGAAGATGGAGCTTGGTATGCAGAACTGATTGCAGATCAGACACCGATTAGTAATATCCGCAGCAAACTACTTTTTGGTCGGGATTTTGCATTAAAAAAGGCAGGGTAATCGGATCAATCTCCCAACCCCTCTTTAAACAAGAGGGGAACCTCTCTCCTTTATTAAAGGAGGGTTGGTGAGGATTAAAGCTTTTGAGACATAGAAAAAATTTAAATCAAACCTGTAAAAGCTAGATATCAGAGATTTGGTGAAACAAGTGAATTTGGATGATTAAGGAGCGCAGCAGCAATGAATAGTATTCCGGTTATGGAACTACATAGCTCTACTGAATCCCAAATAAAAACCACTCAGACGACCTGTCCTTATTGTGGAGTAGGCTGTGGTGTCATCGCGCACGTAAGCCAAACCTCGATGGGTGAAAAGGTTCAGATTGAAGGCGATGTTCAGCATCCTGCGAACTTGGGCAAGTTGTGTATTAAAGGCAGTCATCTTGCCGATACACTTGGCTTAAAAACCCGGCTTCTACATCCGATAACAGGTCGAAAAGAGCAGCGGCAAATAAGCACTTGGGATCATGCCATTTCAAGTATTGCCAATAAATTTCAGCAATGTATTGATCAGTATGGACGTGACAGCATCGCCTTTTATGTCTCCGGCCAGCTTTTGACTGAAGACTATTATGTGGTGAACAAGTTTGTAAAAGGCTATCTGGGTACTGCCAATATTGATACCAATTCAAGACTGTGCATGTCTTCTGCTGTGGCGGCACATAAACGGGCTTTCGGCGAAGACCTGGTACCGGCCAGCTACACAGATTTTGAGCAGACAGAAATGGTGATTCTGGTCGGTTCCAATACTGCCTGGTGCCATCCGGTGCTTTATCAGCGCATCATGAAAGTCAAAGAAGAGCGGGATTTATTCGTGGTGGTGATTGATCCCCGCTTTACCGCAACCTGTGAAGCGGCAGACTTACACTTGCCGATTTTACCAGGTCAGGATGTCGCGCTGTTTAATGGCTTGTTGCAGTATCTTCAGCAAAATGGTCATGCCGATCTGGATTTTGTTACCCAACATACTCAAGGTCTGGAGCAGGCGCTTGCCAGCAGCTCGACAGAGTCATCGATTGAAAGCGTGGCAAAGCGTACTGGTATTGCTATTGAAAAATTAACCTTATTTTTTCAGAAATTTGCCCAGACCGAAAAAATCATGAGCCTGTTTTCCATGGGTGTAAACCAATCCTCTCAAGGAGTAGACAAGGCCAATAGCATTATCAACTGTCATTTATTGACAGGGAAAATAGGCAAACCCGGTGCGGCACCTTTTTCCATGACTGGACAACCGAATGCGATGGGCGGACGGGAAGTCGGTGGGCTGGCCAATATGCTGGCCAGCCATCTAGATTTGGAGAATCCGCAGCATCAGCAACTGGTGCAGGACTTCTGGCAAAGCCCGGTCATCGCGCGGCAGCCCGGATTAAAAGCAGTAGATTTATTTCAAGCGGTGGAAAGCGGAAAAATCAAGGCCATCTGGATTATGGCCACCAATCCGATCGTGAGTTTGCCCAATGCAGATCAGGTTAAACGCGCTCTGGAAAAGTGTGAATTTGTAGTGGTTTCTGATATTTGTCTCGACACTGATACCACGCAATATGCCGATGTACTGTTACCGGCACTGGGTTGGGGCGAAAAAGATGGCACAGTCACCAATTCGGAGCGCCGTATTTCACGGCAAAAGGCCTTTTTGCCGGCTCCGGGTGAAGCCAAAGCAGACTGGTGGGCCATTTCCCGGGTGGCTCAGGTCTTAGGTTTTCGCGGTTTTGACTTTAACAATAGCCATGACATTTTTCTGGAACATGCCCGTTTATCTGCCTATCAGAATGGTTCACTTTCGCAACGCGCAGATACGCCAAATTTCCGCTATTTCAACCTGCAAGGTTTAACTCATCTCAGTTTTGCAGAATATCATAATCTGGCACCGATCCAGTGGCCAGTCTGGGATAAGCAAGAAGTTCATCAGGTTGGTCAACTATTTAGCCAAGGCCAGTTTAGCCATGCAGATGGCAAAGCCAGATTGGTGCCAACAGTTGCAGCCGATCCGGTACATGCTATTTCTACTGAATATCCGCTGATCCTAAATACCGGACGGATCCGCGATCAATGGCACACCATGAGCCGTACCGGATTATCTGCCAGTTTATCCCAGCATCGTGCCGAGCCTTATTGTGAGTTGCATCCGCAAGACGGGCTGAAATATGGCCTGAAAGATGGCGAGCTGGTCGAGGTGAAATCCGCTTGGGGAAGTTGTGTACTCCGTGTGCAATTTTCACAAAATATGCGACGTGGCCAGATTTTTGCACCGATTCACTGGAACGACCAGTTTGCGTCCGATGCGCGGATTGGCAAAGTGGTGAATCCGGTGGTTGACCCGATTTCCGGCGAGCCAGAGTTTAAGCATACTCCGGTGATGATCCAGCCATTTTATACTCAGTGGCAGGGCGTGCTGTATGTACGGGAAGGCTTTAAACAACAGATCCAGACCATGATTAAAAATACGGTGTGGTGGAGCAAAATTCAAACCACTCAGGCCATCCGTTATGAACTGGCAGACCGGCGCAGGTTTTCTGACATCACCGGGCAGATCAAGAGTCTCTTAGACTTTAATGATGAAAGCTTTGAATGGCTGAATCTCGAAGATCAAACGGCGCATATCAGTCATAGTGTGGTTCTTCAGGATGGCCAGTTAATTGCCAGTTTTTATATCGCACCGGCGGCATTATTGCCAGATCGTGACTGGGTGGCTGGCCTGTTTAGACGTGAACGTCTGAGTGCATTACATCGTAAAGCATTGCTGGCAGGTCAGGCCATGTCGATGGGAAATAGTGAAGGAGCATTGGTCTGTAGCTGTTTTAAGGTCGGCAAGAACCGAATTATTCAAACCATTAAAGATAAAAATATCACGCATGAAAAACAGGTGACTGCATGTCTAAAAGCCGGAGGAAATTGCGGTTCGTGTTTGCCAGAAATTAGAGGCCTGATTAAGGCCTGCCAGACGGAGTGCATAGAATGAAAAGAAGAGTGATGAAGACGGTGTCTTATCCGGAAACCGACGTGGTGATTCTGGCCGGAGGTTTAGCGCGGCGCATGAATGGCATCAATAAATTGCTGCACAAATTTGATGATGAAATCCAGCTGATTAAAATCCATCAGCAACTGAAGTCCCGGGCAAGCAAAGTCTGGGTCAATAGCCATCGGGATCACTCTATTTATAAACGGATGATTCCTTCGATTGATTTTTATCAGGACGATGAACCCGGCTTTCAGGGACCATTGATGGGCATGAAGAGTGCCTGGTCACATGTGGAATCTGATTATGTGCTGTTCGTGCCTTGTGATGTGACCTATATCCCCAAAAAGGTCATTTCACGTTTACATCAGGCCTTGCAACGACATCCCTTATGTGAAGTGGCGGTAGTTGAAATCAATGAAAAGGCATTGTTTCCATTCTGTCTGATGAAACACAGCAGCTTACCCACTCTTATACAACATCTTGAAAATGATCAGCACAGTTTAAAACTCTGTTTTGCTGACATGCATATGCAGCGGGCAAGTTTTAAAAATCGTGCCCTGTTTTTCCACAGTATTAATTCATTTGACGAGCTACAGCAGCATCAACAGCTTAACTTTCTTTAGCATTTAAAATGCTAAAAGCCGAATCATCATATTCTGGCTCAACAAAATATTGCTTTTTTTTATTTTTCGAACAAAATTTCGGACTAAAAAAGAACAAATATTATCCATTAATATTATTTAAAAATAAATTTGTGCAAAGTTGGAACACTTATTGCTCATTCATTGTGAAGAAATAGGGCAGTAAATCAAGACTGTTAAATAACCGTGCAGATCTCATCATGGACCGCAGCAATGAACAGCATGAAAGTTTTAGCATCTCGCAGTATCTTTCAGGATCAGTTTGGACGCCAGAAACGTAAGTTGCGAATATCAGTGACTGACCGCTGTAATTTCAAATGCAGCTATTGCATGCCTGAACATCCGGAATGGATGAATAAAAAAGATTTGCTCAGTTTTGAAGCCCTGTATGCTTTTTGCGAGTTTATGGTGCGACACGGGATTGAGCAGATCCGGGTGACGGGGGGCGAACCGTTGATGCGCCAAGGCATCGTTCATTTTATTGCCCGCTTACAGACGCTGAAAGCCTTTGGCCTTAAACGTATTTCCATGACCAGCAATGGCCATTATTTAAAAGATTATGCCCAGCCGCTTAAACAGGCAGGACTGGACGACCTGAATATCAGTCTGGACAGTCTTGATCCAAAGCAGTTTCAGCAACTGACCCAAAAACAGTTACAGCCTGTACTTCAAGGTATTTCTGCCGCGCAGCAGGCAGGGTTGTCCGTCAAGATAAATAGTGTGCTCATCAAAGGCATCAATGACAATCAGATTATTCCTCTCGTAAAATGGGCACAGTATCAGGCTGTAGAACTGCGTTTTATTGAGTTTATGCCCCTCGATGGCGATCAGAAATGGAATCCGTCTGATGTCATCAGTGAGCAGGACATATTGGATCAACTGAAAACCGAATTTGATGTCCAGGTATCTCAAGGACAAGGCGCCAATCCAGCCCGTGGCTATCTGATCAATGGGCAGCCTTTGGGGATTATTTCTACCATTACCCATTCATTTTGCGGTGATTGTGACCGCCTGCGCCTCAATGCCCAAGGCGAATTTTATAACTGCTTATTTGCCAGACAAGGCCTGAACCTTAAGGCAGATATCGAACAACTGGCGCTGGATCATTTCGCCACACAGACATTTCAGTACAAGCTTCACGCTTATATCTGGCAAAAAGAAGCTGGTTTCCATGCGATCCAGCAATCACCAATACAAAAGCCGATCCGAAAAATCAGCATGCACAGCATTGGAGGATAAATATGTCACTCACTCAGCAAAAATTAATTCATATCAAAATAGAAGCCTTCGGTGCGATTGAACGACAACTTCCAGCAGATTTAAATTTGCAATGTGAGTCTGAAATTCAGGTCTCTGAAGTTCTGAACCAGTTGCTATCCATTTATCCTGATATACAGCCCATACTGGAACGTTGCGCCTGTGCAATCGGTGAAAACATTATTTCCAGACAGAACGTTTTAAATCGGGACAGTACGCTGGTGCTGTTATCGCCGGTAGCAGGAGGCTGAGATGCAACTCAAACCATTAAAACAATTTGCCCGAATCCAGCAGACTGCTTTCAGGATGGAGGATTTTGATGATATTCAGCATTTTCCGGAATGTGGTGGAATCGGCATCTTTGTCGGAACAGTACGTAATCATCATCAGGGGAAAGCTGTGCGTGCCCTGAAATATACCGCCTATGTGCCTGTGGCTGAAAAAATGATTCGTGAAATTGAACAGCAGATCCAGACCAAATACCAGGTGTCTTATGTGCGGGTGGTGCATCGGACTGGTGAGTTGGGGATTGGGGAAACAGCCATCATTGCTATGGCTTATGCGGCCCATCGTCGTGAGGCTTTTGCTGCCTGTGAGGAAGCTGTGGAACGGGTGAAGCATGAAGTTCCGGTCTGGAAAGAAGAATTTTATATGGATGGTAGCAGTCAATATGTCGAAGGCTGTTGTATCCGAAAAGATCATGGACCTGAAACGGATCACTCTCATCATGCAGAAGATCCGCATTGTCACCATCACCATGTAGCACCACACGCTTGCCAATCACCATCTAATTAAATGCGTCCAATGAAGATGCACAAAATGAATCACTTTAAAACAGATTTTAAAAATTAGCCTGGGATGAATCATGAAAAATGTAGGGATGAAAGCAGAAAGTTACCGTACAGCAATTGCCACTGGAATCCTGCATGCACCGCCACATTGCATTGAGCTGCTACGTAATGGCAATACTGAAAAAGGTGATGCCCTGAAAACAGCACGCATTGCCGGCATTCTAGGTGCCAAACGGACCGATGAGCTGATTCCATTGTGCCATCCATTACCGATTTATCGTGCCGATGTGGAATATGAACTGTGTGATGCACATGTCGAAATTATTGCTACCGTTGAAACCATTGGACCAACTGGTGTGGAAATGGAAGCTTTGACAGCGGTCAGTCTGGCAGGTCTGACCTTGTATGACATGCTGAAGCCGCATTGTGAACCGGAAGATTTGTCGCTGGATCAATGCAGGTTGCAGCAGAAAAAAGGCGGAAAATCACATTTTACCCGCGTACTTAAAGAGAGTCTGTCCGCTTCGGTTATTGTGCTGTCCGATACGGTTGCAGCAGGCAAAAAGCCGGACACTGCCGGACAAAACGTAATGGAAATTTTAAAAGAAGCCAATTTTGATTCTATTAGTTATCAGGTTATTCCCGATAGCCCAGAACAGCTCTTGACCCTGATTGAACAGCAGAAAAATCAGTATCCGCTGATTCTAACTGTGGGCGGTACTGGCTTAGGTCCTAAAGACCTGACCGTCGAAACCTTGCAACCTTTGCTGCAACGGGAAATCCCCGGCTTGATGGAAGCTTCGCGTAGTTTTGGGCAAAAACGTACCCCTTATGCGGCATTAAGTCGTGGCGTGGCTGGCTATATTGAGAACAGTCTGGTGATGACCCTGCCGGGAAGTCGGCAGGGGGCGAAAGAATCCCTGATCGCGGTACTTCCTGCGTTGGTGCACTTGTTTGATGTACAAAAAAATATTCCACATTCGGGAGGCTATCAATGAATCAGGCAATATCGCATTCAGCCTGCGGTGCTGAGCCGGGACTGATTTCTGTTGATCAGGCACTACAGATGATACTTGAGCAGACGAATGTCTTGGCAACTGAAAGCCTGCCGCTTGTTCAGACTCTGAATCGCTATCTGGCAAAAGCGATTGATTCGGCTATTCCATTGCCGCTGTTTTCACAAAGTGCTGTAGATGGCTATGCGCTTTGTAGTGCAGAAAATGTTAGTGCTCACAGCACTTTTGAACTCATTGGAGAGATTCGGGCAGGGCAAAGTACTAAAATTGAACTGCGTCTAGGTCAGGCGGTTCGGATTTTTACCGGTGCCAGGATTCCGGCAGGAACTACAACAGTCGCCCGTCAGGAAATTGTCGAATGCCATGCCAATCAAATCATCATCACAACAGACCTAAAACCTCATACGGATATACGTGACGCAGGCGAGGAAATCGCACAAGGACAACGTCTGGCAGATGTAGGACAAAAACTGCATGTAGGTGCAATTGCAGCTTTAAGTATGGCAGGCGTAAAGCAGGTTTCAGTCTATCGTTATCCTAAAATTGCTGCTGTGATTACTGGAGATGAAGTCGCTTCCAGCATTGAAGACCTGAATTCCGGAAAAATCTTTGACGCCAATGCTCCACTGATTCAGGCCTGGTTTCAATCACAGGGTCAAAACGTAGATATTCTGCATGTTTCAGATAATGAGTATGAGCTGCAAACGTTAATACATCGTCTTAAAAACCAATACGACTTCATATTGACCACAGGCGGGGTTTCGGTGGGTGATTATGATTTCATTCGTCCTGTTGCCTTGGAGCAGGGTTTTGAGCAGATTTTCTGGAAAGTGAAGCAGAAGCCCGGAAAACCGATGTTATTTGCCAAGTATCGTCGAGATGATCAAGGTTACTGTTATCTCTTGGGTTTGCCGGGAAATCCGGCTGCTGTGTATGTCGGGATGCAAATCTATACGGCAACTTTACTGAATGCCTTACAAGGGCAAAAGCAGTCACCTGCATGGCTTAGTGCGGTAATGACACATGATTTGAAAGCGGATGCACGTGAACGTTTTTTAAGAATGGCTGCAGAATTTGATCAGGGTACTTTAAAGCTCAAAAGCCTGGCGAAACAGCAGTCGCATATGTTGAGTAATCTGATGCAGGCCAATTGTCTGGTACGTATTCCGGCAGCAACAGAAATCCAAGCCGGGCATGTGGTACAAGGTTTACTGATTTGAAATGCCTGTCGCAATTCTCAATATTCGAATCACATAGAATGAGAAAGATGGATTTATTCAAAGTTCTACTCACTGGCGTGCTGTTGACTAGCCCCATGCTGTATGCCGAAACAGTTAAAATATATGCCGCAGCCAGCCTGACCAATGCGATTACTGATATTTCCAGACTATATGAGCAACAGCATCGGGACATCCAGATCGTTCCGGTTTTTGCTGCGTCTTCGGTATTGGCGAAACAAATTGCGGCGGGAGCCAGCAGTGATCTATTTTTCTCTGCAGACCTGGACTGGATGAATTATCTGATCAAGAAACAAAAAATTCAGATCGGTCAGATTCGACCTATGCTTTTGAATGAACTCGTATTGATTAGTTCTATTCAGCAAAAAAATCATTTTAAAATGTCAGCTGACTTTAATTTTGCTAAAGCCTTTCAGGGTTATTTATGTACCGGACAAATGGAATCGGTGCCTGCTGGAAAATATGCCAAACAAAGCTTAACCGGGCTGGGCTGGTTGAATCAGCTTCGAGGCAGAATTGTCGGTACGGATAGCGTCCGTTCAACTCTCGCATTTGTAGAACGTGGCGAATGTCAGGTCGGTATTGTGTATAGAACTGATGCCTTGATGAGTAAAAAAGTTAAAATTTCGGGGGTGTTTCCAGCCAGAACACATCGTCCGATTGTGTATCCGATTGCTTTAACCCGGCAGGGCCAGAAAAATCAGGCAGCAGTCCAATTTTCTGAATTTATCCAGACGAGTCCAAGGGCCAGGCAGATTTTCCAGAAATATGGTTTTAAGCTTAAGGTAGGCTAACTGCTCATGCCTACACCAGAAGAACTGAGTGCCTTAGCGCTTTCAGCCAAAGTAGCGGGCTTTGCCACAGCGGTGTGTCTGCCATTTGCTATCGCCGTAGCATGGTTACTGGCGCGTTATGAATTCAGGGCCAAATTTCTCGTAGAGGCAATATTGCAGATGCCTATGGTGCTACCGCCGGTAGTACTGGGCTATCTTCTGCTCCTGCTATTTGGTCATCAGGGTATGCTGGGGCAATATCTACATAAATGGGGAATTCAGCTGATATTTAACTGGAAAGGTGCGGTACTGGCAGCAATGATTGTGGCATTTCCTTTAATGGTTCAACCCATTCGCTTGTCTTTTCAAATGATCAACCGGCAGTTAGAACAGGTGGCAGGATCTTTGGGCGCCACACCATGGCGGGTATTCTGTAGCATTAGCCTGCCTCTGGCTTTGCCTGGAATTTTAATCGGTAGCATTTTATGTTTCAGCCGCAGTCTGGGAGAATTTGGTGCCACGATTACCTTTGTTGGCAATATTCCAGAAGAAACCCGTACCATTCCCATCGCCATTTATAGCCTGTTACAACAGCCTGATGGAGAAAGTATGGCTATGCGTTTGGTCATTTTATCTCTGATTCTGGCTTTTTCAGCCTTGATTGCAAATTACTGGATCATGCAGAAGTATCAACGTAAATTGGAGGGCTAAGATGCTGAAGTGTGATTTTCAGTTTAATTACGCAAATTTCCAGCTACAGGCCAGTCTGGATATGCAGACACAATTGATTGGTATTGTGGGAGCCTCAGGAAGTGGGAAAAGCACCTTTTTAAAAAATATTGCAGGGCTATTAAAACCATCACAAGGCTTTATTCATTTTCAGCAAAAAATATTATTTGATCATCAGCAGAAACTGAATATTCCTGTTCATCAAAGAAAAATTGCCCTGATTTTTCAGCAAGCCCTACTGTTTCCGCATCTGAATGTCATGCAGAATTTGAAATATGCAGAACAGCTAAATATAAAAAATAAAGGTCAGCAGAAATTTACGTTTGAAGACATTGTGGAGTTACTCGAATTAAAGCCACTACTTCGGCATCGGGCGCATCAGCTTTCTGGTGGACAGGCACAGCGCGTTTCTATCGGTCGTGCACTTTTATCTTCTCCCGACCTATTACTTTTGGATGAGCCTTTAAATGGACTGGATCAAAAGCTGAAAAACCAGATTTTACCTTTTCTGAAAATTGTGATTCATCAAACAGATTTACCCATGATTTATGTGACTCATCATGTAGATGAAGTGGCGTATTTACAGGCACAACTGCTGCATTTTGAAAAGGGAAAAATTATTTGATCCAGCCCTGCACCGATTTAAACCAGCAATGACTCCGAGCAGGTCATCCTCTCGCTGTTTTTCTAACAATGCCTCAGAAGATATCTACCTTTCTCTCTATTTTTAAAAAAGAAACATCTAAGTTAAAATCCTGAATATAAATTAGTTAATATAAAACAATATCTTATTCTATTTTAAAAATAATCTGGCATGACCTGTGCATATACCTGATTAAAGTCAAAGAAGACTCTACATTTGTATGACGGCCAATGACGTCCGTTCTGATCGTTACTGACATGCCTGGTGCATCACAGTGACTTAAATACGTTCAGTTCTGGTAAGGAAATGGCTATGTCTTCAAATACAAGTCTCAATAAAGCAACAAAAATAAGTCTATTTAACTTCAGTAGTTCAGCGATGCGGGCCTTCCATATGAGTTGGCTCGCTTTTTTTGTCTGTTTTTTTGCATGGTTTGCCTGTGCACCCTTAATGCCTGTGATTGCCGGTGAATTCAGCCTGACCAAAGAGCAGATCGCCAATATCAATATTGCCGCAGTCGCGATTACCATTCTGGTGCGTCTGATCGTGGGGCCGTTATGTGACAAGTACGGTCCGCGTAAAACCTATACCGCCTTACTGATTATTGGCAGTATTCCGGTGTTTGGTGTGGCATCGGCCAACAGTTATGAATCTTTCTTGTTTTTCCGTTTATTGATTGGCGCCATCGGTGCCAGCTTCGTGATTACCCAATATCATACCAGTATCATGTTTGCGCCAAATGTGGTGGGAACGGCAAATGCAACTACAGCAGGTTGGGGGAATGCCGGTGGCGGTGCGACTCAAGCCCTGATGCCTTTAATGCTGGCTGCTTTGGTCATGTTCGGTGTAGAACAGGCAATGGGATGGAGAATTGCGCTTCTGGTGCCGGGTATTCTGATGATCATTGTCGGTGTACTGTACTGGAAATTCACCCAAGACTGTCCACAAGGCAATTTTAAAGAACTCCGTGCTGAAGGTATTTCTGTTGGTAGCGATAAAAAAGGCGGCCTTGCAATCTTGATGCATGCCGCACGTAACTACCGTGTGTGGATTTTGTTTGGAGCTTATGCAGCCTGTTTTGGTATTGAAATTTTCATCCATAACATTATTGCCTTGTACTTTGTCGACAACTTCCAGTTTGGCCTAAAAGAAGCAGGCATGGCTGCCGGGATTTTTGGTTTACTGGCATTGTTTGCCCGTGCCTTGGGTGGCATTGTTTCAGACAAAGTTGCGATTCAAAAAGGTCTGGATGGTCGAACCAAAGTCCTGTTTGCCTTGATCATGCTGGAAGGTCTGTTTCTTATTCTGTTTTCGCAAATGAATAGTGCAACCTTGGCGATCATGGCAATGACCATCTTTGCCTTGTTTACTCATATGGCATGTGGCGCTACCTATGCACTGGTACCTTTTATCGACCGTGATGCCTTGGGTGGTGTGGCCGGTATTATTGGAGCAGGTGGCAATGTCGGCGCGGTAGCTGCAGGTTTCCTGTTAAAAGGCATGCTGGATATTCAAACCACTTTGATGGTACTGGGTAGCTTGGTGGTGATTGCTGCAAGTTGTGTGTTGATGATCCGCTTCTCTGTCGAACATAAAGAAAAAGAACAGCTGTTATATGAACAGGCAGTAAATGAACGTCATCTGGCGGAAGCACAGCAATAACACTACATTCCTGATTTAAAATGAATGAACAAAAAGGATAGCAATATCCTTTTTGTTGTTTTTGCTAACTCACTAATAAAATGATGAACCCAATATTCAGGATGGGAAAGTATTATTTAAACAGGACAGGAGGATTGAATTCATCGAATAAAAATAAAATTATTTATAGGTTGTAAGTTTAATTTGAGATGAAAAAATTATATATATTTTAATAACGATTTTAAAAAATAAATGAATTTAATGAGTGCAGATAAAATAAAAGCCATTTTCAAAATGGCTTTTATTTTTAGAATGATAAATTAATAGGTTTTGTAAGGTAAAAACTTTCCGGATAATACGACGTTCACCCGATCTCCGTTTGGATTATTCTCACGTTGAATATCCATATTGAAATCAATTGCACTCATAATTCCATCACCAAATTCTTCATGGATCAGTTCTTTAATAGTCATACCATAGACGCTGACAACCTCATACCAGCGATAAATCAGCGGATCTGTCGGCACGCTAGTTGGCAGAGAACCTTTATAGGGTACGATTTGCAGCCAGGCGATGGCTTCATCAGTCAATCCAAATATTTCACCAATTTTTTCTGCCTGTTCTTTATTAAAAGCCATCTGACCCAAACATGCGGCTGTCACCCATTCTTTAGAAAGGCCTATTGTTTCAGCGACATCTGCCCATTTGATAGACTTTAAAACTTTCGCTGAAATAATCATGTCTGTCACTTGTTGACGATGGCTAATCATAATCTTCTCCAATAGCTATATTTAAAAAATGACCGCTATAGATAATGCAGATATTGTGCCAATATAATTATAAGGATGAAATTTTAAAATAATTTATAGGATTTTTATTAGCCATTTAAAATAAGTGGCATGCTATTTGCTTTTATCTATATTAAATATGGCAACGGCGCCATGACACGATTGATCTGTTTGAATAATACAAGGCAAAGACGCCTAGGGTTGAAATAGACCTTAGGCGTTTTTTATTTGCAAACAGGCAAGTAATTTATATAAAGGGGATAAAAATATGGCTTATCTTGCTCCTGCAGAGTTTGCAAAAAAAGTGGTCGATGCCGGTGAGGCAAAACTTCATATGGCAACGCGTGATGTTTTAATTCGTGCGTTTATGGCAGGTGCAATTCTGGCACTGGCAGCAGTATTTGCCGTGACGATTGCGGTACAAACAGGGGTGCCACTGATCGGTGCGCTGCTATTTCCAGTCGGTTTCTGCATGTTATATCTATTAGGCTATGACCTGCTGACCGGGGTATTTGTATTGACTCCATTAGCCTGGTTAGACAAACGTCCTGGGGTGACGTGGGCACGTATTTTAAAAAACTGGGGACTGGTTTTTTTAGGTAACTTTGCCGGATGTTTAACCGTGGCAGTGTTGATGGCCGCAGTCTATACCATGGGTTTCGCCGCTGAACCGAATGCGGTCGGGGTGAAAATCGCCCATATTGGGGAAGACCGGACTTTGGGCTATGCCGAATATGGCTTTGCTGGCTGGATGACGATTTTTATCCGCGGCATGCTGTGTAACTGGATGGTGTCACTCGGTGTAATTGGCGCCATGATGTCGACCACGGTCAGCGGAAAATTCATCGCGATGTGGATGCCAATCATGCTGTTTTTCGCCATGGGCTTTGAACATTCAGTGGTGAATATGTTCCTGTTCCCATTTGCCATGATGATGGGCGGTGATTTCTCGATTACAGACTATTTCTTGTGGAATGAATTACCGGTGGCACTGGGGAATCTGGTGGGTGGTCTGGCACTGACAGGTTTGGCGCTCTATACCACGCATGTACGTACTGGCGATAAAAAAGAATTCTAATCTGAGCATGATGATTTATGTCTTGAGATTAAAGGGATCAATTCGATCCCTTTTTGAGTATTTAAAATGAATAAAAAATTAAAGATCAGTGTCGGGCAATATTCTTCCGCTGGAATCAAAGCACAGAATCAGGATTTCCATGGGGTCTATATTCCTGAAGGTCACGCGCTTAGCAGTAAGGGCATTGCCTGTGCAATAGCAGACGGGATCAGCAGCAGCAATGTCAGTCATATTGCAGCAGAAACTGCAGTCAGCAGTTTTTTATCGGATTATTACTCGACTTCGGAAGCATGGAGCACCCAAACTTCGGCAGCACGGGTCATTCGTGCGACCAATTCCTGGTTGTATGCACAAACCCAGCAAAGCCGCGGACGTTTTGATAAAGACCGGGGTTATATCTGCACCTTTAGTGCACTGATTTTGAAACAAAATAGGGCACATATCTTTCATGCAGGCGATAGCCGGATTTATCGCATTCAGACACAAGCCATTGAACAGTTGACGGCTGATCACCGCGTTTGCCTGTCATCAACAGAACATTATTTAAGTCGTGCACTGGGTGCCGACCATCGTATCGATGTCGATTATCAGCAGCTTGAATTATGTGAAGATGATTTCTTTATCTTGATGACGGATGGTGTCTATGAGTTTATTGATATGCAGCTCATATCGGAGATGCTGCAACAGCAACAACATCTGGATATCATTGCCAAGTCTATAGTCGAACTGGCCTTAAAGCGGGGTAGTGATGATAATCTCACCATTCAAATCATTAAAGTGGAACAGTTGCCTGATGAGGAATCCTTTCATATCAAGAGCCATGTTTTATTTCCGCAACAGCTGAGTCATGGCGACCTGTTTGAAGGTTATCGAATTGATAAAATCCTACACCAAAATCATCGCAGCAGCCTCTATTTGGCGCATGATGAAGCAACACAAAATCAGCTGGTTATTAAAACCTTGTCTGTCGATGTGCAGGATGACCTGCAAGCGATGGAACAATTTCAGCTGGAAGACTGGGTATCGAAACGCTTAAAACATGAAAATCTGCTGCAATGCTATCCACATAAGGGCAGCAAGAAGTTTTTATTTCAAAGTTATGAATATTTACAAGGGGAAAGCCTAAACCGATGGCTGCACCGTCATAAAACTGCTTTAACTTTACAGCAGTTGCTTCCGATCATTGAGCAGGTGGCCAAAGCATTGAATGCCATGCACCGTCTTGAAATGCTGCACCAGGATGTACGACCAGAAAATGTCATGCTGCTCGAACCAGCCGATACCTTGAAAGTGAAACTGATTGATTATGGATCGACTGCGGTCAGAGGTCTGGTTGAACTGAATCCCAAACACGCAGATGTTCCTTTGGGAACCTTGGCCTTTATGGCACCTGAGTATTTTATTGGACGCTCACCCTCAGTAAAATCAGATCAGTTCTCGCTGGCGGTGATGAGTTATTATTTATTAACCCGACAGTTGCCTTATGGGACGGACCTCGCGCGCTGCAAGACCGAAAAGGCCTTAAAGCAGGTTCGATATCATCCTCTCTATGAGTATCGACCGGATCTGCCACATGGCTTGGACGCAATCTTTAAAAAAGCGCTTTCCATTCGCCCGGAGCAGCGCTATGAAGCACTTTCAGCCTTTATATATGATCTGAAACACCCAGATATCAAATTTAAAAAATCAGTTTCACGCCCTATGCTTGAAAAGCATCCAGTCACTTTCTGGAAATGCTGCACAGCGATTCTTTTTTTGTTATTGCTCTGGGTGTTTGCACTATATTTTAGCCAATGAAAATAATCCAAATAAGCTGTTGAACGATTTTTTTTGACTGAAGTAAAAAATCAGATGTGATTTGAGCTGAGATGTAGTCAAAATATCTATTTATTCTTATTGCAGATTTTTCTATTTTTACGATGATTGACTCTGTTTTTTCGAAGATTATCCCTATAAAATAGAAAGTGCAGTTAAAATCTAAGTAAGCATAAAAACATTGGAATAATAATTGCTTATTTTTAATACCATTAGAATAAAAAGGCAGATGAGACATGAAAATTCAATTTTTTAAGCTGATTTTAATCTTGAGCAGCAGCATGGTGATGAGCCAAACCAGTCTCGCCGGAGATGGTGGCTTGCGTTTTGCTGAGAAAAATCAGGAAATAGCGGCACAAATTCAGGCCAAGAAAAAAACGGCAGAAATACAAGCGCAGTCCCTACAAGCAAAAGCCTCTACAGAAACGAAATAGTAAAATAGCACTCATCCAAGAAGGTGAGCTGTTCAGATTAGATCAGATGTATAAGATGTGGTGATGCGAAAAACTAGTCCATAACTTTTTAATACTGAAAAAAAACTCCCCATCTATTTTAAGAATGGGGAGTTTTTTATTTTGCATCTCAGGGAAAATTACTGAATTTGTTCCTCATCCTGTCTTTCCTGACGCAGCTGATCACGTTGTCTCTGTGGATCATGAAGGCCTAATTGACCTCGCTGGATCTCACGATCCTGTTTTTCTTGAGGATCAAGTTGTTCTTCAGTGAGTTCTTCATCATTTCGATCGATTGGATTCGACATAGTCTTTCATCCTCTAAAATACTTTCTAATTTTTATTGTATGAGTGCAGCAAAATTATTCTGTAACTTTTATACTTGAGTTAGTTTTCGATCTTGTTGCTGCTGTAAGTTTAAACGATATTTAATGGGTTATTTTAATGATGTTTAAGTTAACCAAGAAAACTAAATTAATAAAAATTGAGGGAATAGAAATTTAAACCTATTAATCCAATAGGTGAATATATCTCATTATTCTGGTTTTAAAATGAGAAAAACTAAATAGAATAAGAGAAATGGGTTATGCTTAAGACAGATCAAGTGTCATCCGTCTTTTGAATTTCCGGTATTTTCCATGATAGAACTCCGCCATTTAAGAACCCTGACTGCTCTGCGGGAGCATGGCTCCCTGGTTGCAGCCGCAAGTGATTTATGTTTAACACCATCGGCCTTGTCACATCAGCTACGTGAACTCGACCAATGGTTCGGGGTTGAAGTAGTCAATCGGCGTAGTCGCCCTGTGAGCTTTTCTAATGTTGGAGAACGGTTGCTAAACCTGGCAGATGAAATATTACCGCAAGTTCAAATTGCACAGAGTGATATCAGCCGTATTGTGCATGGCCAGACCGGGCGAATTGTTTTTTCTTCTGAATGTCATAGCTGTTTTGACTGGCTAATGCCGCTACTCAATCAATACCGGATGCAATATCCGGATGTAGATCTGGACTTTGCTTCAGGTTTTGAATCGAATCCGCATGAATTATTGCAAACTGGAGAGTTTGATCTGCTGATTACGGCTGATCCGATTGCGCTTAAAGGCATTGAATATTTTCCGATTTTTGAATATGAATCACGCTTGGTTTTATCCAATACCCATCCACTGGTACGTGCGAAAGAGATTACTGTTCAGGAACTTGCTGAAGAAACGCTAGTGACTTATCCGGTGGATAAACACCGTTTGGACATTATGTCGCGCTTGTTTATTCCCGCTAATATTCTACCAAAAGCCATTCGCACCACCGACTTGACTCAAATGCTGATTCAGTTGGTGGCAAGTGGTCGCGGGATTGGTGCATTACCTGATTGGGTGGTCAATGAATATGAGCAGAAAGGCTGGGTGACATCACGCCGTTTAGACTGTGTGGCGCCTGAAGGCTTACGTCGAACTTTATACGCCGGCTATCGCACAGAAGAAAAACAGAAAGATTATTTTGAAGGCTTCTTGAAACAGCTGGATCGGTTTTCCAAGAAAAGACAGGTCTATTACAGCTAATTTGCGAATAGTTAAATATATTTAGTCCGTTATTTTTAAAAATTCTGCATCGTCAGGATTTTTAAAAATTGATTGTTTTTCTCTCAAGGATTTCAATTTTTCTATAAGGTGATGAGGTTAATCTTGTCTACTTTAAATCAGAAAATATACAACTTCGGCCAACTTTCGAAATTAAAGAACTGGTTTGGTCGATTATAAATTTTTCTACTTATCACATTTTGCCAAGTGGAAATACATCTGTACAGAATTAAATTACATATTATTAAATATCAGTTACTTAAAAATTAAGTTCTTGGAACTTGTGAGGATGTGGTTTTGATCTTGCAAGTTGATTTTTAATAAAAAGATTAAATAAAATGAAAAAACATACGCTGATCAGTCAATTTTTTGGCAGAAAATAACTCCTGAAAATAACAATGTTGATCTATGCTACAGCATAATTTTTAAACTGATTTCCTCTCATAAAACGGAATCACTTATACAGGACTGTATAAAATCGCCATGCACATGACAAAAATTCCTCTCAAGAAAAGCCCGCTGAGCCTCATGATTCTGTCGATTGTCTCAGGTCATCTTTATGCTGAAACTGCCGTAGAACCGGACAATGTTCAACAGCTGAATACTATTGTGATCAGCGCTGAGCAAAATGCCAATCCGCAGCAGCAATATCAGAAAGAGCTGGCTCAGGTTTCAGGAGGAACGAATTTCATTGGTGAGCAGCAATTAGAACAGCAGCGACTTGCAACCACAGCCGATGTGTTCCGTTTACAGCCAGGAATTTATGCCCAGTCTGCAGGGAATGAAGGTGCAAAAATATCGATCCGTGGCTCAGGAATCAACCGGACTTCAGGTGCACACGCATCCGGTACGCACGTCCTGATTGATGATATTCCATTTACCGGACCGGGTGGTACAGCGTATGAACTGCTAGAACCCTGGTGGATTGATCATGTCGGCGTCTATCGCGGAGCCAATGGCTTTAAACAGGGTGGACTGGCCTTAGGTGGAACAATCAACTATAAATCCAAGACTGGCGCTGATCAGGATGGCTCTGAACTCAAATATGAAATGGGCAGTCATGGTTATCAGAAATATCAGTTTAGTACCGGCCGAAAGCTGGATCAGATGGATTATTATTTGGCGCTGACGGGTACCCAGTTCGATGGGATTCAGGATCATGCTGAAGGCGATGGCAAAGGTCTGGCTTTTAATTTGGGCTATCAAATTAGTCCGGATATCGAAACCCGTTTTTATGCCCGTTACCGTGAGAGCAAGCATTTAACTCCAGGTCGTATTACGCAAGAACAGCTCAAAAATGATCCTGAAGCAGCGAATAGCTTTAATTTAGCGGTAGATGCCAAACGGATTCAGCCAGGCAGTACCTGGTTGGCCAATACTACGACCTGGAATTTACAGGATGATGCTAAACTGACCGGCAGTCTGGCTTATCATCATTATCCGCTGGATTTACGTGAAAGCAGTTATCGTACTAATGTCGATTATGAAGATATTACAGCGCGCTTCCAGTATGAAAGGCCTTATCAGTTTCTAGGTCTGGAGCATCAGGGGCGTATTGCCTTGCGTAGCACCACTCATCGCCCGGACAGTGGGGTTACTGAAACTTTAAGATTTAATACAGAAATTGGTAATCAAACGTATCCGGTAGACACAGTTACCCGCCGCTATACCTATCGTGGTTCAGACAACGTGCTGCAATTTGATCAGGAAACTACATTAAATGATCAGTTCAAATTAGATCTGGGATTGGCAGCTGTGTATACCCATCGGGAAAGTGAAGTTACTTATGCAAATATTCTTCCCGACCCAGATTCAGGTCCTGAGGTAGATCCTAAAGTCAGTCGTTATGAATGGAATTTTGCACCACGACTTGGGTTGACCTATCAGCCGAATGACTCTGTGCAATGGTTTGCCAATTTAAGCCGCAGTATTGAGCCGGCACATCCTTGGGCGATGGCATGGTCTTCACCTTATTATTATCCTAAAGACAATGGAGCTGCATCAAATCGAGTGCGTGCGCCAATCTATTTGGACACGCAAACCGCCAATAGCTTTGAACTGGGCGGACGTGGACAATCGGGCTTTGGAGACTGGGCACTGAGCTACTATTATTCTAAAGTAAAAAATGAACTGTTAACCTCTGAAATGATTAAGGATTATGGAGATACTGTTGATCCCAATACACCAAAGGAAAGAATCGGTGTAGAAGAAAATGCGACGCCAACGATTCATCAAGGGGTGGAGCTAAGCCTGGATACGCCATTGCATGAATCCCGATATGGCGAGCTGCGTCTGCAACAGGCTTATACGCTTAGCGATTTCCAGTATAAAAATGATCCATTGTTTGGCAAGAACCAGTTGCCAGGAATCTCTAAACATCTGTATCAGGCTCAACTGAGTTATGCTTTGAATAATGGCCTCTATATTGGTCTGAATACTGAATATGCATCCAAAATGGCGCATGATTATGCCAATAGCCGTTTCAGTGACGACTATCAGATTTGGGGCATTGACTTAGGTTATGCACCAGAACATCAATCATGGAAAATCTGGATCAACTTTAAAAATATCACCGATGAGAAATATGCTGCGGTCGTGATTCCAGGCCTTAACGACGGTGGGAAAGATGAAGCTCGTTCTTCGCCGGGTGAAGGTTTTTCTACTTATGCCGGTGTGTCATTTAAATTTTAATTATTTAAAAATTAAAAAAAGAGCGGGATATTTCCCGCTCTTTATATTTATCGATAGAAAGGATTTATCAGGTTTCTAATATTCCTGTAACACCTGTCACGATCATATCGATGGCAATGGTACCGATTAAAAGCGCTGCAACACGACCTACAATATCGACATACAGGTCAATATAGTTTGAATACTTGTGCTGTAAATGATCATGCAGGTATTTCATCAGGATCAGCAGACTACAAGTCAGAAACAGGGTAAAGAAAATCACCAGAATGGTTTGCATTAAACTGAGCTGTATACCGGTGATCACAGATGCCGAAATGGTGCCCGGACCAATCATAAACGGCATGGCAATCGTGCCCGCCAGATGACTGGGCGCTCCACGCATCACGCCAATCGTATCAGCACCTTCAAAGACATAACGATAGCCAATCACCAAAAAGATAATACCGCCAAAAATCTGGAAGGACTCAAACCGTACATGCAAGAATTCATTAAAGAAGGCTTCACCGGTTTTTGCAAAAATGATGAACACAATAAAGCTGATCAGACTGCCCTGAATCAATGCCATGTTGAATATTCTTGCGTCGGAATTACGGATAATTCCGAGCATATAAATACTCATCAGAAAAGGATTGAGCAGGGAGAAAAACAGGGCAAATGCATTCAAACTTTCTGACATTATTGATTCCTTCCGTAGTTGAGAGATCCTAGATTTCACGATCCGGGAACAGCGGACGTTTACCTGGGCTGATCCGGTTAATATGCAGATACATCATATGGCGTTCATATTTATCCAGGATGTCATTGATCACCTGTTCCTTACTATAACCGACCAGATCGTTGCCCTGAGAGCCTTCAAACAGATAACTTTCCAGACGATAGTAATAACGTTTGGTTCGTTTACCACGTGAACTGAAATTTGGCGTGTCATAGCGTACCGGCCATATTTCATAGACAAAGTTTTCTTCTTCATCGAGCTGAATGGTCAGATCTAGGTGATACAGTTCAGGTTCTTCCTCAAGTGATTTTTCCTGAATATTGACTTGAATGCCTTTATCAATTAACTCGGTTGCAACCGCCTCGATGGCCGGCTTGCAGACATTGTCCAGCATGGTCCGGGTCTGGGACAGGCTTGGATGCAGCATGACCCGGCTTAGACGCTTCTTCCAGTTCAATATATCCACATTGCCGACCACAGGTGCCGCATTCAGACTGGTACTGGCCTGTCGAAAATCCTCCAGACGTAAGGACTTATATAGTCCCGCCATCACAAAGAAAATGACGAAACTAAAAGGCAGGCCCATAATAATCGTGGTGTTCTGTAATGCTGTTACGCCATTGGCCATGAGCATTGCCAAAGTTAGCAAACCGATGGCAATGGCCCAGAACACACTCAGCCAGCGCGGTGAATCATGCTCAATATTAGTGAATTTGGTGGTGAAATTTCCCAATACCAATGCCCCTGAATCCGCTGAGGTCACATAGAACAGCAAGCCGGTAATGGTGGCGACACCTGCAGTAAACATAAAGCCTGGATACTGCGCCAGCAGATCATAAAAACCATGTGCCGGATTTTCTAAAACTGTCGTAGCAAGTTGAGTATTACCATCAAAAATCACGCTATATAAAGCACTGTTACCGAAAATAGACAACCAGGTCAGGGTAAATAACAGAGGAATAACCAAAGTCCCGGTGACAAATTCACGAATGGTACGACCACGGGAAATACGGGCCAGAAACAGACCGACAAAAGGTGACCAGGCGATCCACCATGCCCAGAAGAACAGGGTCCAGCTATTCATCCATTCTTTCGGTTGTTCAAAAGGGAAACTGGTTAAAGAAAGTTTCGGGAACTGGCTGATATAGTCACCAAAATTCTGAATCAAGGCAGCTAATAAAAACTCGGTATTGCCTACAAACAGAATGAATAGCAGCAGCCCAATTGATACATAGATATTAATTTCAGACAGGATCCGGATGCCTTTATTGACACCGGCAGTGACTGAAATAATAGTAATAATCACAGCAACAGCGATGAGTGCAGCTTGAATCCAGATATTTTCCGGTAAATCAAACAGCACATGCAGGCCATAATTTAATTGCACAACGCCAATCCCGCAGGTGGTGGCAATACCAAAAATCGTGCCGAGTACTGCAGCCGTATCCACAGTATGGCCGATCGGACCATTAATTCTTTTTCCAAAGATCGGATAAAGTGCCGATCGGATGGTGAGCGGTAAATTGTAGCGATAACTGAAATAACCCAGGGCGACCCCAATCAGCGCGTACATACTCCAGCCGGTTAAACCGTAGTGAAATAGGGTCCACACCATGGACTGGCGCGCAGCTTCAAAGGTTTCGCCTTCGCCTACAGGCGGATTCATATAATGGGAAAGTGGTTCCGCCACCGAGAAAAACATCAGGTCAATCCCGATTCCGGCAGAAAATAGCATCGCCGACCAACTCAGCAGGCTAAATTCTGGCTTGGAATGTTTGGGGCCTAATTTAATCTCGCCATAACGGGAACAGGCGATAAAAATGATAAAAACCAGATACAGCGTTGCCGCCAGCAGGTAATACCAGCTAAAGGTACGACTGACCCAGTTTAAAATATTAATAATGACTTGATTAGCTTGTTCATTAAATAAAATGGTGATGATAGAAAACAGCAGAATAAGTGTCGCCGAAAAATAAAAAACTACTTTATTCAGACCATCTTGCATATCTTCTTTTTTCTTTTGCATAAATTCATGACCATCGTTTTGTTGCCGGATGATCTACAGTGCAGTGTGATTTAAAAGCAAAAGCCTGCGGTAAAGCTTCCTTGTTTTCGTTAATTACAAACTTTTGCAAATCCAAAACAAACTGCGCTGTACATCAAGGGTGAGCTGGCACTATAATTTTTATTAATTGAACGTTCAATTAAAAAAGCGTTTATGAATTGTTACATCATTCAGCTATTTGCTCTAGCAGAGTGATTTTTTATTGCTACATCCGTTATTCAGGTTAGTCCTATGCCCAAAGTTGGTATGCAACCGATCCGTCGTCAGCAACTGATCGATGCCACCTTAGCTGCAGTGAATGAGCTAGGTTTTGCAGAAGCTTCAATTAGTCAGATTGCTCAGAGGGCAGGTGTCTCAACCGGCATCATAAGTCATTATTTTCGAGGTAAAAATGGCTTGATTGAAGCCACAATGCGTTACTTATTGCAGCAGTTGGGTAAATCTGTTGCAGAAATGCAGTCCAAAGTCGATGGCGAACCTGAACAACGTTTACTGGCAATTGTGCGTGGCAACTTTGCTGCACCACAAACAGATAAAGCTGCGATGAAAGTATGGCTGGCGTTCTGGGCTAGCAGTTTGCACCAACCTGAATTACATCGTTTACAGCAGATTAATCATTACCGTTTACATTCCAACCTTAAATATGAATTCATGAAAAAGTTGAGTAAAGACCAGGCAGAGAAAGCTGCTCAAGGTTTGGCAGCATTGATTGACGGATTCTGGTTAAGAGGTGCTTTGGTAAATGGCGAAATTGACCCAGAACTGCCGATTGAACTGTGTAGTGAATATATCCGGCAACAACTCAAATAACCCACCTGCGAGGAAATTCCATTGACAACATTCAAACTGCAACGTCCTTATATTCATGGACAATATGTCGATGCAACATCCAATAGCACGTTTCAAACGATTAATCCTGCAACTGGAGAAATTCTGGCAGACGTGCAGGTATGTACGCGAGATGATATCGATCGCGCTGTTGAATCGGCACAGCAAGGACAAAAAGTCTGGGCAGAAATGACGGCGATTCAACGTTCCCGTATTTTGAACAAGGCTGTCGCTATTCTTCGTGAACGTAATGACGAGCTGGCACGTTTAGAAAGTCTCGACAGTGGTAAAGCTTTCAGTGAAACATCCACCGTCGATATTGCGACAGGCGCAGATGTACTCGAATACTATGCAGGTATTTTGCCAGCATTAGAAGGCCAGCAAATCCCGCTCAGAAGCAGTTCGTTTGTCTATACCCGCCGTGAACCTTTGGGTGTGGTTGCTGGGATTGGTGCGTGGAATTATCCGATTCAAATTGCCTTATGGAAATCTGCACCTGCACTGGCAGCGGGCAATGCCATGATCTTTAAAGCCAGTGAAATAACGCCTTTAACTGCGCTAAAACTGGCAGAAATTTATACTGAAGCCGGTGTGCCGCATGGTGTATTTAATGTGGTAACCGGTAGTGGTGAAATTGGTGGCTATCTGACTTCACATCCGGACATAGCCAAAGTTTCATTTACCGGTGGTGTCGCGACCGGCAAAAAAGTCATGGCCCAAGCTGCGAATTCCAGCCTGAAAGAAGTGACTATGGAGCTGGGTGGAAAATCCCCGCTAATTATCTGTGAAGATGCCGATCTGGATCTGGCAGCAGATATAGCCATGATGGCCAACTTCTACAGTTCCGGTCAGGTCTGTACCAATGGTACCCGCGTATTTGTACCTTTAGCCTTGAAAGCCGAATTTGAAGAAAAGATTCTGCAGCGTATTCCTTATATCCGGATGGGGGATCCACTTGATCCTGAAACCAATTTTGGTCCAGTGTCCAGCTTCTCTCATATGGAAAAAGTGTTGGGCTATATTGAAAAGGGCAAGATCGAAGGTGCACGCTTATTGTGTGGTGGCGGCCGTGCTGAAGATGAGCAGTTTGCTCAAGGCGCTTATGTGCTACCAACGGTATTTACTGATTGCCGTGACGACATGACCATTGTCCGTGACGAAATCTTTGGTCCAGTCATGAGTATTCTGAGTTATGACTCAGAAGAAGAGGCGATTCGTCGTGCCAATGACACCGAGTATGGTTTGGCAGCTGGTGTCGTGACACCAAATCTGGCACGTGCGCACCGTATTATTCATCAAATCGAAGCCGGCATTTGCTGGATTAATACCTGGGGCGAATCACCGGCAGAAATGCCAGTGGGTGGTTATAAACATTCGGGTGTCGGTCGCGAGAATGGTATTGTCACGCTACAGCAATATACCCAGACCAAGTCAGTGCAAGTTGAACTTAGTCCTTTCCAGTCTGTATTTAGCGCATAAGGGAGGATTGGATGAATTACGATTATATTATTATCGGCGCAGGTTCGGCAGGAAATGTGCTAGCAGCGCGTTTAACTGAAGATCCGGATGTAAAGGTCCTGTTGCTGGAAGCGGGTGGACCAGATTATCGTCTAGATTTCAGAACACAAATGCCGGCTGCATTAGCTTATCCATTACAGGGACGACGCTATAACTGGGCCTATCTGACCGACCCCGAACCCCACATGAACAATCGCCGTATGGAATGCGGCCGTGGTAAAGGTCTGGGCGGATCTTCACTGATTAATGGCATGTGCTATATCCGTGGTAATGCTATGGATCTGGAACAGTGGGCCAGCCTTAAAGGTCTGGAACACTGGAGCTATGCCGAATGTCTGCCGTATTATAAAAAAGCTGAAACCCGCGATATTGGCGGCAATGACTATCATGGCGATTCAGGCCCGGTTTCAGTCGCAACGCCTAAGAATGGTAATAATGAGCTGTTTCATGCCATGGTCGAAGCTGGGGTTCAATCCGGTTATCCACGTACTGATGACCTGAATGGCTATCAGCAGGAAGGTTTTGGGCCGATGGACCGTACCGTAACGCCGCAAGGCCGTCGTTCCAGTACAGCACGTGGTTATCTGGATATGGCCAAAGGCCGGGATAATCTCACGATTATTACTCACGCCATGACCAACCGGATTCTGTTTAATCGTAATCAGGCAATTGGTGTGGAATATTTTGAAGGACAAAATACCTTACAGCCGATTCAGGTCTTTGCGGATCGTGAAGTATTGCTATGTGCGGGTGCAATTGCCTCACCGCAAATCCTGCAACGCTCCGGTGTAGGTCCGGCCGAACTGTTAAAAAGTCTGGATATTCCTGTGGTTCAGGAGTTGCCTGGTGTGGGTGAAAACCTGCAAGACCATCTGGAAATGTACCTGCAATATAAATGCAAAAAACCGGTTAGCTTATATCCGGCACTCAAGTGGTATAACCAGCCGATGATTGGCGCTGAATGGTTATTTTTAGGTAAAGGTATTGGAGCCAGCAACCAGTTTGAAGCCGGTGGTTTTATCCGCTCTTCCGACGAATTTGAATGGCCCAATATCCAGTATCATTTCCTGCCTGTGGCGATTAATTATAATGGCACCAATGCCATTCATGAACATGGTTTTCAGGCTCATGTGGGCTCTATGCGTTCGCCGTCACGTGGCCGTGTTCGTCTGAAATCCAAAGACCCGTTTGAGCATCCAAGTATTCTGTTCAACTATATGAGTACCGAGCAGGACTGGCGTGAATTCCGCGATGCCATCCGCATTACCCGGGAAATCATGCATCAGCCGGCATTAGATCCCTATCGTGGTGAAGAAATCAGTCCGGGAAAACATCTACAAACAGATGCTGAAATTGATGAATTTGTTCGTAATCATGCAGAAACCGCGTATCATCCATCGTGTAGCTGTAAAATGGGTGAGGATGACATGGCGGTTGTCGATGGTTATGGACGCGTACATGAAATGCAGGGTCTGCGCGTGATTGATGCCTCGATCATGCCTTTGATCATTACCGGCAACCTCAATGCAACTACGATTATGATCGCTGAAAAACTGGCAGACCATATTCGTGGCAAGCCTGCTCTTGCGCCTTCATCTGCACCTTTTTACAAGGCGCCTCGCGCTTAAATCATGGTTTTATTCCTGTTGTCTAGCAAAGCAGGAGTAAAGCGAATTTCAATTTTGTCCCAAAGCGGAGATAAAACCTCGACTGCTTTCGATTTTATCTCCGCTTTGCTTAATACATTTTATATTTTATGAAAATATTCAATCAAACAGTGCTGTTTGGCTGCGCTGCTGTTTCAAGTTTTTACTGTTATGCCGATGATGCGGAAGTAAAAAAAATAGAAGCAAGCGGAAACTTGAGTGTGGTATCCAAATATGTATCCCGTGGTTTGACCAATGCACCTGAAAATGACGACGTTGCTGTACAGGCAGGGCTGAATCTAGCTTACGGCAATTTTTATGTCGGATATTGGGGATCTACGCTTGGATATTCTTATGCAGAAGTGCAGGGGCGTCAGGGACATCGTTCAGACAAATTCGAGCATGATTTTCTGGTGGGTTATACCCATAGCAGCGAAAATTATGACTGGGATCTATGGAACGCAACCTATTATTATCCGGGCGGCAAGCATACTACCGGAAATGAGCTGGGTTTAAATGTAAGTCGTACGTTGAATGATCAGACCAGTATCGGTGCCAGCGTATCAACCTATCTCTATGATGTGGCTTATGCCAATCAGGGCGATACCTTTTATACACTGAATCTGAGCCATCAATTGAATGATCGCCTGAATGCCAGCGTTACGGCAGCAGGGAGCTATTTTAACGATGAAGGCAAATATGAGGGCGGTGAACTGGGCGATACCCAAAAACAGCATGCCTTCCGTTATGCGTCTGCCGGACTCAGTTATGCGCTTTTACCGCAGTTGAGTGTGTCGGGTGAATATATCTTTGGCGGTTATGACCGCTATGCTGACAAGCAGCGTAATCTTGCAGTATTTGCCCTGAGTTATGATTTCTAAGATTATCTCAGACTAGGCAGGTGAAAATCTGCCTCATCCGCAACCTTGATTGATCATATAATTCATGACTTGAAGTAGATTCATGCTCCTGTAGCTCAGGAAAGACTGAGGGCCTAGTTTAATCTGCCAGAATTTCAGACAAACATTATCAATTTCATAAAATAATTCTATAATAGCGGCCATTCTCGGCAGCGTTATCCAGACACTTAGTCAAATGGCATAACCTGACCATTTTCTATTTTTCATTCAAGTTCTCCTCCGTGAACCGGCTTGTATATTCAGATTCAGCATCTTATCTGTCCGTGACGGCACATAAGAATATTTAGGTATCCACATGGAAATTAAGGTCAATTATCTCGATAATCTACGCCAGGAAGCCAAGTTCGATGACTTCACGGTGATTGCCGATCAGCCGATCCGCTATAAAGGCGATGGTTCGGCACCTGGCCCATTCGATTATTTTCTGGCGTCGTCGGCACTTTGTGCGGCTTATTTTGTCAAAGTATATTGTGCAGCACGTGATATTCCGACTGATAATATCCGCCTTTCGCAAAATAATATTGTTGATCCTGAAAACCGCTATAAACAGATTTTTAAAATTCAGGTGGAACTGCCGGCTGATATTTCTGAAAAAGATCGCCAAGGAATTTTACGTTCGATCGACCGTTGTACCGTCAAGAAAGTAATTCAAACCGGTCCTGAATTTGTCATTGAAGAAGTGGAAAGTATCGATGCAGATGCTCAAGCCTTGTTAATGCCAAGTCTGGCTTCTGATCATACGACTTTCATTCCGGGTAAAGACCTTCCGCTGGAAGAAACCATTGCCAATATGTCTGCAATTCTGGCAGGCCTTGGCATGAAGATTGAAATTGCGTCTTGGCGTAATATCGTGCCGAATGTCTGGTCATTGCATATTCGTGATGCGCAGTCGCCAATGTGTTTTACCAATGGTAAGGGCTCGACCAAAGAAAGTGCGCTGGCATCTGCCTTGGGTGAATTTATTGAGCGTCTAAACTGCAACTTCTTCTATAACGACCAGTTCTGGGGTGAGGATATTGCCAATGCCGAATTTGTGCATTATCCAGATGAAAAATGGTTCCAGCCAGGTCCGAATGGCGAACTACCTATAGAAGTTTTAGATGAACATACCCGTGAAATTTATGATCCTGAAGATGAATTATTGGGTACACATTTATATGACACCAACTCTGGGAACAAGGCTCGTGGCATCTGCTCATTGCCATTTGTACGTCAATCTGATGGTGAAACCGTTTATTTCCCGTCCAATCTGATTGAAAACTTATACCTGAGCAATGGGATGAGCGCCGGGAATACGCTGGCTGAAGCTCAAGTACAATGTCTGTCTGAAATTTTCGAACGTGCGGTAAAACGTGAAATTCTGGAAGGTGAACTCACACTTCCGGATGTGCCTGAGCATGTTCTGGCAAAATATCCAAAAATTGTTGAAGGCATTAAAGGTCTGGAAGAACAGGGCTTCCCGGTTCTGGTCAAGGATGCTTCTTTAGGCGGTCAGTTCCCGGTCATGTGTGTCACCTTGATGAACCCACGTACCGGTGGTGTATTTGCCTCATTTGGTGCCCATCCTAACTTTGAAGTGGCATTAGAACGCAGTCTGACTGAGTTGTTACAAGGCCGTAGTTTTGAAGGCCTGAATGATCTGCCAAAACCAACTTTTAGCAGCAATGCAGTGACTGAACCGAATAACTTTGTTGAGCATTTTATCGACTCGAGCGGTGTAGTGTCTTGGTGTTTCTTCAGCGCGAAATCAGATTATGATTTTGTCGAGTGGGATTTTACTAATAACGCTCAAAATTCGAATGCGGACGAAGCTCAGGAATTATTCACGATTCTGGAAGACATGGGCCATGAAGTTTATATGGCGGTGTATCAGCATCTAGGTGCAACAGCTTGCCGTATTCTGGTACCGGGCTATTCGGAAATTTATCTGGTAGAAGATCTGGTTTGGGACAATACCAACAAGGCTTTGTTATATCGTGAAGATATCCTGAATCTGCACCGTCTGAATGATGAACAATTGGAAGCATTGGTTGAGCGTCTGGAAGAAGCAGATGAGGATGACTATACCGAAATCAAAACCTTGATCGGTATCGAGTTCGATGAAAATACTGAATGGGGCCAACTCACTATTCTTGAACTGAAACTGCTGATTTATGTGGCTTTGCAGCAATTTGAAGAAGCCAAAGATCTGGTTGAGCAGTTCCTGCAGTTCAATACCAATACCGTTGAACGTGGCCTGTTCTACCAGTGCATGAATGTCGTTCTGGAGGTCATTCTGGATGATGAAATGGAACTGGAAGATTATGAACACAACTTCCGTCGTATGTTTGGTGATGCCCGTATGGATGCCGTTTTAGGTTCAATTGAAGGAACAGTCCGTTTCTATGGTTTGACCGAAACCAACATGCAGCTTGAAGGGCTGGATCGTCATCTACGTTTAATTGACAGCTATAAGAAATTGCATGCAGCGCGTGCCAAGTTTGTGGCTCAGCAATAATCCATAGAAGAATGACTAAAATTTTTCGTCATTTGTTTTAAATCTTAAAGATGGCTTACTCGGTTTCGAGTAGGCCATTTTTATCTGTGACCCTATATGCAATCTTTTCTATTTTTCTATTTTTCTATTTTTCTATTTTTCTATTTTTCTATTTTTCTATTTTTCTATTTAAAAATTTATTAATCCCAGCTCCCGAGGGAACTGGGATTACCTAAAAAATTAAAGTGAAGTGTTAGTACTAACTGCTTCAAGATTGGGTATGTGAATGTGAGAAATAAATATATTTTTCTTCTTCACAGGAATTACCTTACATATTCGGGTAATTCGGACCACCACCACCTTCCGGTGTTACCCAGGTGATGTTCTGGGACGGATCCTTGATATCACAGGTCTTGCAGTGCACACAGTTGGCTGCATTGATCTGGAAGCCTTTTGAACCATCATTATTCTCCATGATCTCATAAACACCCGCCGGGCAGTAACGCTGCGCAGGCTCATCCCATGTCGGTAGATTTACTTCTACCGGAATTGAAGCATCGGTCAGTTTCAAATGTGCTGGCTGGTTCTCTTCATGCACGGTATTCGATACAAACACCGAAGACAGACGGTCAAAGGTCAGCTTACCATCCGGTTTTGGATAGTTCGGCTTGAAGCTTTCAGCTGCCTGGGTTTTTAACGCAGCATGGTCCTGAACCAGATCATGCAGGGTGAACGGCACTTTAAATATGTTCTGGTCGATGAAATTGAATGCACCTCCCATCCATTGACCGAACTTGTGCATGGCAGGACCGAAGTTACGTGAGTTATACAGCTCTTCTTTCAGCCAGCTGTTGTTGAACTTGTCGGTATACGCGGTCAGTTCTTTGACAAAGAAATCTTCGCCTTCCACTACACGTGCCACCGCCAGATCACCGCCTTTTTCTACACCGGCAGCAATCGCTTCAAACACCGCTTCACCGCAGAGCATGCCGGATTTCATTGCAGTGTGTGAGCCCTTGATCTTGGCAAAGTTCAGGAAGCCGGCATCATCACCAATCAAAGAACCACCCGGGAAGGTGAATTTTGGTAATGAGTTAAAACCACCTTTGGTCACAGCACGCGCACCATAAGAAATACGCTTACCACCTTCCAGATACTGCTTGATCAATGGATGGGTTTTCCAGCGCTGCATTTCCATGAAGGGATACATATGCGGGTTGGTGTAAGACAGATCTACGATCATGCCCAGAGTCACCTGGTTATTCTCAGCATGGTATAACCACCAGCCACCTGAAGAACCAGTTTCATTTAGTGGCCAGCCGGCACCGTGCATCACCAGACCCGGTTTATGCTTGGCAGGATCGATTTCCCAAAGCTCTTTAATGCCGATACCGTAATGTTGCGGATCCGCGTCCTTGTCCAGGTTGAACTTTTGGATCAGACGTTTACCTAAATGACCACGGCAACCTTCTGCAAAAATCGTATATTTGGCATGCAGTTCATAACCCGGGGTAAAGTTATGTGTTGGTTCGCCATCTTTACCAATACCCATGTCACCGGTTTGAATGCCTTTGACTGTGCCATCTTCATGATAAAGAATTTCAGAGGCGGCAAAGCCCGGGAAGATTGACACTTCGAGTTCTTCAGCTTTCTGGCCTAACCAGCGCACCACGTTGCCGAGCGAGATGACATAGTTGCCATCATTGTGCATGGTTTTAGGCACCATCCAGTGTGGTGCTTCCTGTGGTTTTTCATCTGACAGCAGGAAGAAGGTTTTATCTTCAGTCACCGGAACATTCAGCGGGGCACCCTGTTCTTTCCAGTCTGGGAACAGCTCGTTCATGGCACGCGGTTCAAGCACAGCACCAGACAGAATATGTGCACCGACTTCGGAGCCTTTTTCTACGACACAAACGGACAGATCGTTTAAGTTGTTTTCAATTGCAAGTTGACGAATTTTGATCGCAGCAGAAAGACCCGCAGGGCCTGCGCCTACGATGACGACGTCAAACTCCATCGATTCTCTTATTATATCTTCCATAATGTAAAATCCAATTTCGCTATACGATATTTATAGCATTATCTAAATCGGTTATGAAGTTTATTTTTGATCTTTTTATTTGAAATAGGACTTTATCTATTTCACAGCATTAAAAAAGGTTTGCGGCAAATTCTGGGTAAAGTAAGAAGATGTGTAGACTGAGTATTCAATAAAAAGAGCGACTTAATGTCGCTCTGATGATTAATTTTTTATATGTTATTGAGATTCATCGCAATATTATTCACCATGTGAATCAGACGTGGTCCAATTTCATTTTCCAGTTTTTCTTGGTTTAACAGATAACTTGGAGCACCACAGTTAAATGTTAAAATTCCATGTTTGGGATGAACTAGTGGAACTGCCACGGAATTCACATCTTTTGCCCAGTCACCTAGAGACAGACAGTAGCCATAATCCTGATAATCACGGATTGCACGTTCCAGATTACGCTTGATGGTTAGCCACTGATCTTCGTTTCTTTTCTTGATCGCGTCAAATAAATATTCGCGTTCCTTTACATCCATCGCTGCCAGACAGGCGCGTCCCATGGCACTGCTATGAATCGGTAAAGTCGAACCGACAGGGCGGCGCATGGTCAGCGTCGATTCTGTATGTACCACTTCCAGATAAATCATGCTCAAACGGTCACGGGTAGCCATTGCCACAGGGGCTTGGGAATAGCGTGACATTTCTTCCATAAACGGATAAGCCTGAGTCCGTGCAGAAATATTACTCAAAGCTGCATAGCCTAAAGCCAATACGCCAACATCCAATAGATATTTCGTGGTATTTGGCAGTTGTTTTAAATAACCTAAAGAAACCAGGGTGCTGGTAATACGCGCTACAGTCGGCTTGGGCAAGTTGGTTAATTGTGCAATTTCCTGATTACCAAGCAATTGATTGGTCGCTGAAAAGCAACGCAAGATTTCCAATCCACGCGCAATAGACGCAATAAATTGAGGATTATTTTCTCTATGAATATGTGAAATCGGATCTAAACGGATTTCATCAAAGTTGGGAATTTCACCAGTTTTATTTTTTGTCATGGTCAGGGCAATTAAAGTTAAATTAATGAATATGATAGCAACATAATTTCACGATACAAAATAAAACACTTCTACAAAAGATAAAATATAGGAAAAAGTGCCGAAATTATTTGTGGTCGAAAAGAATCCTGTTACCCAACTTTGAAGACAATATAAAATCATCTAGTTTTTGAGGTTTAATACGTAGCCAACACATTTAAAAAGTTTCGATTTCTCCGAAAGAGTCAGTGATCGATAAATATTACAGCAAGAAAAAAGGTTTAATTATCTATTCAAAAAAAACTGATAAATAAAACAATCATCCATCAAAATATTTCGTATCGTGAAATTAAATCTTAAACATAAATTAACTGGAATACCAGAAAAATTTCATTTTTTAGTTAAAATATAAAATTTTTAATAATTTCACTTGCTCAAAATGATTTTATATGATTATTTATTTCGTAATACGAAACAAAAATAAGGGTAAAGGAATTTACCTAAATTATATCCATGGAGATTCATATGATTCGTGATCCGGAAATGCTAGACCAACTTCTGTCAACGATTCGCGATTTTGTAAAAAATGAACTGGTGCCTCTTGAGCATGAAGTAGAAGAGAACAACGCCATTCCTGAACATATTGTGGAACAGATGAAAGAGCTGGGCTTGTTTGGCCTGACGATTCCTGAAGAATATGGTGGTTTAGGCATTACCATGGAAGAAGAAATTCTGGTCGCGATGGAATTAGGTCATACATCGGCTGCCTTTCGCTCTTTAATTGGTACTAACAACGGCATTGGCTCAAGTGGCATTGTAATTGATGGTACAGAAGAGCAAAAACAGAAATATTTACCGCGTTATGCCACGGGCGAAATTATTGGTTCATTCTGTTTGACCGAACCGGATTCAGGCTCAGACGCTGCTGCTTTAAAAACCAGCGCTGTCAAAGACGGCGATTATTATATTTTAAACGGAACTAAACGCTTCATCACCAATGCGCCACGCGCCACGACATTTACCGTGATGGCACGTACCAATCAAGAGATTAAAGGTGCTAGCGGTATTTCAGCATTTTTAGTTGAAGCAGGCACACCTGGTTTAAGCCTAGGTAAAATTGACAAGAAAATGGGTCAGCATGGTTCTTATACCTGTGATGTAATTTTTGATAACTGTAAAGTGCATAAAGATCAGCTGATTGGCGGTGTAGAAGGAATTGGCTTTAAAACAGCTATGCGTGTGCTGGATAAGGGCCGTCTGCACATTGCCGGTTATAGCGTGGGCATGGCAGAGCGTATGCTGGAAGACGCACTTAACTATGCAGTGGAACGCAAACAGTTTGGTCAGCCCATTGCGAATTTCCAGCTGATCCAGGGTATGTTGGCAGACTCTAAAGCCGAGATTTATGCAGCCAAATGTATGGTGCTGGATGCTGCGCGTCTGCGTGATGCTGGTCAAAATGTTACGACTGAAGCCTCTTGTGCAAAAATGTTTGCAACCGAAATGTGTGGTCGAGTAGCTGATCGCTGTTTGCAGATTCATGGCGGAGCGGGTTATATCAGTGAATATTCAATTGAACGTTTTTACCGTGATGTGCGTTTGTTCCGTTTATATGAAGGAACCACACAAATCCAGCAAATTATTATTGCGCGTGAAATGATTAAACAGGCAACCGCCTAATCTCATAATTTTAAAATAAGGAAATATTAAAATGACGACAAAAATTAGATTTGATTGGCAAGACCCGTTTTTAATCGAACAGCAACTGACGTCAGAAGAGCGCATGATCCGCGATGCAGCGGCAGCGTACTGTCAAGACAAACTGATGCCGCGTGTACTGGAACAGTTCCGCCATGAAAAAACTGATCCGGCCATTTTCCGTGAGATGGGTGAACTTGGTCTGCTAGGCCCAACCATTCCAGAACAGTATGGTGGTGCAGGTTTAAATTATGTCAGTTATGGTCTGATTGCCCGTGAAGTTGAACGTGTCGATTCAGGTTATCGCTCAATGGCCAGCGTACAAAGTTCTCTGGTGATGGTACCCATTAATGAATTTGGTTCTGAAGAGCAAAAGCAAAAGTATTTACCAAAATTAGCAACCGGTGAATATATTGGTTGCTTCGGCTTGACCGAGCCAGATCATGGTTCTGATCCGGGTAGCATGATTACCCGTGCTAAAAAAGTCGAGGGTGGTTACCGCTTAACAGGCGCAAAAATGTGGATTACCAACAGCCCGATTGCCGATGTATTTGTAGTTTGGGCCAAAGAAGTATCTGCTGAAGGCAATGTCGGTGACATTCGTGGCTTTATTTTAGAAAAAGGCTGGGAAGGGCTTTCTGCTCCAGCAATTCACGGCAAAGTGGGTCTACGTGCCTCAATCACCGGTGAAATTGTGATGGATAATGTCTTTGTACCGGAAGAAAATGCATTTCCAGAAGTACGTGGCTTAAAAGGTCCATTTACCTGTCTGAACAGTGCCCGTTACGGGATTGCCTGGGGTGCGATGGGCGCAGCAGAATTCTGCTGGCATACCGCGCATCAATACACCATGGACCGTAAACAGTTTGGCCGACCACTCGCTGCGAATCAGCTGATCCAGAAGAAACTGGCAGATATGCAAACTGAAATTGCCCTTGGCTTACAGGTGGCTTTACGTTTTGGCCGCATGAAAGATGAGGGCATTGCTTCAGTTGAAGGTACGTCTTTAATTAAGCGTAATAACTGCGGCAAGGCACTGGATATTGCCCGTTTGGCCCGTGACATGATGGGTGGAAATGGCATTAGCGATGAATTCGGTGTGGCCCGTCATCTGGTTAATCTGGAAGTGGTAAATACCTATGAAGGTACCCATGATGTACATGCCCTGATTTTAGGTCGTGCACAAACCGGAATTGCAGCCTTTTGCAACTAAACCTGACATCAACCTCTAGCCAGCATTGCTGGCTAGATTGTTTTACGGGTTTAAGAATTGTGCTTAATCACATCTTTCAATGTATTGCTACGTGATTTCTGCAGAGAAAATTTATCAAGAACTTTGAAAATCATCTTCATACCACTTTGTTCAAGTGTGGTAATGATCAGTAAATATTCTATATTTCACCTAAATAATTAAGTGAAATATGCGTTTTAAAAAGGCACAGGAGTGCCGAAAAGTAGAAAGAGCATTATGGATACGATCAGTTCACAACAACACCCAGTGGAAGGTGGAAACGAACCCAAGCAAAGAGTCTGGATTCTGGCCTTTATTTTCTCATTTTTAGCATTACTGGTTGATGGTGCTGATATTGCGTTATTAGCCTACAGTCTGACCAGTCTGAAACAAGAGTTTTCATTAAGTAATATGCAGGCCGGTGCCTTAGGGAGCTGGACGCTTGCAGGCATGGCTATCGGCGGTTTTTTTGGTGGCTGGGCTTGTGACCGTTTTGGCCGGGTTCGTGTGATCGTCATTGCCATTGCATTATTTTCTTCATTAACCTTCTGGTTAGGATTCGTAGAAAGTTATGATCAGTTCAAATGGCTGCGCTTTACGTCTGCGATTGGACTAGGTGCTCTATATATTGCCTGTAACACACTCATGGCAGAGTATGTACCCACCAAATATCGCTCTACAGTATTGGCAACGCTTATGACTGGCTGGACTTTAGGCTCGGTGGTCGCAACTGTTCTGGCTGGATGGCTATTGCCTGAATTTGGCTGGCGATACCTCTATTATATTGCCATTATTCCAATTGTACTGGCCTTCGCGATGTACTTCTTGGTGCCTGAGCCGAAAGCCTGGTTAGATGCGCGTAAAGCACGCCTGGATGCAAAAGCCAGTGGTATTCTGCAGGAAAAACCAAAAAATACTTTTAAAATGATTTTTGAAGATGCACTTAGCCGCCGCATGTTTATCCTCTGGTCCTTCAGTACCGCATTTTTACAGTTTGGCTATTATGGAGTCAGCAACTGGCTACCGGCGTATTTAGAGACTGATCTGGGAATCAAGTTTAAAGAAATGACCATGTATATGATCGGGACTTTCCTGATCATGATGTGTACCAAAGTTATTGCCGGTTTTATCGCTGACCGGATTGGCCGTCGTGCGGTATTTGCTTTCGGCACTATGGGTACTGCAATTTTTATCCCTGTGATTGTCTTTGGTAATACGCCGGATAATATCCTCTGGCTGATGTTATTTTTCGGTTTTCTCTATGGTATTCCATACGGTATTAATGCGACTTACATGACAGAAAGCTTCTCCACCAAAGTGCGTGGAACAGCAGTGGGTGGGGCATATAACGTAGGCCGACTGGGTGCGGTGTTTGCACCTCTTACCATTGGCTATTTTGCTCAAGGAGGCTCAATTGGTACCGGCTTACTGATTATGGGCATTGCCTATTTTCTTTGCGGCCTGATACCCGCTTTCTTTATTAAAGACCGCTTATTTGATCCACAAAAGGCAGATTAATCTGCACTCGTAATATAGATAGAACATGCTAGGAAGCAATATGATGAATAAAATCACGCAGGATATCGAGACGGTACTTAAGCAAATTCCTGATGGTGCACACATTATGACCAGTGGTTTTGGCCTGGCAGGTCAGCCGGTAGAATTAATCGAAGCATTAATTGACTTTGGTCCTAGAGACTTAACCATTATTAACAACAATGCAGCTTCTGGAGATCGTGGTCTAACCAATCTGCTGTTGTCTGGACTGGTTAAAAAAATGATCTGTTCATTTCCACGGGCCAATAACTCAACCGTCTTTGAAGATCTGTATAAAGCCGGAAAAGTTGAGCTGGAACTGGTGCCACAAGGCAATCTGGCCTGCCGTATTCAGGCAGCCGGTGCAGGCTTAGGAGCTGTTTTTACTCCAACCGGTTTTGGTACCAAAATAGCTGAGGGTAAAGAAACCCGTAATATCAATGGAAAAGATTATGTGCTGGAATATCCGATACATGCTGATTATGCCTTGGTTTATGCCAATCAGGCAGATCAGTGGGGCAACTTGACCTACCGTAAGGCAGCACGGAATTTTGGTCCGATCATGGCCAAAGCAGCAAAAACCACCATTGCACAAGTCCATCAAGTTGTGGAACTGGGAGAACTTGATCCAGAGATCATTGTAACGCCAGGAATTTTTGTACAGCATGTGGTCAAGGTTGGAGATATTAAATAATGAATATTCAAAAACGTAGTCGTGAACAGATTGTAGCTAAAGTTGCACAAGACATTCCAACCGGCTCTTTTGTAAATTTGGGTATTGGTTTACCGACACGCGTAGCAGGTTATTTAAAACCTGAACAAGGAGTAATTCTACACTCGGAAAATGGCGTTTTAGGTTTTGCTGCATTGAGTGATCCTGAACAGGCAGATGATGATCTGATTAACGCCGGCAAAGAACTCGTAAGCATGTTGCAAGGTGGCAGTTTTATGAATTCTGCCGACTCTTTCGATATCATGCGAGGCGGGCATCTGGATATCTGTATCATGGGGGCTTTTCAGGTCGCTATTAATGGTGATCTGGCGAACTGGCATACCGGTAATGCTGATGCTGTACCTGCTGTAGGCGGTGCGATGGATCTGGCAGTGGGTGCTCGCTGTGTCTATGTTTGCATGGAACATGTGACCAAAAACGGTGAGGCAAAAATTGTTGAAGAACTGACTTATCCTCTAACAGGTAAACATTGTGTCAACCGTATTTATACTGATTTGTGTGTGATTGAATTAAAAGACCTACAAGCTCAGGTTATTGAAATAGTGGATGGCTTAAGCTTTGAAGAATTACAACAGCAGACAGGCTGTAAATTAGTGGACAGTCGTCAACAAGCAGCCTAAAAATAAGTCCGCAATATTCTGATTAAGTAAAAGTATAGTTTTAGATCACAGCTTCGGCTGTGATTTTTAAATTTTAGAATTATTATAAAATACACGTAATATTGACCGTATTTCCGTATTTCCGTATTTCCGTATTTCCGTATTTCCGTATTTCCGTATTTCCGTATTTCCGTATTTCCGTATTTCCGTATTTCCGTATTTCCGTATTTCCGTATTTCCGTATTTCCGTATTTTAAAGATATAAATACAAACTTTTGCTAATGATTATTTTAATAATAAGTCTAAAATGTTAAGAAGCTAAGGAAGGTGATAGTCTGAATGAATAATAATTGTGATGATCAAGAAATTTTTCATATTTTTAATCTGATTGGTCGCCATACTGAACTTAAGCCTATCCTCGATGTCATTAGCCAGTGGCTTGAATCGCGCATTCCAGATGCGCTTGTCACCATTATGCTCTATCAGGATGACACCCAAACTTTAAATGTTATAAGTGGCAAACAGCACTTTTCAAAAGAGTACTGTAATGCTATTCAAGATTTGAAAATTGGGCCAAATCAAGGATCGTGTGGCGTAGCTGCTTTCTTACGTCAGTTGGTCATTAGTCCGAATTTAATGAAAGACCCAAACTGGCAGTCTTACCGTGCTTTGGTAAATGCAGAAAAATTGTCTAGCTGCTGGTCTATGCCGATTATTAATGCTTCAGATATTTTGTACGGAACGTTTGCCACTTATTATCGAACACCGAAAATACCGACTGAACATCATATTCAGCTTTTACAGCAAGCGGCAAAATTAGTTGCTCTGGCAATTGAGCTTGATCAAGAACGTCAAAAAAGACATGAGCTTAATGAAAAATACAGCTCATTTTATACCTATCATCCAGATATTATTTTTGAACTTGACCTACAGGGACATGTGCTTAATACCAATATTGCTTGCGAAGAAATTACAGGTTTTTCTAAAGCGCAAATCCATGGTCAGCACTATTGTGCCTTCATACCGCCCGAATTCCATGAACTTGCTAACGTTTCATTTTCAGAAGCGGCGCAAGGTAAATCTCAACATTATGAACTTCCAATTTATAATGTTGCAGGCGATATCTTATGGCTGGATCTGACCAATTTACCGATTATTCAAAATCAGAAAGTCACCGGTATTATTGGCATTGCCCGAGATATTACTGTATCGCGTGAAAACAAGGAGTCTCTACGATTATTAAAACGGGGGGTAGAGGCCAGTCCGAATAGTCTTTTTATTACCGATGTCTCTGAAGAAAGGCTAATGGTGTATGTAAATCCGGCTTTTCTAAAGCTCACCGGTTATACAGCAGCAGAAGTATTAGGACAAAGCTGTTTTTTCTTACAGGGTCCAGATACTGATCCGGATCAGATTGCATTACTCAAGCAAGCGGTCAAAGAACAAAAAGAAATTCAGGTGACTATAAAAAGTTACTGTAAAGATGGTAGCTGGTTCTGGAATCGTTTAACTATAGGTCCTATTTTTGACCAGACAGGAACCTGCACCCATTTTTTGGGGATTCAGGAAGATATTACCCAGCAACGTATTCACGAAGAATATATTCAGCATCAGCATACCCATGACCATTTAACCGGTTTACCGAACCAGTATGCATTCAAACAGATTCTGGAAAATATTTTTGAAGCACAGCACGAGAGCTCACAACCTTTAGTCTTGCTGTATATAGATCTGGATGATTTTAAAAATATCAATGACAGCTTAGGTCATCTGGTGGGTGACCAGATTCTCAAAATTGTAGGCGAGCGGCTGCAAAAATTTGTTCAAGGCAATAATGTGCTATGCCGCTTCGCTGAAGATGAATTTATTTTGCTGCTCTCAGGGACAGATGAGCATACTGAAGTCGAGGCGATCGCCGGAGAAATTCTTGATCTTCTTTCCATGCTGTTTATTGTTGATCAGTACAAAATACATTTAAGTGCCAGTATTGGTATTGTGGCAGATGACAGTTCGATCCATCATTCTTCTGAATTGATCTACCAGTCTGTTTTGGCGATGCAGGAAGCCAAAAGACAAGGTCGTAATATGTGGCAGTGGTATGAAAAAACCAGAATGCAGCCTGTCGCAGAAATAGACTATACCAATCTGCGTCTGGAACTCATGGAAGCGATCAATCAAGAAAATTTTGACCTGTTCTATCAGCCGCTGGTTCATCCTGAAACTGGACTGGTAACAGGTGTAGAAGCTTTAATCCGTTGGTGCCATCCACAGCAGGGTTATATTTCCCCAGCGATTTTTATTCCACTTGCAGAAAGAACTGGGCAAATTATTAGTGTAGGTCAATGGGTATTGGAAAAGGCCTGTTTAGATATTGCCGAGTGGAACAAGACACACAATAGCCAGATCACGGTATCGGTGAATATTTCTCCTTTGCAATTCCGTAGAGCAGGCTTTTTGCAGGTGCTTGAACATGCACTTGAACTCAGTCAATTACCGCCGGAATTACTTAAAATTGAAATCACGGAAGGTGTCATCATTAATGGTGCAGATCGAACCATAGAAATTTTGAAAGCAGTGCGTGCTTTAGGTGTACAGGTCGCCATTGATGACTTTGGCACAGGTTATTCGAGTCTCAGTTATCTGCGTCGCTTGCCGATTAATCAAATCAAGTTAGACCGTAGTTTTATTGAAGAGCTGACCCTCGATGGTCAGGATGCTGCAATTGTGCAATCGATTATTCATCTAGCCCATCAGCTGGATCTGGAAGTTGTCGCGGAAGGGGTCGAAACCGTAAGTCAAGCCAGTTTACTCTATCAACAGGGTTGTGATCTGCTACAAGGCTTCTTTTATGCAAAACCTGCACCTTTAACTGAATTGAAGCCTGTTTATCTCGCAATGGAAAATAGTAAATTGAATTAACTCTAAAAGTTAAGATATCAATATTTTCAACCGCTCTTCAGATAGAAAGGAAACGTTAAACAGGCTTAAAGAATTTTTCTATTTTATCAGCGTATCATCTCTATAATTTATGCTCGGTACAGAAAGCGGGATAAAAAAATAAGCTTTTAACCCCAAAGGTTTTTAACAGTATCTAAGGCTCAGGCTGAATATTGGCTAAATTTCTTTCTTGGTTTAAATCATAATAGTTAATCAAAAAGATCAACACGGCAAAAATAAAACCTAAAATGACGCAGGCAGACCAGCCATAGCTTTTCCATAAATGCAGCGATAAAAATGCACCCAGACCGGCACCTGAAAAATAACAGGTCATATAGATGGCATTAATCCGCGAGCGAGCCTGCATTGAAATTCGATAGACCAGATTCTGGTTCAAGACATGCAAACAGGAAATTCCAAAATAAGCCAGAATTAAGCCCAAGATATAAATCCATAAATAATTCTGGGCAAAGAATAAAGGAATCCAGGCCAGAATCAGTCCGCACGTAGCCAGATGCGCAATCCATTTTTCCCGATGCCTGCCAATCATTTTACCGGTCCACTGAGAGGACCAGATGCCGACCACCCCCACAATGCCCATGAGGCCAATCTGGAAATCATTAAAATGATAAGGTGCTTCAGCCAGAATAAAAGTCATGGTAGTAAAGATAATACTCAGCATGCCAAAACCCAAACCTCCGATCATACTACGCCGGATCAGCATGGGTTCTGTGCGTGCAAAGGTAAATAGTGAGCGATAAATTTGCAATATATTCATCTGCAACTGGCTCTTAGCGCTTGGTAACTGGAACCACATGGCCAGACTCAGCAGAAGAATTGCACAACCACTAAACAAGTACACCGCATGCCAGGACCATAAAGTAGAAATCAGTCCGGCCACGGTACGGGCAAACAGAATACCCACCAGAACACCACTCATGAGTAGGCCAACGACTTCGGCACTTTTATCACGCTGCGACAGGCTGGCGGCAAAAGGAATCAGAATCTGGGTGGTGATCGAACAAAAAGAGGCGAGCAGGGTAAAGCCATACAACATATGCAGATTGGTACTGGCTGAAAGCCCAATAAGCGCCAATCCGGTACAGAACATCAAACTGCAGATATACAACCGTTTTTCGAACAAGTCACCCAAAGGGACAAACAAAAATAATCCGGTGGCATAGCCAATCTGGGTCAGTACTACAGTCCAGCCAGACTGAGCCACACTGATCTGCAGATCCTCTGCAATAGAATAAATCAAGGGCTGGTTAAAATAGTTACAACCTGCGCAGAGTGCGCAGGTCATTGCCATCATGAACATGAAACGGCGTGAAATTTGCCCTTGGGCTGACATCCTTGTCTCCTGAGGCTTTAAAAACTATAGTTGGCAGAGAGGTTGATACGCGAAATATCTGCTTCCTTATTGTCAAAGGTTTCACGCTTGCCATGATGATATTCTGCACCCAAATTAATCTTTGGAACAGGAGAATAGATCACGTTAGCCACATAGTCGGTTAAGCGCTTATTGGTTTCCGGATTGGCTTTGGCATAATCGCTAGAATCATCAAAATCAACCACGCTGGCATTAATACTACTACGTAGTTTCGGCGTAAATTTATGCGTGAAGCCAATATTTATACTATTGAACTCATTCAATAAAAGTTCATTATTGATTGGATCGACTGAATAATCGCCACCCCAGGCAGCACCATCGGTTGTTGAACCTTGAGTCAAGAAAGCTGCAATACGCTGATCACCGACCATATGGAAATAGTTCCCCTGAATTGAGTTTTGATCATCTAAACGGTAACGTCCACCAACGCCCACACCCCAGCCAACTTTTTCAATATCACCTGTATCTGTTTGCGCTTGCTTTTGATTGACAAAGCCTTGAGCTAATAAATGAAGAGGGCCTGATTGATGAACATATTTAGTGCTTAAGGCAGGTAAGGCAGAAGAACGATCGCCACCGGCCATGTACTCCAGACCGACATTCCAGGTATTTTCCGGATCAAGTTTGAAAGCATAGCTCACCTGAGGTGTACGTAAGACTGATCCACCCAGGAACAAGCTGTAGTCGACAGCTTCAGTGCTAATCTCTGGTGTTGACATCAATGACCAGGCCTGACCAAACGTCCAGTTATAGTATTTTAAGTGTGCATGACGGATACGTAATCCACCATCGCCTTTACCATTGTTGGTCCAGAAGTCGGCTTCTAAACGAGCAGAAACATTCGGATTGCCTCCTAGATCTTTGGCCAGGAAACCAATCCGGCTGGCAGCCGCAGTAAAATCGGAACGTACAGAATCCGGTTCAGTAAAAGGTACTTTATTAATCTGGTTAATGGTACGGCCACGGGCTTCAGTAGTACTTTTGAAATCGACTGCACCATCAAAGCGGATCAAGCCATAAACATCGACATTATCTACCATTGAACTCAGCGTTTTAGAGTCTTGCGCTTTGGCTTGTTCCTGCTGGTTCTTTAATGCAAGTTGCGCGGCTTTTTGTTGTTCTAGTTCTGCCTGGATTTGCTTTAACTGTGACTCAAGAAATTGCATACGGTCTTCAGAAGCTTCTGCTGAAAATGCCTGTGCTGAAGCAATACCACATAATGTCGCTAAAACTAATTTTTTCATTTCTTAATCCCTAAAGAAATTTTTAATCCTGAATGAAAGGAGACCTTTCTATACTGACGTGTTGTAAATATTTGAAGTGAGGAAGGCAGCGATTTGACCTGCCTTCCGAAGTAGGGTTTATTCTGCTTTTTGCGGATCGTATAAACGGTCTTTAATAAACAGGGCAGGAATCAAACCGCATAGGAAATATGCTGCACCCATTACCAACAGACCTGTACCGATCGAACCATGCATCGCCAGATAACCAATCGTAATTGGCGCAAAGATTGCACCGATACGACCAATATTGAATGCACCGCCCACCGCTGTACCACGAACACCAGTCGGGAAACTTTCGGTTAGATAGGTTGCATTGATGGCATATGGAATACCGTACAGGAAGCCGAAGATTAGCATCAGTACGCCAATGTTATCGGCATTATGCATATACACCACGACAGGGATAAATAGCGCTGTTCCCATGGTGCCGAAAGCAAACACAATACGGCGACCAATTTTATCAGCAACATAACCTGCAATGATTTTGGCAAAAATCATGGTGATGAATGTACCCACCATATACAGTGCCATTTCTTTAAACTTAATGCCTAATTCAGCTTCAAGATAACTTGGCAACCAGTTACTTACACCGAAGTAACCAAATAACAGGAAACCGGAGCTGAAAGACCACAAGATGAACATCTTGCCATGAGTTTTATCTTTAAGAATGGTGATGTATGGATTACCTTTTTTGGTATCGTTATCCACAATCTGACCAGTTCTTTTCATTTCACGGACACGTTTCCATGATTCTGGCTCTGGCACCATAAAGTGCATCAGGATACCCAAAGCTAATGGAGCAATTGTGATCCAGTACAGCATACGCCAGCCGAACTCAGGAATAATCCAGCCTGAAATCATGGTAATCACCAATGAACCTAAAGTGAAACCAGTCATCAATGTTGCCAGTACAGTAGTACGGTATTTGGTCGGTACGTATTCTGACATCAGAGTATTACAGGCAATATATAAACAGCCTAAACCCAAGCAAGAAAGAGTACGTAAAATTGCAAATTCAGTATAAGACTGTGCAAAACCTGAGTAGGCGGATAAGATCGAGAAGGCGATGGTGGCCAGTACAATGACACGGACACGTCCAAATTTGTCGCATGCCCATCCACCAATAAAGCCTCCGATCCCCATACCTAAAAGAGAATAACTTCCCAAGGCACCCGCCTGTACAGAAGTCAGGCCCCATTCAGCTTTCAGACTGGTCAGACTGAAAGCCAGAATCCCGATATCTGCACCGTCACAGAGCAAAATCAGAAAAGCAAAGACAAAAGCCGTCATCCAAAGACGTTTTGGTGCCTGTTTAATGGTATCCGTGGAGGAGACATCGGTTTTATTGTCTCCTGTTACGATGGTATCGCTTGTCATTCTTATATCCTCTATATATTCAAAGTAGCATTTCCTCTGCTACCGCTAAATCCATTTTTCTTCCTCACGGAAACATAGTTTTCCTGATTTAACAGACTCGCTCTGCACACAACAGCCGCTGCATTTTTTATCAGGCTACATTCGATTTTTCACGCTTTACGCTAAATCAAAATCATCTCATTGCTGGAAAATTTGATTTCGTAAATTAATTTTAAGTTCTGCCTTATGGCGATTATTCATTGAAATGAATAATCAGATTGCATTTAAAATACTTAATTCCGTATTGCGAAATCAATTAATCATAAAATAACCAGATGAACAAGAGTTTTTACTCTATTTTTAGTAAAAAATAACTTTTTTGCATTCTGGAGTTAAAAATCCTTGATTTATAGCTTGAGAAACCTTAGTTTTATATAAAATAAAATTTCGCTATACAAAATAAATGGAGATTTTAATGGAACAGGTAGTTCAAGTAGAACAAGTTTCAGCACATGTAGCGATGGTTAAAATTCATCGACCAGAAGCGAAAAATGCCCTGAATACAGAAGTTCGCCAGAAACTTGCGGCGGCTTTTTTGCAACTGAATGACGATGAAAATGTTCGTGCCATTATTCTTACCGGTGGTGAAACAGATTTTGCAGCAGGAGCCGATCTTAAAGAACTGGCCAATGCAGAAACCATTCAAATGATGCAGCGTCGGACTGAACGTTACTGGCAGGCGATTGCACAGTGTTCAAAACCGGTGATTGCAGCAGTCAATGGTTATGCACTTGGCGGTGGCTGTGAACTGGCCATGCATGCGGACATTATTATTGCCGGGAAAAGTGCCCAGTTTGGTCAGCCTGAAGTAAAAGTGGGTGTTATGCCGGGTGCCGGTGGTACCCAGCGTTTATTCCGTGCAGTGGGCAAATTTCATGCCATGCGCATGATCATGACCGGTTGTCTGGTGCCTGCACCGGAAGCCTATCAAATTGGTCTGGTGTCCCAGGTGACTGAAGACAGTGAAACCCTTGCTACAGCTATCAAGATGGCGGAAGGCCTAGCGAAAATGCCGCCAATTGCTCTAGAGCAAATCAAGGAAGTGGCTTTATTGGCTGAAGATGTGCCGCTTAATGCCGGACTTACCCTGGAACGTAAGTCTTTCCAGATGCTGTTCTCATCCGAAGATCAAAAAGAAGGCATGCAGGCCTTTATTGAAAAACGTAAACCGAATTATCAGGGACGATAAGCATGAGTATTCAGATTCAGAAAATCGGCATTATTGGCGTGGGTACGATGGGTGCAGGTATTGCCCAGATCGCGATTCAGTCTGGTCATGATGTGGTACTGTTTGATGCCAAAGAAGGGGCAGCCGAACAGGCACAGGATAAACTGGCCAAAACATTAAATACCTTGGCAGATAAAGGTAAATTCAGCCATGAAAAAGCCGCTGAAGATATTGCTCATCTGTCGACTGCCCAGCAGCTAGAAGACCTGAAAGATTGTGACTTGATTGTTGAAGCGATTATTGAAAATCTGGAAATCAAGCAAAAACTGATGCAGCAACTGGAAGGAATGATAAAACCAGAGGCGATTCTGGCATCTAATACCTCTTCATTGTCGATCAGTGCAATAGCTGCCAACTGTGAGCAGCCAGAACGTGTTGCCGGTTATCACTTCTTTAATCCGGTCCCACTCATGAAAGTGGTCGAAGTGATTGAAGGCTTTAATACCCGTGCTGACATTATTGAAGCATTAACCCAGCTTTCTACAAAAATGGGTCATCGTCCGGTCAAAGCTAAAGATACTCCAGGGTTTATCATTAACCATGCCGGCCGTGCCTTTGGTAGCGAAGCCTATGCAATTCTGAATGAAAATGTCACACCATTTTATGATATTGACAGGATCTACCGTGACGGAATCGGTTTCAAGATGGGGCCGTTTGAATTAGGTGATCTGACCGGTATGGATGTCTCGCATCCGGTGAGTGAATCGATTTATCATCAGTATTATGAAGAAGCACGTTACCGTCCAAGCGTGATTACCCGTCAGCGTTTTATTGCCAAGCAGTTAGGTCGTAAAACCGGTAAAGGTTTCTATGATTACACTTCGGGTAGCAAAGAAGGTGATGTTGCTCCAGCATTGGTTGAAAAGTTAAGTCAATATCCATCAGTCTGGCTAGGCACCGAATATGATGAAGACCGTCAGGCACTTGAGCAATATCTGCAACAGTTCAATATCCAGATTGAGCAAACTGAGACACCTTCAGCAGAGGCTTTAATCCTGATTGCCACCTATGGTGAAGATGCAACATCAGCCGCTGTCCGTTATCAGGTGGCACCTCAGCAAGTGGTGTGCATCGATCTGCTATATGGTCTGCATAAACACCGTACCTTGATGCCAACTTTTGTGACCCAACCTGAGCTGGTAAAAGCAGCCCAATCAATTTTCAATCTGGATGGTGTGACCGCCAGCGTAATTCAGGAAAGCGTCGGCTTTGTGGCTCAACGTGCTTTGGCGATGATTGTGAATCTCGGCTGTGATATTGCCCAGCAAGGCGTTGCAACGGTGGAAGATATCAATATCGCGGTGAAATTAGGCCTTGGTTATCCATATGGCCCAATTGAATGGGGGGATGTGCTGGGTGCTGAAAAAATCCTGAAAATTCTGGATAGCATGACTGCGATTACCCGTGACCAGCGTTACCGTCCAAGTCCTTGGTTGCGTCGCCGTGTTCAGCTTGGTCTGCCTCTTGTTCATACAACACATTAATTAAAAAGTTAAAGGAATAACACTCATGTTAAATGCATATATTTATGATGGTTTACGTTCACCAATCGGTCGCCATGCCGGAAGTCTGGCAAGTGTACGTCCAGATGATCTAGCAGCTACAGTCATTAAAAACCTGCTGGAAAAAACCGGTATCCCGGCAGAAGACGTAGAAGATGTAATCTTTGGTAGTACCAACCAGGCCGGTGAAGACAGCCGTAATGTGGCACGTTTTGCAGCATTGTTAGCGGGTATGCCGGTAACAGTTCCGGGGCAGACGGTAAACCGCTTATGTGCATCAGGTCTCGGTGCTGTGATTGATTCGGCACGTGCCATCACTGCAGGCGAAGGCGAGTTGTACATTGCTGGTGGCGTAGAAAGTATGACCCGCGCGCCTTTTGTGATGGGCAAAGCAGAAAGTGCTTATTCACGTGATGCCAAAATTTATGACACCACGATTGGTACCCGTTTCCCGAACCGTAAATTTACGGATCAGTTTGGCGCGCACAGTATGCCTGAAACAGGTGATAACGTGGCTGAAGAATTCGGTATTAGCCGTGAACAGGCTGATACCTTTGCCGCTGCATCACAGGCAAAATATCAGGTAGCGAAAGAATCAGGTTTCTTTGAAGGTGAAATTACCCCGATTGAAGTTTCTCAAGGACGCAAATTGCCGCCTAAACAAATTACTGAGGATGAGCATCCACGTGCATCTTCAACATTTGAAGCTTTATCCAAGTTAAAACCGCTATTTGAAGGTGGTGTAGTAACAGCGGGTAATGCATCAGGAATCAATGACGGCGCTGCAGCACTGATTATCGGCAGTGAAAAAGTTCAGGAACAGTATGGCTTAAAACCTTTGGCTCGTATCCTGTCTTCTGCAGCCGCTGGCATTGAGCCACGCATCATGGGTGCAGGCCCAATTGAAGCGATTAAAAAGGCAGTACAACGTGCTGGTTTGACGCTAGACGATATGGATATCATCGAGATTAATGAAGCCTTTGCCAGTCAGGTATTATCTTGCCTGAAAGGTCTGGATGTCGCTTTGGATGATCCGCGTGTCAATCCAAATGGTGGTGCGATTGCCATTGGTCATCCACTGGGCTGTTCGGGTGCGCGTTTGGCTTTAACCGTTGCACGTCAGTTACAGCGTACCGGTAAAAAATATGCCGTGATTAGTCTGTGTATCGGTCTGGGTCAAGGCTTGGCGATGGTGATTGAAAACCCTGAAGCTGCATAACAGTTTAGTCATAGTCTTAATGCCATGTATCTATGATATGCATGGCATTCTTTATTGGGATTTTTCTTTCAAAATAAAAATCCCTGCACATGCAGGGATTGATTACATCACTGTAATGATTTACTTACGGGCAGTGACTAATAAAGTCGCTGAACCAAAAGCATAAACTTTACCTTCTTTATCGATAATTCGGCCTTCTGAGGTCAGTACATTACGTCCGATCCGGATAACTTCACCAATAGCTGTATAGGTTTCGCCGCTTTTCATCGCTTTCAGCATTTTTACATTCAGGTCAATGGTCGAGAAACTCACACCTGCATCTACTGTCGTATGCACGGCAGCGCCAGTCGCACTATCTAGAACCGTTGCACAAAAGCCGCCATGAATTCCACCCTGTAAATTGTAATGGCGCTGATCAGGACGCACCTCATATTCCACATAGTTTTCGCGTACTAAGGTCAAACGCATGGGAATAATTTCACTCATGGCTGAACTGGAAATTTCCCCATTTTTAATTGCGGTGAGATATTCAAGTCCATTTAATTGTGATGTGGGCATATCAACTCCTTGTAATGGTTTATTTCGTCTTATGAAATAATATTCTGTTTTTATAGAATTATGATATAACAGATAGTGATCGAAATGCTATATTTTTCCAGGATGGAACGATGACAATAAAAAATCTCGTCACAGATGCTGAATGGCAGGCACGTTGTGAACTCGCAGCGCTTTATCGCATTATTGCGCATTACCGGATGACGGACCTGATCGATACTCACATCAGTTTAAGAGTTCCCGATCAACCTGACTGTTTTCTGATTAATCAGTATGGTGTCGCTTTTGAAAAAATGTGTGCTTCAACGCTGGTGAAGATTAATCATGAAGGGCAGGTTGTAGAAAGCTATGAACAGGACAAGCCGGTGAATATGGCGGGCTTCGTCATCCACTCTGCAATTCATGAAGCACATGCTCATCTGAACTGTGTCATTCATACGCATACCGCAGATGGCATAGCAGTTTCTGCACAGAAACACGGACTTCTTCCCATTTCCCAGCATGCTTTGAAATTTTATCAGCAGGTGGCCTATCACGAATATGAGGGCGTTGCATTGTCAACAGATGAACAGGAACGCCTGATTCAGGACCTGGGCAGCCATCGCGCCATGATTTTGCGCAATCACGGACTTTTAACGGCTGGCGAAACGATTGCACGGGCCTTTCATGAAATCTATTTTCTGGAGCGTGCCTGTCAGGCACAGGTGAAGGCCTTAAGCGGTGGTGCTGAATTGCATTATCCAGCAGAAGAAGTCCGAATTAAAACTGCCAAGCAGTTCGCCAGTCCTTTAGTTGAACCGATTTTACAGCGTGCCTGGCAGGCTGCATTATCCCTGATTGAGCATCAATATACGGAGTATGCATCATGATTGTGATTTCCAGTACTGTGCCGAATATTGAGGCGATTCTGGTCAAGTCTTTTCAGAAATATGCGCCTGCTGGCAGTTTCTGTACAGTGGACAGCCCGGAAGCTGAACAGGCGACCACAGCAGCTTCGTGGTTTCCAGATCTGGAAAAACTTCGGCAACTTCCAAAACTTGGCCTGATCCATTCGATTGCGGCCGGGGTCGAGCATTTAAACTTGAATGAGATACGACCGGATCAAGCCGTGTGCCGGGTACTCGATCCGCATCATCAAAAAGGCATGTTTGATTATCTGCTTTGGGGTGTGCTGTATTTCCAGCGTTATTTTGACTGCATGATCCAGCAGCAAAAGCAGCAGCTATGGAAACAGTATCGTCAAAGTTATAGCCATCATATCCAGATCGGAATTATGGGACTGGGGCATATGGGTGGATACGTAGCAGAACGTTTCGCAGACATGGGCTATCAAGTCTCTGGTTGGTCGAATTCCCCAAAAGACATTAATCAAGTTAAAAGCTATGTCGGTTCAGAACAGTTGTCCGATTTCCTGGCTCAAAGCCAGATCCTGATTAACCTGTTGCCACTTACAGAAGAGAATACCGGCATTCTATCTACTGAATTATTCCAGCAACTCCCTGAACAGGCAGCTCTCATTCAGGTCGGGAGAGGCCAGCATTTAATCGAACAGGATTTATTGAAGGTGCTGGATTCAGGTCATCTACGAGGTGCAATTGTCGATGTGTTTGAACAGGAGCCACTGCCTGCCGAGCATCCATTCTGGCAGCATGAAAAAATTATCGTAACCCCACATGTGGCCTCACATGCGCCGATGTCGGTAGTGGTTGAACAGATTCTAGAAAATGACCGACGTTTAAATCTCGGGCTGGATTTATGCCATCAGGTAGATGTTAATAAAGGCTATTAATTGTAGGGATACCGGAAAAATAAGGAAATTGATGATGTGGAAAACGATTCAAACTCAGGTTCAGCAAGGCATCGCGACTTTAAGCTTTAACCGCCCGGAGTCACTTAACAGTTTTAACCGGAAAATGCACGAGGAAGTGCACCAGGTGCTGAAAAGCTGGAATACAGATCCGGATATACGGGTGATTGTGATTCGTGGCAATGGTCGGGCCTTTTCAGCGGGACAGGACTTAAAAGAACGTGCCGGACAGCTCGGCAAGGTGCCTTTGCCACCACAAGGTTCGCTGGCCAAATATTATAATCCCTTGATTAAGCTGATCCGTGAGAGTCCCAAACCGGTGATTGCAGCAGTAAATGGAGTTGCTGCCGGTGCAGGTGCCAATATCGCGCTGGCCTGTGATCTGGTCATTGCCAAGGAAAGTGCCCGATTTATTCAGGCCTTTTCCAAAATCGGCTTGATTCCCGATGCTGGTGGCACCTGGATGTTGCCACATTTAATCGGTTATGCACGTGCCATGGCACTGACTTTACTCGGTGAACCCTTACATGCCAAAGAGGCTGCCGAAATGGGCATGATCTGGAAAATGCTTCCAGATACAGAATTTGATGTTTATATCGACGACATTACACAGCGACTGGCACAACAGCCGACTTATGCACTGGCTTTAACCAAACAGGCCTTGCAACGCAGTGCTGAAAATACCATCGACCAGCAACTGGAGCTGGAACAAAACCTGCAATATCTGGCGCTAAACAGTCAGGATTATAAAGAAGGCGTCCAGGCTTTTTTCGAAAAACGCCCTGCACAATTTACCGGATGCTAAGGAGAGCTTGCATGAACATTCAGACCCGTATAACCGAGCTTTTAGGGATTCGCTATCCGATTATTCAGGGTGGCATGATGTGGGTCGGTACAGCGGAAATGGCCAGTGCTGTATCTAATGCTGGCGGCTTGGGAACATTAACGGCACTAACGCAACCAACGCCAGAAGCACTGGTCAAGGAAATTGCACGTTGCCGTGACATGACTGATCAGCCTTTTGCGGTGAATCTGACTTTATTACCCGCTGTGAATCCGCCGCCGTATGCCGAATATCGACAGGCCATTATTGAAAGCGGTATCAAGATCGTAGAAACAGCAGGCAATAAGCCACACGAACATATTGAGGCATTTAAACAGCATGGCATCATTGTGATTCATAAATGTACCTCGGTTCGTCATGCACTTTCAGCGCAAAGAATCGGTGCGGACGTGATCTCGATTGACGGTTTTGAATGTGCCGGGCATCCGGGTGAAGATGATATTCCTGGCCTGATCCTGATTCCTGCGGCAGCAGATCAGCTTACTGTACCGATTGTGGCCAGTGGCGGTTTTGCTGATGGTCGTGGTCTGGTCGCAGCATTGGCTTTGGGTGCAGAAGGCATCAATATGGGCACACGCTTTTGTGCGACTCAGGAAGCGCCAATCCATCCGAACATCAAACAGTTTTATGTCGACAATGATGAAAGGGCGACACATCTACTGTATCGGCAGTTTAGAAATACTGCGCGTGTTGCCAAAAATGCAGTATCTGAGCTGGTGGTGAAAATGAGTGAAGATCCAGGTCTGGAGTTTGAACAGATTCGTCCCTATGTCAGTGGTTTAAAAGGCAAGCTTGCGCTGGAAAATGGCGATGTAGATGCGGGCGTACTGACCGCTGGACAGGTGATGGGATTGATTCATGATATTCCGACCTGTCAGGCGCTGATTGACAATATCATGCAGGATGCCGAGCAGATTATTTATCAACGTTTGGCTCAATTTTTCCCGCGCTAGATCATCTAAGCGTTATCACTCAATAAAAAGCCATTCCACCATGAATGGCTTTTTTCATCCTGTATATTTTTTATTTTTAAATGGGAAATTTCATCGAATGACTAGATTTTATTCTTTAAATTATATTATAGTGGATTTAAAACATAATTTCGTATTATGAAATTAATTGTCATAAATATACAAATTAGAACTCATACAAGGGAATTACGATGAGAAATTATATTGCGCCATTAAAAGACATGAAGTTTGTCCTGAAAGACCTGTTAAACGTTGAACAGAAATATCAGGGCTATGCAAAATTCGCAGACAAGGTTTCTATGGATATTATGGAGCAATATCTGGAAGTCGCTGCGGACTTTTGCCAAAACGAACTTCTACCGATTAATGCGACAGGCGACCAGCAGGGTTGCCGTTTGCAGGATGGCGTCGTAACCACCCCGGATGGGTTTAAAGCAGCTTATGACAAATATGTAGAACTCGGCTTTACCTCATTAACTGGTGACGAAGCATATGGCGGTCAGGGCTTCCCGACCTTATACCGTATTGCCATTTCTGAAATTATTACCGCAACGAACTGGTCTTGGGGCATGTACCCAGGCCTGTCCCATGGTGCCATGCGTACTTTAGAGCACCACGGTAGCGATGAACAGAAACAGAAATTCCTGGTACCTTTAATTGCAGGCCGCTGGACTGGAACCATGTGCTTGACTGAATCTCATGCCGGCTCTGATCTTGGCCTGATTCGTACCAAAGCTGTGCCAAATGAAGACGGTAGCTATAGCATCAGCGGTGAGAAAATCTTTATCTCAGCCGGTGAACATGACCTGGCTGAAAATATCGTGCATATCGTACTGGCACGTTTGCCAGATGCACCTGCGGGAACCAAAGGTATTTCGCTGTTTATTGTGCCGAAATACAATCTGGATGAAGCAGGTAATGTGGCTTCCCGTAATGGTGTGGTGTGTAGCGCCATTGAACACAAGATGGGCATTCACGGCAATGCGACCTGTGTGCTGAATTTTGATAATGCCAAAGGTTTCCTGATTGGGCCTGAAAATCGCGGTCTGAACTGCATGTTTACCTTTATGAACTCGGCACGTATCGGTACAGCTATTCAAGGCTTGGCAGCAGCAGAATCTTCTTATCAGGGGGCATTGGCTTATGCCAAAGACCGTCTGGCGATGCGTTCTCTTGAAGGTGCAAAAGTGCCAGGCCAGCCTGCAGATCCGATTATCGTGCATCCGGCAGTACGTAACATGCTGCTGACTCAAAAGGTGTTTGCAGAAGGTTCACGTGCACTTGCATATTATCTGGCGACCTATGCCGATATCGCTGAAGCCACTGACAGCCCGGAAGAAAAGAAAGCAGCTGAAGACCGTCTGGCATTATTAACCCCAATTGCCAAAGCATTAATGACTGAAACCGGCATAGAAGCGGCTAAACATGGTATGCAGGTTTTCGGTGGTCACGGTTATATTGCTGAACATGGCATGGAACAGATTGCCCGTGATGCACGTATTGCCAGCCTCTATGAAGGAACCACTGAAATTCAGTCCATTGACTTGCTGGCGCGTAAAGTTCTAGGTTCAAAATTGGGTCTGTTGACCGCATTAACCGAGGAAATTCAAGGCTTTGTAAAAGAACATCAACAACATGCCCAGTTTAGCCAGCAAGTTGCACAAGTCAGCCAGTTGACTGAACAATGGCTGGAATTAACCAGAACCATTCAGGAGCAGGCTCAGCAGTCTGCCAATGAAATTGGGGCAGCATCAGTTGACTACCTATATTTCTCTGGTTATGTCGTGTCCGCTTATCTGTGGCTGAAAATGGCAATTACTGCGCAGCAGAAAATTGAAGAAGGTAATACTGATCCGTTCTATGCAGCCAAGATCAAAACTGCACAATTCTTCTTTGCACGTATTTTGCCAAGAACTTCAACCCACTTTGCCAATATTCAGGCAGGTGGTGAAAGCCTGTTTTTACTTGAACCTGAAGAGTTCAAATTCGATTAAACCTTTTGACCCACGATACTCGTGTCGTGGGTCTTTTTTTAATAATTTTTGCATCCTAACCTCATTCAAATATTGAGAGTTATTCTTCGGTATTGAATAAACCATAAAATAACAAGATCAGGAGTCTATATGGATTTAGACATGATTACTCAACAGTGTCCTTATGCTGATCTGCAGCTTACTTTTCATGAAGTCGGACAGCGTTCTGCATTTCCCACCATTATTCTGATTCATGGCACCGGTGGAAATACCGACAAGCATTTCAGCTATATTTTTCCGATGCTGGGTATTCATCAACGGGTTTTATCCATTGATTTACATACCCCAGATAAAGCTGATCTAAAGGTGACTGATTTTAGCCAGCAGGTTGAAGCGCTGATTCAACATGCAGTTGCAGAAGATGAAACCATTACAGTGGTAGGCTATTCACTCGGTGCCGTGATTGCTGCACAAGTAGCAGCCAGTTTAAAACAGCGCATAGCGCGTTTGATCCTGTTAGCCGGTTGGGCCAAGACCAGCTCGGTGCAACAACTGCGTACGGTTATCTGGCAGCAATTATTTACTGAACAATCTGCGGCCTTGCCTCATTTTGTCAATTATTGCCTGTATAGCGATGATTATCTGTCTGCACGAAGCGAACAGCAGGTGTTGGATCTGGCACGTTTTGTTAAACCATCCCAAGATGCAGCCAAACAGCGTGAACTAAATTATCGCATTGATATTACATCGATCTTGCCTGAGATTGGTGCAGAAACTCTAGTCGTTGCCTGCCGTGAAGACCGCATGGTGCCTGTAGCCCAAGCAAAATTGCTGTTTGCTTCAATTTCGAACAGTCGCTATATCGAAATTTCTTCAGGACATGCGCTCTATATCGAAGCGCCAGCCGAAGTGGTGCAACTGGTCAACCAGTTTAGCCAGCATCCAGAACAATATCCGGTGAATCAAAAAATCCAGCCTTATATGCCTTAAAGGAGATAAATAATGCAAGCTCAAGGACAGCGCAGCAAGATTCTAATTGTAGGCAGTGGTTTTGGTGGTTTGGGAATGGCAATCCGCCTTAAACAGCAGGGCATCCACGATTTTAAAATCATTGAACGTGCAGCAGAAGTGGGCGGCACCTGGCGTGACAATACCTATCCCGGGGTCGCCTGTGATGTACCTTCCCACTTATATTCTTTCTCTTTTATTAAAAATCCGGACTGGTCACGTGTGTTTCCGCAAGGGGCAGAAATTCAGCGATATTTAATTCAATGCTGTGATCAGGAAAAAATCCGGCCCCATATTGATTTTCACACCCAATTGGAAAGAGCCAGTTGGAATGCTAAAGAACGTATCTGGGAAATTCACACCTCTAAAGGTTTGTATCAGGCTGAGATCTTAATTACCGCAACCGGACATCTGGCAGATGAGCATCTCCCGCAAATTCCGGGGCTGGAAGAATTTGAAGGCCAGGTCATGCATTCAGCACGCTGGAATCATCAGATAAGTTTGGAGAACCAGCATGTCGTTGTGGTGGGTTCAGGGGCTTCAGCCGTTCAGCTTGTGCCGGAAATTGCCAAAACAGCAAAAAACCTGACCGTCTTGCAACGTAGTGCACCATATATTTTGCCCCGACCAGACCGACCTTATTCTGAGTCAGAAAAACAGCTTTTCCGCAAAGATCCGGACAGTATGTCAGCCTTAAGACATTCCTTGTTTTGGGGCAATGAATACAATTTTGCCCAGCGCCGTAATCTGAAAAGCCAGTTTGAGCGGGTCAAGAAAAACTGCCTGCAATTCTTAAAACATCAGATTTCAGATCCTGAATTACAGCACAAACTCACGCCGAATTATGAACCTGGTTGTAAGCGCTTATTGCTTTCTAATGATTATTATCCAACCTTTTTAAAACCGCATGTCACACTTGAAGATTCAGCATTGGCAGAAGTTACGAAAGACGGTGTATTAAGCCAGGCTGGAAATAAATTTTTTGCAGATATCATCGTATTTGCCACCGGATTTGAAGCGGCACGTCCACCTTATGCCGCGAAGGTGGTAGGTAAACAGGGTTTAAGCCTGGAGCAGCAATGGTCCAGTGGTATGCAGGGTTATCAGTCAACGACCGTACACAACTTTCCAAACCTGTTCATCCTGAATGGGCCAAATACAGGCAGTGGACATAATTCAGCACTTTATTTTCTGGAAACCCAGTTTGATCTGGTGCTGGATGCCTTGCAGTTTTTTGAGCAGCAACAGATTCAGGTCTTTGAAGCAGATCAAGAAGCTGAAAATAGCTATATGCAGGAGCTACAGCAGCTTTCCCAAGGTAGTGTCTGGTTATCGGAAAGCTGTAAAAGCTGGTATCTGGACCCGGTCAGTCGCAAGCTGACTTTGGTCTGGCCTGATTATGCTCATTCATTTAGGGATAAAAATCAGCATTTTATTCGTAGCGGTTATCACTACAAGTATGTTGAATCGAGACAGCAGAAAGTGGTTTAAAAATATTTAATTAAAATCAAAATCTTATGGTTTAAATAATACAAAATAATTGTAAATCCAGGACAGGAGTATAGTCATGAGCAGTCAGCCATGGATGGAAGAATATAAAAAGTGGAATATCAATCCGGAGTTTACCCGGCCAGATCCTGAGAAAACGCTGAGCACGACAATTGCTGAGAATTTGGTGAAATTTCAGGATAAAACCGCATTTATTTATCTGGATCGTAAATTCAGCTATCACGATATCGATATGTATAGCCAGAAACTGGCAAGCTATTTACAGAGTCTTGGGCTGACTGCTGGCAGCCGTATTGCCGTGATGTTACCCAATATTATTCAGTATCCAATTGCGACCTTTGCCATTATTCGTGCCGGTTATGTGCTGGTCAATGTCAATCCCATGTACACCCAGCGCGAGCTCTATCATCAGCTACAGGATTCAGGTGCAGAAGCCTTGATTATCCTGGGGCAGACTTTGGAGCAATTAATAACATTAGATAAATGCCCTGAACTCAAGTATGTCATTTCAACGCATCCGCTGGATTTTATTCAAGAGCAGCCAAGTGCTATTTATAGTCAGGCAGCACAATATCCGGATAAACAATTTTCTGACTTTAGACAGGCAATAAATCAGGTAGAGATTATTGATTTTGCACCGCCTGTACAGCATCAGGAAGATACGGTCATTCTGCAATACACGGGAGGAACCACAGGTGTTTCTAAAGGCGCAGAACTGAGCCATCGCAATATTTTATTTAATATCGCCCAGAACAGTACCGTATTTATCAGTCATTTTACTGACCGCTATGCCGCTGAAAATGAATATGTATTCTGTGCCTTGCCGCTGTATCACATTTATGGATTTACCATCTGCCTGTTCAGTTATGGTCTGAGTCGCGGTTTCGCCAATGTCCTGATTCCAAATCCGAGAGATCTGGATGCTTTGCTAGACCAATATCAGAAACATCCACCGACTGTTTTTCCGGGCGTGAATACCATGTTTAACGCGCTGGGACATCATCCTCGATTTCGTGAGCTGGATCATTCACATCTTAAAACTACCACAGGTGGTGGATCGTCTATTTTAAAAAGCACTGCTGAGTTATGGTATGAAGTCACAGGCTGCCAGATTTATGAAGGTTATGGACTTTCTGAAACATCACCCACCGCGACCTTTAATCCACCGCTGAGCCGACGTTTTAGCGGAACCATTGGTTTGCCACTGGCAGGGACTGAAATCCTGATTTTAAACGATGAGGCCAAGCCGGTTGAGTTTCATCAGGCTGGAGAAATTGCCATTCGCGGACCTCAGGTGATGAAAGGTTACTGGCAGCAACCGGAAGCAACGGCTCAGGCATTTACGAAAGACGGCTTCTTTCTGACAGGCGATATCGGCTGTATGGATGAGCAGGGTTATATCACCATTCTCGATCGTAAAAAGGACATGATTCTGGTGTCTGGTTTTAATGTCTATCCGAATGAGCTGGAAGGCGTACTGTCCAAGCATCCCAAAATACTGGAATGTGCCGTGATCGGGATTGAGGATGAAAAATCCGGGCAGGTACCCAAGGCATTTATTGTGAAACAGGATGCCAACCTGACTCAAGATGAGGTCATGGCTTTCCTGAAACAGCAACTGACCAGTTATAAACTGCCAAAATACATTGAGTTTGTGGCTGGATTGCCAAAGTCTACAGTAGGCAAAATTCTGCGTCGTGAACTGCCTCGTACTGTTCAATCGAGTGCCAAAGTCTGCTAAAGAATAATCTAATTCATTAGATTTAAAGTAAAAAAGGAATCTAAAGATTCCTTTTTTATTGCTTGCTAGCTTATCGCTGCTGGATGACTTTTTTGCTTTTCAGCTCATCTATTTCATCCGGGCTTAAAAACTGGCTTAAGACTACATCGGTATCTTCACCTAAACAGGGTGGCGCTTTTTTATACTCTACCGGGGTCTTGGAAAGTTTAATCGGTGAGCCAATCGAGGTGTAATCTTCACGTAAAGTGTGTGGCATCTGGATGACCATCTCACGTGCCAATACCTGTTCTTCTTTCAGAGTCTGCTTCAGGTTATTAATCATACCAACCGGAACTTTGACTGCATGAATCAGATCCACCCAGGTTTGTGCGGGTTGCTTATAGAAATGTGCCTGTAGCACTGTGGTCAGCTCTTCACGATGCATCACCCGTCCTGAATTTTTTAGGAAACGAGGATCTTCGGCGACCTCAGCCAAGCCCACTGCCTGACACAAGGCCTTGAATTGCAGGTCATTGCCACAGGCGATAATAAACTCACCTTGCTGTGCCTTAAACACCTGATAAGGCACAATATTGGCATGCGCATTTCCAAAGCGGCCCGGCACTTTGTCTGAAGTCAGATAATTCATTGCCAGAACGGAGAGGGAAGCCACCTGGGTATCCAGCAGTGCCATATCGATATGCTGGCCTTCACCGGTTTTTTCCCGCGACAATAATGCCGCCTGAATGGCAATTGCAGAATATAAACCGGTGGTCAGGTCAGCAAAAGCCAGACCGGCTTTTTGCGGGCCGCCTCCCGGCAAGTCATCGCGTTCACCGGTGACGCTCATCATGCCACCCATGCCCTGAATAATAAAATCATAACCTGGTTCGTGTGCACGTGGGCCGTTCTGACCAAAGCCGGTAATTGAACAGTACACCAGACGCGGATTTAACTGACTCAGACTTTCATAATCCAGACCATATTTTTTTAGAGAACCCGCTTTATAATTCTCGATGACCACATCACTTTGCTGGGCAATTTTTTTAATGATCTCTTGACCTTCAGGCGTAGACAGATCCACGGCAACTGAATGTTTACCGCGGTTGGCAGAAAGATAATATGCCGATTCATGCGTATCTTCCTGCTTGTCATTTTTTAGCCAGGGCGGGCCCCAGATTCGCGTGTCATCCCCGTGATTAGGTTTTTCAATTTTAATCACTTCGGCGCCTAAATCGGCCAAAATTTGACTGCACCACGGGCCGGCTAAAATACGGCTTAAATCCAGTACGCGAAAGCCTGTTAAAGCACCCATCCTTACACTCCCTGTTTTATTGTATTCAATATCATCTAATTTCTAATCCTCATATCAAAATATCTTAAAATGATTTAATAATCAAATTAGCGATAACTAATTTCGTATAACAAAACTTAATATCAAATATTGTTGAAAATTCAACTTATCTTAATTACCTTGATTGGGCTCGACAGGAACAGCAAAAATAAAAGGAGATCTGAAAATCTCTCAGAGAAACCAAGAAAAACAGGAGCTAAAAATTGTCAGGATTGCATTTGTAGCAACCCGTCTATGTGCAAGATGGCAATTAAAACATCAATACGAAATAAGCAATAACAAGGATATTTACAATGACGGATCTCGCAACAGAATTAGGAAAAATCAAGCCCACGACCAAAAGAACCCAGCAAATTGCCTTTATATTTGCTTTTCTGGCCTTACTGGTCGATGGCGCAGACATGTTATTGCTGTCATTTAGCTTGAACAGTCTCAAAGCTGAGTTTGGCTTAAGCAATTTACAGGCAGGAGCACTGGGAAGTTTCACTTTGGCCGGGATGGCCATTGGCGGATTTATGGGCGGTTGGGCCTGTGACCATTTAGGCCGGGTACGCACCGTGGTCATTTCCATCCTGATTTTTTCTACATTGACTGCGGCACTGGGTTTTACCCAGAATTTTGAACAGTTCGCGCTATTACGCTTTCTGTCTGCATTCGGAATTGGCGCTTTATATATTGCAGCCAATACATTGATGGCAGAATATGTACCTACTGAATATCGGACAACAGTCTTGGGAACCTTACAGGCAGGCTGGACAGTCGGTTATATTGTGGCGACCTTGCTTGCTGGCTGGATTATTCCAGACTACGGCTGGCGGATGCTGTTCTTTGTCGCGATTATTCCAGCCGCCATGGCATTTTTTATCCAGAAACTGGTGCCAGAACCAGAGTCTTGGCAGCGGGCCAGACTGCAACGTTTATATGCGCCTGCAGATGTAACGGCAAATCGACCTGTTAAAAAAAGTACCACCAAGGAAATTTTTGCCGATCCTAGAAACCGCAGAATGTTTATCCTGTGGATTTTAACCGCTGGCTTTTTACAGTTTGGTTATTACGGCGTCAACAACTGGATGCCGGCCTATCTAGAATCTGAATTACATATGGATTTTAAATCGATGGCAGGTTATATGATTGGGACTTATGTCGCCATGATTTTCGGCAAGGTTCTGGCTGGCTTTACAGCAGACCGTTTAGGACGCCGTTTTGTCTTTGCCTTTGGTGCTATTGGCACAGCGATCTTCCTGCCGGTGATTGTACTGTTTAATAGCCCTGACAATATTGCCTATCTGCTGATTTTCTTTGGTTTCCTGTACGGTATTCCTTATGCGATTAATGCCACCTACATGACCGAAAGCTTTGCAACCTCGATTCGTGGTACTGCGGTTGGTGGTGCTTATAATGCCGGGCGTATTGGCGCCATGTTTGCACCTGCAATTATCGGGGCGGCTGCAAGTGGTGGCTCTATCGGTTTGGGCTTCCTGATTATGGGCGGTGCATATTTCTTATGTGGTGCTGTATCCGGGATCTTTATCAAGGACCGTCAATATGATCCGCAAAAAGCATAACTATTCATAAAGTCTGTAAAAATGAGCCTGCTCGGGCTCATTTTTATATGAATCAAAGTGAAGCATCGTGCTTCTCATTTTTTATTCTGCATTCATTTCTTTTGGCAAATGAATATTTTTCAGGCCGTCATTGACTTTATTAAGAAGGTGAATCAGAGTAATGGCATCATCAAAAGTCAGCTTGTTCAAAGCCTGTCCATAAAAATCAAAAAAATCATTCTGCAAACTATCCCAGGTTTTAAAGCCTTCGCTGGTCAGCGCGACATTTTTAGCACGTCTGTCTTGCTCACTGATAATCCGTTCAACCAGACCATCACGTTCCAGACGTTTTAAAACTGCGTCCAGATTTTGCCGGCTTACACCGAGGTATTCGGTCAAATCAGAAAATGACATCCCTGATTTTACCCGCGGCCGAGACAAGGCTCCCAGTACAGCCCAATGCACTGGAGAAATTCCCAGTTCATTCGAGCATTTGCGATCCAGCGTATTCCCCACCTGAAACAGCCTGAAAAAAAGTCTATTGTGGGCAGAGTATAAGGATTGATCATATTTTTTTGACACAGTATCACTCATTTGATAAGCCACCCAGCTCAACACGTTTAAATAAAAAAGAGTATAGCTTAGAGCTCACTCGCATAAATCGAATTCCAGATTGCAGCGCGCATGTAGAACCCAAGTACACTGGCACCATATTAACTTGAGAAATCATGATTTTTTTCTCTTTATTCAGTCAGCTTGATTGAATGAAGCAACATAAAAAGTTTTTTCGATTCAGGTTGCATTATTCTGAAAATGAGCCTGTGATTGATAGTGCAAATCTAAGAGTAAAGCTGATATGTGTCAATGTCTTTAATTTGTTAAAATTATAAGTTATTGATAATAAGTTATAAAATAAATATATAAACTTATTTTATGTAAATATATTGACATAAAAATATTCTAATTCTATTTTAGTGATAACAGGCGATATATGAACAATAGTTAATCAGAATCAGATAAAAATATACCAGGGAGAGTTAAATGAAAGGGTTGAAGGATAAAGTCGTAATTGTGACCGGTGGCGCAGGTGGCATCGGTTCAGCAACCTGCCACCGTCTGGCGGAAGAAGGTGCGAAAGTTGCGATCTTTGACATGAATATTGCAGCAGCAGAAAAACTGGCCGCAGAAATTAACCAGCAGAATGGCCAGGCCCTGGCTGTGCAGTGTGACATTACTCAAAATACTGTTGTGGAGCAGGCTGTACAGCAAGTAGAAGCCGAGCTTGGGCCGATTGATGGACTGGTCAATAATGCCGGTTGGGATATTTTCAAACCTTTTATCAAAACGAATCCGCAAGAATGGGAAAAACTGATTCAGATCAATCTGGTCGGTATGCTGAATATGCACTTTGCCGTTCTGAAAGGTATGGTCGAGCGCAATTCTGGCAGTATTGTCAACATTGCCTCTGATGCTGCCCGAGTCGGTTCTTCAGGTGAAGCGGTTTATGCTGCATGTAAGGGCGGACTGCTTTCATTCTCAAAAACACTGGCCCGTGAACATTCTCGTCATAACATCAAAATTAATGTGATTTGTCCCGGACCAACCGATACAGCCTTACTGGCAGGTGTCACCGAGGGTGCATCGAATCCAGAAAAATTACGTGAGGCTTTCACTCGTGCTATTCCACTTGGTCGTTTAGGCCAGCCGGAAGATTTAGCTTCTTCGATTGCATTCTTTTTAAGTGAAGATGCCAGCTTTATTACCGGGCAAGTACTCAGTGTTTCTGGTGGTTTAACCATGAGTGGTTAAGCAAAAATTGCTAGAAAATACGAAAAATAAGGTCAGATAGATAAATACAGGAAGTTATAACAATGAATTTTGAAGATATTTTATATGAAGTGAAAAACGGTGTGGCCTGGATCACCATCAATCGCCCAGAAAAAATGAATGCCTTTCGTGGCACCACCTGTGATGAATTAATCAAGGCCCTAAACAAGGCCGGCTATGACCGTGAAGTGGGTGCGATTGTACTGACTGGCGCCGGTGATCGTGCTTTCTGTACTGGCGGCGACCAGTCTGCTCACGATGGTAATTATGATGGCCGCGGTACCATTGGTCTACCGATGGAAGAGTTGCATACCGCGATTCGTGATGTACCAAAACCGGTGATCGCTCGTGTACAAGGTTATGCCATTGGTGGCGGTAACGTTCTGGCCACCATTTGTGACCTGACCATTTGTTCGGAAAAAGCCATTTTTGGTCAGGTGGGCCCGAAAATGGGCTCAGTAGATCCAGGTTATGGCACAGCTTATCTGGCTCGTGTTGTGGGTGAGAAAAAAGCCCGTGAAATCTGGTATATGTGCCGCCGTTATAGTGGACAGGAAGCAGTTGAAATGGGGCTGGCAAATAAATGTGTTCCTGCCGATCAACTCGATGCCGAAGTACAGGCCTGGGCCGAAGAAATCTGTCAGCGCAGTCCGACCGCAATCGCGATTGCCAAACGTAGCTTCAATATGGATACGGCACATCAGGCAGGAATTGCCGGCATGGGGATGTATGCATTAAAACTTTATTATGATACGGAAGAATCGCGCGAAGGCGTCAATGCCCTGAAGGAAAAACGTCAGCCTGAATTTCGTAAATTTTATAAATAAGGAAAATGACTGATGACTAAAAATCCTTATATCACGGAAGAGCTCGAATTTTTAGCAGAAACCGTTGAAAAATTTGCACAAAAATATATTGCCCCCGGCTTTTTAGAACGTGATCAGAGCCGAATCTTTGATCGTGATCTGGTCAAGAAAATGGGTGAAATGGGTTTTATTGCGCCGGAACTGCCTGAACAGTATGGCGGTCAAGGCATGGGACGTCTGGCTGCAGGGGTCATTCATGAAGCGGTGGCCAAGGCAGATCTAAGTTTTTCTTATATCAATCTGCTCGCTTCGCTAAATGGCCAGATTCTGGCTGAACATGGACAACCGGAAGTGGTAGAGCCCTGGCTGAAAAAACTCACTGCGGGTGAAGCGATTTTTTCAATTGCATTGACCGAACCGCGTGGGGGTTCAGATGCCGCCAACCTACGTTTAAAAATTGAACGTGACGGCGATGAATATATCATTAACGGCGAAAAAACCTCGATTTCGGCTGCCGATCAGGCCGATGCATCGGTGGTATTTGGCCGTACTGGTGCCAATGAAGACGGCGCACATGGCGTGACAGCACTTCTAGTTCCGATGGATTTACCGGGCATTAGCACCACGCGTTTTGACTGTCATGGGCAACGTGCCATTGGTCGCGGTTCAATCTTCTTTGATAATGTTCGTGTACCGGTCAATCATCGTCTCGGTGATGAAAACAAAGGCTTTGTGCAGGTCATGCAAGGCTTTGACTTTTCACGTGCCTTGATTGGTTTACAGGTTTTGGCCGTGGCTCGTGTCAGTCTGGATGAAGCCTGGGAATATGCAGCGCAACGTGAAGCCTTTGGCCAGCCCTTAAGCGCTTTTCAAGGGGTGTCACATCCATTGGCCGAGTATGAAACTCAGGTAGAAGCCGCACGTTTACTCTGTCTGCAAACCTTATGGCTGAAAGACAATCATCTGCCACACACTTCCGAGGCTGGAATGTGTAAATGGTGGGGACCGAAGCTGGCCTATGATGTAATTCATCAATGTTTGCTGACCTTTGGTCATGCCGGATATGATCGTGGTGTCATGGAACAGCGCATGCGCGATGTACTGGGTTTCCAGATTGGCGATGGTACTGCACAAATTATGAAAACTATTATTGCGCGTAAAAAAGCAGGTCGAAAGGCTGTTCCGGCTTAGTGCATTATTCAGTAAAGACTCAGCCCATATAATTAAAATTAGGAGTGAACGAATGGAATTCGATGCGGTTCTTATAGCTTCCAGAAAAGAGAAGATGCTGAAAGATGGCTACTGGTTAAATAAAACCATTATTGATTCTCTGCGTCAGGCCATCGACAAGAATCCAGATAAAACTGCGCTGGTCAGTTTTAAGATGGAACACAAAACCGAGCAGGTGTTTAGCTACAAGGATCTCTGGGAGATAACCAATAAAATTGCTTTAGGCTTAAAGCAATTGGGTGTTACTCAAAATGACGTAGTCTCGTGCCAGTTGCCGAACTGGTGGGAATTTACCTTGCTGTATCTGGCCTGTAGCCGCATCGGTGCTGTACTAAATCCTTTGATGCCGATTTTTCGGGAGCGTGAACTGGAATTCATGCTGAAACATGGCGAAGCCAAAGTATTTATCGTACCGAAAAACTTCCGTAATTTTGATCATGAACAGCTGGCAAATCACTTAAAGACTAAAATTGAGACTTTGCAACATGTGGTGGTGGTCAATGGTCTTGAAGAGAATAATTTTGACCGGGTCCTGGTCAATCATGGGCTTGAGCAGGATTCCGCAGCAATTGCAGGCCTGGATCAGCTTGAAGCTCAACCCGATGATATTACCCAGCTGATTTTTACTTCTGGCACCACAGGTGAGCCGAAAGGGGTAATGCATACTGCCAATACCTTATTTTCCAATATTGTACCTTATGCCGAACGACTGCATTTAAATGAAAATGATGTAGTACTCATGGCTTCACCCATGGCGCATCAAACCGGCTTTATGTATGGCCTGATGATGCCGATTGAACTGAATGCCAAAGTGGTGTTGCAAGATGTCTGGGATGTATCACAAGCTGTCGATTTAATTCACCAGCATCAGGTCAGTTTCACCATGGCGTCCACACCATTCCTGAATGACCTGTCTACCACCGTTGCGGAGCAGCAGAATCAGGTCAGCAGCCTGAAAACCTTCTTGTGTGCAGGTGCACCGATTCCAGGCTCATTGGTACAAAAAGCACGGGAAACCTTAGGTGTCAAAGTGATTTCTGCTTGGGGCATGACCGAGTGCGGCGCAATTACCACCACACGACCTGAAGATGAGGATGAACGTTCCTTTAATACGGATGGGATTGCTTTGCCCGGTGTAGAGATCAAAATCGTCAATAAAGCGGGAGAAATTAAACCGCTGAATGAGCCGGGACGCTTAATGATTCGTGCCTGTTCAAGTTTTGGCGGTTATTTAAAACGTGCACATTTAAATGATACCGATGCAGATGACTGGTTTGATACCGGAGATATTGCCTATCAGGATGAGCAAGGCTATATCCGGATATGGGGACGTAAAAAAGATGTAATCATTCGCGGTGGAGAAAATATTCCGGTCGCAGAAATTGAATCTCTGCTGTATAAGCATCCGAATATCGCCGTCGTGGCGCTAGTCGCCTATGCCGATGAACGACTCGGTGAAAGAGCCTGTGCGATTATCAAGCTTAAAGATCCAAGTCAGCCATTAGAACTAAGTGATATCGTCAACTTTTTGAAAACCCATAATCTGGCGATGCAGTATATTCCAGAGCGTTTGGAGATTTGGGAAGATATTCCAATGACGCCGTCTGGAAAAATCCAGAAGTTTAAACTTCGTGAACTGCTGGCCAGTCATCTTGCCTCAGCCAATTGATCGTTAAAGATAAACTCCTGAAATATATTCAGGAGTTTTTGCTATAGATTGAAATGGGAAGCCAAACCTTAAATTGATTTATCGCGTTATTTTAATAACTTCAATAAAGCTTCAGCTGTCGCAGCCGAAGAGGCAGGATTTTGTCCGGTAATGAGCAGACCATCTTCTTGGACATAAACCTGCCAATCCTCAGCTTTGGAATATTGGCCACCTTTTTCTTTGAGCATGTCTTCAACTAAAAATGGCACAATATCGGTCAGGCCCACGCCGTCTTCTTCGCTATTACTGAAACCGGTGACCGATTTACCTTCGACAATCGAGCGACCTTCAGCATCTTGAACATCACGAAGTACGCCCGGCGCATGACAAACCAATGCCACAGGTTTATTGGCCTGTAAAGTCTGCTCAATCAAGGAAATAGAGTTCTGGTCTTCGGCTAGATCCCATAATGGACCATGACCACCGGGATAGAACACGGCATCAAAATCCTGATTTAAGACTTCACTTAATTTATGTGTATTGGCAAGCTGCTGCATGGCCACTTCATCTGCTTCAAAACGTTTGGTGGTTTCAGTCTGTGCATCCGGTTCATTACTTTTTGGGTCTAAGGGCGGCTGGCCACCCGCAGGAGAAGCCAGAATTAGCTCTGCACCTGCGTCAACAAAGCTATAGTAAGGTGCAGCCAGCTCTTCCAGCCAAAATCCGGTTTTCTTGCCGGTATCGCCAAGCGTGTCATGTGAAGTCAGAACGATCAGAATTTTCATGTTATTTTCCTGTATCTCATTAAATATTGCGAATGGCTGCTTGTTAATTTAACAAGTCGCGGGCATCAGGAATGTTGTAATACATTCATTTGCTGTATCGATACGTTTGTGTTTGAGTTGAATTAACTTAAGGCTGCATCTATGAAGCGAACAGTTTTTTAAGCGCAATTATCTGCCCATTAATAGGTCTTGCTGAAGGTCCGCCTGTTTACGCAGAAAATCCCAGACCAGTTTAATTTTCGGTTCGTGTTGCAGATCGACCAGCGTCAGCATCCAGAAAGTGTGGGTAAAACTGACCTGATCGCCCAGAACCTGTTGCAGTTCGCTTTTATCATGGGCCAAAAATTTCGGTAAAATAGCTAGCCCGGCACCGGCACTGACCGCAATTTGCTGGGCCAGAATACTGTTACTACGAAAACAGGCAGTCAATTGCAGCGGTAAACGTTCCAGCGAATACAGGGCCGAGCTATAGACCAGATCATCAATATAATCGACAAAACGGTGCTGCTTGAGGTCTTCCAGTTTTTTAATTTGCGGATTTTTCTGTAAATAATGCTGACTGCCATACAGCTTTAGGCAGTAATTCGACAGACGGGTAATGATATAGGGGCCGGATTTGGGCCGGTCAATCGCAATTACAATATCGGCTTCACGATGTGAAAGTTTGATCGCTTTCGGCACCGGAATCAGGTCAATGGTCAGTAAAGGGTAGTGCTGGGAGAACTCGGCCAGTAAGCGTGCTAAAAATGCCGTACCAAAACCTTCTGGTGCACCAATCCGCACCCGGCCTTGCAAGGGATCGTTGCGTTTGTCAATCTGGATAAAGGATTGTTCCATCAGTTCCACACGCGGCACCAATGCCAGACCTTCCGAGGTCAGCTCATACCCTGTCGCTTCGCGTTTAAACAGTTGAGTACCCAAGGTGTTTTCCAGCGCCTGAATCCGCCGTGCCACGGTACTGTGTTCCACCCCAATCAAGCGTGCTGCATTGGTGAGCGTTTTGGCACGTGCCAAAACCAAAAAGAAACGTAAATGATCCCAATCTACTTTCATCTTCTATTTAACATCCTGTTAAATCCCTGTGCATATTTGCACACCTATCGTGCATCAATTTCTATTGGTGGTCAAAGTGTTCTTTGTTAGTCTGCTGAAACAGCGTAAAAATAATACGTTTAAAACAGCCAGTAAAGGCAGATACAACGACAATAACAAACCAGCACGGAGCGACCATGAACGCCATTCATCATCCACAGCAAAGTACCGGATTCACCACAGCCAAACTCCTGATTAACGGTGAATTTGTCGAATCAAAAACCAGTCATTGGCAAGATATTATCAACCCTGCCACTCAAGAAGTTTTGGGTCAGGTACCATTTGCAACTGCAGAAGAAGTCAATGCCGCAATTGCTGCCGCACAAAATGCCTTTGCCAGCTGGCGCCAAACCCCGATTCAGGCCCGTATGCGGATTATGCTGAAGCTGCAGGATCTGATTCGTACCAATTTAAAAAATATTGCCCAAGTATTAACGGCGGAACAGGGCAAAACCCTGGCCGATGCCGAAGGTGACATTCAGCGTGGCTTAGAAGTGGTGGAGCATGCCTGTTCTATTGGTTCACTACAAATGGGTGAATATGTTGAAGGTGTGGCACGCGGTGTCGATACCTATACCTTGCAGCAACCACTCGGTGTTTGTGCGGGAATTACGCCGTTTAACTTTCCGGCGATGATTCCACTGTGGATGTTCCCGATGGCGATTGTCTGCGGTAATACCTTTGTCTTAAAGCCTTCGGAACAGGATCCGCTATCGACCATGATGCTGGTGGAACTGGCAATTGAGGCAGGCGTACCTGCTGGTGTGCTGAATGTAGTGCATGGCGGTAAAGAAGTAGTCGATCTGCTGTGTACCCATCGTGACATCAAAGCCATTTCTTTTGTCGGTTCAACCGCTGTGGGTACGCATGTCTACAATCTGGCCGGCCAGCACGGTAAACGTGTACAGTCGATGATGGGCGCGAAAAACCATGTCGTGGTGATGCCGGATGCCAATAAAGAACAGACCTTAAATGCGTTGGTCGGTGCAGCATTTGGTGCAGCCGGTCAGCGTTGTATGGCGCTTTCGGTGGCCGTGATGGTCGGGGACACCAAGCACTGGGTCGATGAACTGGTTAATAAAACCAAAACTTTGAAAGTTAATGCCGGGCATGAACCGAATACTGATGTTGGGCCAGTGATTTCGACCCGTGCCAAAGCGCGTGTCATCGACTTAATTAACAGTGGCGTTGAACAAGGCGCTGAACTGCTGCTGGATGGTCGTGATGTGAATGTTCAGGGTTATGAAAAAGGCAATTTTGTCGGACCAACGATTTTTAATCAGGTCACGACCGATATGCGCATTTATCAGGAAGAAGTATTTGGTCCGGTACTGGCGATCATACATGTTGATACTTTAGAACAAGCGATTGAGCTGATTAATGCCAATCCATTCGGTAACGGCGTTGGACTCTTTACTCAAAATGGCAATACTGCACGCACATTCCAGCACCAGATTGATATCGGTCAGGTCGGTATTAACATTCCAATTCCTGTACCTGTGCCGTTCTTCAGCTTTACCGGTTCGCGTGGTTCAAAACTGGGGGATTTAGGTCCTTATGGCAAGCAGGCAGTGCAGTTCTATACCCAGACCAAAACCATTACCAGCCGCTGGTTTGAAGATGATCAGGAAACCACAGGTGTCAATACCACGATTAGCCTGCGCTAAGGAGCATCAGCATGAAGATTGCATTTATTGGTTTGGGCAACATGGGTGGCTCGATGGCGCAGAACCTGCTCAAGGCAGGGCATCAGGTTTTTGGTTATGACTTGAGTGAAGTCGCTTTACAGCATTTTGCCGAAGCGGGTGGTATCGTTTGTGACAGTCCACAAGCGGCCGCAAAACAGGCAGATTTTGTGGTCAGCATGTTACCTGCAGCCAAGCATGTACGTGAAGTTTATCTCGGTGAGCACGGTATTCTGAACGTGCTTCAGGCGGGCAGTTTGTGTGTCGACAGCAGTACCATTGACCCGCAAACCATTCAGGAAGTTGCTGCAGCAGCGCAGGCCAGACAGATTCGCGTCTGCGATGCGCCAGTCTCTGGCGGGACTTTGGGCGCCAAAGACGGTACCTTGACCTTTATGGTGGGTGCAGACGATGCCACCTTTGAGGCCGTAAAACCGGTCCTTGGCTGTATGGGCAAAAATCTGGTGCATTGTGGTGCGGTGGGAACAGGACAGGTTGCAAAAATCTGTAATAACCTGATTCTGGGGATTTCCATGACTGCTGTTGCAGAAGGCATGGCACTTGGGGCCAAACTGGGAATTGATCCGCAAGCACTAGCCGGGGTAATCAATAGTTCCACCGGACGTTGCTGGAGTTCTGAAATCTATAATCCCTGGCCGGATATCTGTGCCAATGCACCGTCATCACGGGGTTATACCGATGGTTTTGCAGCACAGCTGATGCTTAAAGATTTGGGCCTGGCTGTCGATGCAGCGCAACAGGTGGACCAACCGGTGGTTCTGGGTAGCATGGTGCAGAAACTCTATCAACAGCTTTGTCAGGAAGGGGATGCGCATCTGGATTTTTCCAGCATCATGCATCAATACACCACGCCACCTGCTTAAAACTTAAAATATCCAGATGGAGCAAGGATTCGCTTCATCAACAATACCTTGTCAGTAATAACGATAAATTCAGGCTGAGGTTTAACATGTTAGATTATCAAAAAACAATTGAAAATTTTGATTTAGATGCAGTGGCAAAGCAGTATCTGTCCGGTTCGATGCAGGCGCTGAACGCCTGTTATGAATGCTGCGACCGCCATGCAGATTCCGATGCAATTGCTTTACACTGGTACGGTAAAGATGGCCGTAAAGAACAGTATAGCTTTCGCGAACTCAAGAAATATTCCAGCCAGTTTGCAAATTTCTTAAAATCTCAAGGCATTGGCAAAGGCGACCGCGTTTCCGGATTATTACCGCGGACTCCGGAGCTGATCATTACCATTTTAGCGACCTGGCGGATTGGTGCAGTGTATCAACCTTTATTTACGGCCTTTGGTCCCAAAGCTATTGAACATCGCATTCAGCTGGCGCAAAGCAAGCTGGTAGTGACTGATCTGGCGAATCGGGAGAAACTATCCAATCTTAGTGCTTGTCCCACGATCGTCACCGTACATGTTGAAACCGAGGCAGAGCGTTATCCACAGGACCTCAGTTTTTGGACTGTGTTAAATCGCCAGGCTGAAGGTTGTGAACTGGAAATGCTCAGTATCGATGAGCCATTTTTATTGATGTTTACCTCTGGAACCACTGGACCGGCCAAGCCCTTAAAAGTTCCACTTAAAGCCCTGATTGCTTTTGCTGGCTATATGCACAATGCCATCGGTCTAACCGAAAATGATGCTTTCTGGAATATTGCTGATCCGGGCTGGGCTTATGGTTTGTACTATGGAATTACCGGCCCGTTATTGCTCGGACACTCGACCCTGTTTTATGAGGGTGGTTTCAATGCCGAAAGTGTCTGCGACATTGTCAAGCAATATGGCATTACCAATCTGGCCGGTGCGCCGACCGCTTACCGCATGATGATGGCAGCAGATGCTGAACAGATGGCACAGCTACGGGGCAAGTTGCGCGTGGTCAGCAGTGCTGGAGAACCTTTAAACCCGGAAGTGATCCGCTGGTTTAAAGAGGTGCTGGATGTGCCAATTTATGACCATTATGGCCAGACTGAAGTCGGGATGGTGGTGTGTAATCATCATGCGCTACAACATCCGGTCCGTTCAGGTTCGGCAGGCTTTGCCAGCCCGGGTTACCGGATTGCAGTCGTCGATGAACGAGGTCATGAATTAACGGCTGACGTTCCGGGCGTCCTGGCAGTGGATATCAGTCAATCACCCATGATGTGGTTCTCGGGTTATGAAGAAAGCCGTAAATCGCCCTTTGTTGGACATTACTATTTAACCGGTGATACCGCGGAAATTCATGCTGATGGCAGTATGAGCTTTGTTGGACGTAGTGATGATGTCATTACCACCTCAGGCTATCGCGTGGGGCCATTTGATGTGGAAAGTGCCTTGCTGGAACATGATGCGGTAATCGAAGCCGCCGTCATTGGCGTGCCTGATCCTGAACGTACCGAAGTGATTAAAGCCTTTGTGATTCTGGCGAATAATTTTACAGCTTCATCTCATCTGGAAGAAGAACTAGGCCAGTTTGTGAAAAAGCGTTTGTCTGCGCATGCCTATCCGCGCCTGATTGAATTCGTCACAGAATTGCCAAAAACCCCGAGTGGCAAGATTCAGCGTTTTTTACTGCGTAATCAGGAAATCAACAAGCAGCAGGTAAAGACCGCATAACTAGCCAAAGCCAGCAGATTGAATAAAAATATTAAATAAAGAGATTGAAGGAAGCATCCATGCAATTTACGGAAGAGCAACAACTGATTCAGGATATGGCCAAAAGTTTCGCTCAGGAACAGATTAAACCTTTTGCCGGCGAGTGGGATCAAAAAGGCATATTTCCTAAACAGACCTTGTCTCAAATGGGTGAGCTAGGTTTTTTAGGCATGCTGATTCCAGAAGAGTGGGGCGGTTCAGGTACAGGCACGCTGGCTTATGTACTGGCCCTCGAAGAAGTGGCAGCGGCAGATGGTGCAACGTCCGCCATCATGAGCGTACACAACTCGGTGGGTTGTGTGCCGATTCTCAAGTTTGGAACGGAACAGCAAAAGCAGCAGTTTCTAAAACCTTTGGCTCAAGGGCAAATGATTGGTGCCTTCGCCCTGACCGAACCGCATACCGGATCGGATGCTGCAGCGATTAAAACCCGGGCCGTGAAAGATGGCGATCACTACATTATCAATGGCGCCAAACAGTTTATTACCTCGGGTCATAATGCCGGGATGATTATTGTCTTTGCCGTGACCGATCCAACTGCGGGAAAAAAAGGCATGAGTGCATTTTTAGTGCCGCGCGACACGCCCGGTTATGAAGTGATTCGGGTCGAAGAAAAACTCGGTCTGCATGCTTCGGATACCTGTCAGATTGCTTTAACCGATGTCCGCGTTCATGAAAGTTTAAGACTCGGTGCAGAAGGTGAAGGCTTAAAAATTGCCTTGGCCAATCTGGAAGGTGGACGGATCGGCATTGCCGCACAAGCAGTGGGTCTGGCCCGCGCTGCATTGGAAGAAGCGACTGTTTATGCACATGATCGCGTGGCCTTTGGCAAACCGATTTTTGAACAGCAGGCGATTTCGTTCAGGCTGGCCAGCATGGCCACCGAAATTGAAGCGGCGCGACAACTGGTCCATTTTGCTGCACGTAAAAAGGAAGCAGGTGAAAGCTGTTTAACCGAAGCCTCTATGGCCAAACTCTTTGCTTCGGAAATGGCAGAACGTGTCTGTTCCAAAGCGCTGCAGATTTTTGGCGGTTACGGTTATCTGAAAGACTTTCCGATTGAACGCATTTATCGCGATGCGCGTATTTGTCAGATTTATGAAGGCACCAGCGATATTCAGCGTCTGGTAATTGCACGTAGTTTATAATTTTAAAGGGATTTTTATCATGCAATGGCAAACTATTTTACTCGAACAGCGTAACGGGGTCGGGCTGATTACTTTAAATCGTCCACAAGCCTTAAATGCCTTGAATAATCAATTGATCGTTGAAGTGAATCAGGCGCTGGATCAGCTGGAAAAAGACCCGCAGATTGGCTGTATTGTCATCACTGGTTCGGAAAAAGCCTTTGCTGCAGGTGCAGATATCAAAGAAATGGCAGATTTAAACTTTCCGCAAATTTATCTGGATGATTTTTTCAGTCTGGCCGACCGGATCGCCCAGCGCCGTAAGCCCTTAATTGCTGCGGTGAGTGGCTATGCCTTGGGCGGTGGTTGTGAATTGGCCTTAATGTGCGATTTTATTTACTGCGCTGATAATGCAAAATTTGGTTTGCCTGAAGTCACTTTAGGGGTATTGCCCGGCATTGGCGGAACGCAACGTTTAACCTTGGCGATTGGTAAAGCCAAAGCCATGGAAATGTGTCTGACTGCACGTCACATGGGCGCGCAAGAAGCCGAGCAAAGTGGGTTAGTGGCACGTGTCTTTGCCAAAGAAGAGTTACTAGAACAAACTCTGCAAGCTGCCGAAAAAATTGCTGAAAAGTCGCTTACGGCCGTGATGATGATTAAAGAATCAATTAATCGGGCTTTTGAAGTCAGTCTGGCCGAAGGTCTACGCTTTGAACGACGGATATTCCATTCCATTTTTGCCGGTGCTGATCAAAAGGAAGGCATGCAGGCTTTTGTCGAAAAACGCCCAGCCAAATTCACCCATCAATAAAACAAAAATAGGAAAATAAAATGAGTGATGAAAATAATTTAGCGATTCGGGTACAAGGACGTTTAGGCATTATCAGCCTGGACCGCACCAGTCATTTAAATGCCTTAACCCTGCGGATGATTCAAGGGATTCAGTCACAACTAGATCAGTGGCGCCATGATCCAGCGGTGCAAGCGATTCTGATCAATTCTAACAGTCCCAAGGCATTCTGTGCCGGAGGAGACATCCGTTATCTGTATGACAGCTATCAGGCAGGCAATACCCAATATCAGGATTTTTTTGCCACTGAATATAGCATGCTGAGCACACTGCGCAATTTTCCAAAGGCTGTCATCGTGATGATGGATGGTTATGTTCTGGGCGGTGGCTTTGGTCTGGCTCAAGCCTGTCATATTAAAGTGAGCAGTGAAAAATCACGCTTTGCCATGCCAGAAACCGCGATTGGATTTTTCCCGGATGTGGGAGCCACCCACTTTCTCTCCCGACTGGATGATGTAGGCATTTATATGGCGTTGACAGGGGAGCAGATCAGCAGCAGTGATGCGCTATATCTGGATCTGGTCGATTATCATGTACCGAGTGAAAATTTTGCTGAACTGGAAACCGCATTGATTGCTGCACCGGTATTAAATCAGATTGAAATCCAAAAAATCATCAGTGCGTACATTACCCATCCGGTAGAAAGCGAGTTGCAAAAACGTGCAGATCTGATTAGTCAGCATTTTGGCCATCCAAACCTCGATGAGATCGAACAGAGTTTGGCACATGCAAGTAGTGCTACCGATCAGGAGTGGGCCAATAAAATGCTGGTCATCTTGCAGCAACGTCCAGTCATGGCCAAGCAAACGAGTCTGAAGTTACAGCAGGCAGGACAAAATTTATCGCTGGAAAAATGTATGCAACTGGAGCGAGATCTGCAGGATGTCTGGTTGGAGCAAGGCGACTTTATTGAAGGTGTACGTGCACTGATTATTGATAAAGATAAAAATCCACAATGGCAAACCGATAATTCGAAATTTGAAAAAACGCTGGAAAAACTCTGGCCGGTTTGGACTCAACAGCGCGTAGAAAATACATATTAAAGATTCAGATTAAAAACCCTCTCATACGCAGTAATGAGAGGGTTTTTCGCCGAGATTTCAACATAGGATTTTACCCTAACTTCCTATTATTAATGGGATTTTTTCCTTTTCTTGCCACCGCCATCTTGCTTGTTGACAGTAGACCAGGCAATACGTTCGGCTTCCTCCTCAGAATGACCGCGTTCTTTTTCGCTTTCTTCAATATGTTCGGCCTGCCGTTTTTGTTTATCGGTATAGGCTGATTTGTCACCTCTAGGCATATTGCTGTCCTCATCAAGGTTGGCTGAAATTACTATAACAATGACCTGTTTCTATGGCGGTAAATATCTATCATGTATTTGTTGAAATTATTTTATAAAACCAGCATCTTTTAAGTGATAGAAAACCTGAAGAATAAATGAATGAAGATAACGGTTCTCACTGACTGTTATCTTCAAATTCTAATTAACCGTTAATGATACTGCCTCCATTAACATGAATGACTTGACCGGAAATATAACTGGCTTCTTCACTCGCTAGAAATAAATACGCTGGTGCGACTTCACTAGGCTGGCCCATCCGACCCATGGGTGTCTGTTTACCGAACTCTTTGAGCTGTTCTTCATCAAAACTGCTTGGAATGAGGGGAGTCCAGATGGGGCCGGGTGCTACGCCGTTGACCCGGATCCCGGTTTTATTTTTTAACAAACTGGTGGAAAGACTGCGGGTAAATGTGGTGATGGCACCTTTGGTACTTGAGTAATCAATCAGTTCATCATGTCCATGATAACTGGTAATACTGGTGGTATTAATAATGCTGTCACCTTCTTGCATGTGCGGAATCACAGCCTGAGTCAAGTGAAACATCGACAGAATATTCACATTAAAGGTCTTAAAAAGTTGCTCAGGAGAAATATCGCTAATACTTTTTTGCGGATATTGAACCCCGGCATTATTGACCAGAATATTAATGGTTTTAAATTCCTGAAGCGTCTGCTCAACCATTTTCTTGATTTCATCTTGATCTTGTAAATCACACTTGATCAGTAAACAACGCCGTCCTGCATCCTCTACCATCTTTCTGGTATCTTGAGCATCCTGATCTTCATCCAGATAACAAACCACAATATCAGCACCTTCACGGGCAAACAAGACCGAGACTGACCGACCTATACCGCTATCGCCACCTGTGATCAGGGCGATTTTACTTTTAAGTTTATCGCTACCTTTATAATTCGGTTTGATGACTTCCGGTGCAGGATCCATTTTGGTTTGCACACCAGGTTGATGATCTTGAGTTTCAGTTGAAGCAGGGGTTTCAGGATAGTTATTCATGTTTTCCCTTTTTCTGTACAAAGTTTAGAAATATCTTAGAGGCTTTCTAGCTTTATGCATTCGGTCTCAACATTTAATAACAGAATGCATTCGAGATTTATCAATTATTCATAGAGCTGTGATTGACATGATTTTAAGTAAAACTAGATACCGCCATTGTCTAAATCTTAATAGAACAGAATACCGCCTATGGTTTACAGCATTCTATCTCTCACATTTTGAGCAACCATTTCTATCATAGCTTTTATGTCCTTTTAGGATATAGCTTTATACTTAATCAAACATCTAAAATTATTGAATAAATTAGTAATTATTATATTCATTAAAATTTATCTAAAGAGCAAGTAGATAAAACTTTTGTGAAATTATCTAATTAACAAATAGCAAAAAAATGCTTTAGATATTGCAAAGCTTAAAAAGCAGCAATATTGCAAACTATATCTCTTTTCATTTAACACGTTGTTTGGGGTAATTGATTATGTCTTCTAATAATAAAAAGTTATCCGCAGATTCTCAAAATCAAAATAGCTTAACTTGTCAAAACACGGGAGAAAGCCTCAAAACCAAACCTAGATTCGCAACAAGTGTTGTTGTTCCTATCGCCATTTATAACATGCGGGTTGCGATTGACTAAAATTAGAACAATAGAGCGTTTTTATAGCCACTGGAGAGAGCAATGCTTTTTTATTGGATTGGAATAGCAATTTTGGCATTATTCTTTTTATGGCTTGCATTTGACATTAGAAAAACTTTATTAGACTGACTACTGGAGAGAACAATAATTGATAGAGTTCGTTTAGTTGCTTATGTGCTTGGCATGTGTTTAATATTTTTGATGTTGTGTCTTTTTGAGTACTTAAAAATTCTATAAATGTTTACTGGAGAGAACAATGTTTCTAGGAGAATTTCATCATCCATTCTTGAGTCATGAGCAGGTTGTTATTCTTATTGGTTTCTTTATGGCATTTTTATTTTGCTATTTGCTTGTTTTTCTTGAGCCACAAAACAAAAAAAAGACTGATTTCAATGATCAATAGACACATATACAAAACAGTTAGCTATGACAGAAAATATGTTCATTAGGATACTCAGCATCGTGAATATAATTTTGCAGATTCACGATGCTGAGCTGTGGCAACAACTGAGGTTGCGTAGGCCACAGTCTTGGATATGCTATTTAACTTATGTTCGCCAAAAGTCTAGTTCATAAATAAAACACAAGATATATCTATAAAATTTAATAACTTATAAAACATTTTAATTTTCATTGAAAAATAGGTTCATGAACCTATTGGAAAATTTCAATTTTTGCAAAATAACGAGTAGAAGTGCTTCCTCAAAATTCACATAGTTCGATTAGACTTTGTAGAAAGCCAGCGAATGGGTATCAGCACTAAATCGTGATATTTCTTCGATTGATCAGGGCTAGATGTGAGGATAATAAATAGTTGTTCTATAAATTTTAGGGATGGACTTAATCATTTTGATAATTGTAGTACTAATAAGCTCTTATAAATTGTCTTGATTTCATTCTCACTAACCATATGAGCAATATAAGAACAAGTATTTAAGTAATATGATATAACTGGCTTATTTATAGATTATTATATAAATTAACTATAGGATTCAATAATCTATTAAATTTGTTAAATAGATTTTTTATACTAAGTTAACAGATTGAGGTTTTTTAAAAGTTATTGTTCTTTTAAAGATAATGTATTTCACTAATCAAATTGAGATGATGAATTGAATTGTCTTTAAATATATACAAAGATATTTTATGAATGAAATAATTTATACACAAGATGAACTGAAAGATTTGTCGGACGATAAGATTTTGGATCTTTTGGCTAAATCTTGGGGAATCGATGATGGTAAATTCGAAGTTTGGGGAGATTTGCCACCTCTAGGCGACACGTCATTTGGATTTTTACGAAATCCTTATTTAGTAAAAACTGGTGATAGGCTCTATTATCCATTACAAGGGCATGAACAAGAGCCATGCCGATTTTTTGTGGCACCCCAAGATGCTTCTCGTTATGGTTCTAAGACAAAGCAGCGTTTTATCCGTTGCGAATTAGAGCTCTCCCCAGAATCAGAGCGAGTTAAACATAACAATCCATTTAGTTTATGTGTAAAAAAGGGATCAGGGGAAAACCTCCGTTATTTACCTAAAGAAATTCCGCAAGAGATTTTAATAGATCCACATTCAGATAGTGAACGCTCTCAATTCATCTCGAAATCCATTTATGACTTTTATTTTGAAAAAGCAATGGGGGATATTGATGAAGAGGTTAAACAAAGAAAAAGTGAGTTAGAGCAGCGATTATCGGAACAAGAAAATGAAGCGAATAAATTACTCGTAGAAAGTAGAGAGACATTAAAGAAAAGTGAAGAAAAAAGAGATACAGTCAAAAAACTTGTCGATACTTTGAATACTAGACATAAAGATCTTGAGCAGATTATCCAAGGATTAACTCAAGATAAAGAAGTTAAGCATCATGAAATACAGATACTTACAAAAAGATATGAACAGATAGAGGCTGAAATGAACAACAAAATTAAACGACTAAAAAGTTATGTGGCAGACAAGGCTCTGTTTCTTAAAACGTTTGAGTTTGTTGATGAAGAAGATTTGGAACTTTTTTTACTTGAATCTAAACCAGAGTCTCAACGTGTTGATGGGATCTCTTTTAGTGAGATACTAAATGGAGATTACCAAAAAGCAGTTTCTTATATTCAAGCACATTTGGTAAGCAAGGATATTTTGTATCCTCGTCATATTATTGAAAACTACCTGACTCTTCTCAGAACAAAAGACCTCATTATTTTGGCTGGAGACTCGGGATCAGGAAAAACTAATTTAGTTAAGTCATTTGCAAAGGCAGTCGGTGGTAAATCCATTATTGTTCCAGTGAAGCCAAACTGGACGAGCTCTGAAGACCTATTGGGCTATTACAACCCACTTGAGAAAAAATATTTAGCAACGCCTTTTTTAGAAGCAATGATAGAAGCTCAGCAAAATCCAGAGATTCCATACTTCATTTGTTTAGATGAAATGAATCTTGCACGTGTTGAATACTATTTTGCAGACTTTTTATCACTTCTTGAAACACGCGATGAGGATCCTGAAATCTCTCTTTATGCTGAGGATGAATCAGCACATGTACTGTCAGAGCTAAAAGCAGTTGTTGATATTATTCAATCAACCAAAGATAAATATAGCCAAAATGGTGTTGTTAATTTCATTGAACTTTTAAAAGATGAAAAACTAAATAGTCAACTTAGATTAGCATTTGGATTTAGTGATAAAGACTCACTGATTAAATATCATAACGAAATTCGTCGTATGCTTTCTGCTGTGATGACCATGCCCTCAAGTATCAAGATGCCTGCAAATATACATATTATTGGTGCAATCAATATTGATGAAACTACACATTACCTATCTCCAAAAATTTTAGACCGTGCGCATATTATGCGATTTGAGTCACCCCTATTATCTGATTGGGATGAAATTCTAGCAGAAGTTTCAGAGTACGAATTTGATGATATTTCAAAACCACTGATCTTCAATATTGATGCTTTAGGTTATCGAGCTAACTATCCTAAATTTGATCGTGAAAACCCATTCTGTAAACTTTTTATTGAACTTAATAAAGAGTTTTTCCATAAACTCGGGATTGAATTCGGTATGAGAACAATTCGTCAGGGGCTGAACTATCTTGACTTATTCCAAGATGTAAATAGCGATAATGAAATGGCAATTAATAATTTTCTATTGCATAAAGTGTTGCCAAAGCTAACCTTTGATGGAAATAAGCATGTTGGCGAGCAGACCAAGCTTGAACTTATAGAGCGTGTATTTGTAGAGAGGCTCAAGCAACAATTGCCAAACCATGAAAATTATAGTGAGATATTTTCGTCAATTCATGCACTCGAAAATGTTGTGAGAAATGCGAAAGCAAACGATGGAATTGTTAACTTCTGGTCATAATGATGAATCCATTTTTTGAAATTAAATATTTAGAACTTAAATGGTATGACCAAAAAACGCTAACAAAAGTCACAGAATCTTTGGTTTCTCTAGATGTTGAGTATGATGAAGAGCGTGATTTATTTCAGGTTGAAACGACCATTTATCCCAAAGTAGAGGGGGTGAAAAAAGGTCTATTAGCTATTCGTTTCTTGAATCAAAAATCGGATAAACCATATATTGAAATGCCGAATGGAGAGAAAAACTATTTAACTCCTATTAAAGACCCTGAAACAGGTATGAATTGGTGGATCGCGAAAGATCAATGGGTAAAAGAGCATAAACAGTGGTCTAGTATTGCCCCCAATATTGTTGGGAAGATTCGTCTTATCTTACAAGGCAAAGTTTGTGAAATAGCGATTAATGGCTCTGATTTTACCTTAGATCAGTTAGAACAATATTTGCGAACATTCAAGAATGACTTATGGGAACTGATTCTTGATGAAAATAGTGCCGTACAAGCTAAAGCTAAAGAAGGTCAAACAATAGGGATTGGCGAAGAGGCGATTGAGTGTATAACGAACCTCGCTGATCATGCTAAGAAAGTCCTAAAAAATCTTAAAGTTGAACTTCGTGAAATACAGACTTTGAAGCCTAGAAAAATGGTAAAGCCAGTCAACCGAACTTTCATGGAGCTTGCAACTAAAACCAATCAACGATTTTTAACGAGTCGTGCAACTGAACCATCCTACAATGTCGCTGAAAATCGCTATATCTTTTTTGCACTTGAACGATGCTATCGTATTATCAAGCAAATCGTGATACTTGCTGATAATAAAAAGCAACGCTTTCAACATATGGTTGAAAAACTTCAAGCTCAACATGATGCATTTAAAGATTATGTTAAGGTTGACCGTGATCTAGTAGTTTCAGATTTAAAAAAAATAGGTGAAAGAAGAAGGTTAGAATATTGGCAGAAAAAGCTAGACCAAAAAATTAAAGATATTGGTCTCGAGCTTCGTTCTAGTCCATCTTCTCAAGATGTATTTGTCAAACTGGAAAATACAACAACCAATCCATATGAAAATAAGCCAGACGGATTTTTTGTACTTGTATGGAATGGAGAAGATTGGGTAAAGCCACAGAATAAAAGCGGTATTTTAAATCTCAGACATACCTTTTCGAAGCTTTTAAAAGTTCTGCAACCTGGGATGGTATTAAGAATTAATGGTGAGTGTACATTTAATCATACATCTGGATCTATAAGATATGGATTTTCTAATATTCAAGAGATTGAGTTATTAGATTGCCTAGATATTCATAAAGCGAAGGAAATTTATGAAAATGAAAAGGAGATAGGGATAAAGTTAGCAGCTAATGATTGGTTGAAACCTTTATCAAAGCAAGAATTAGAAGAACAAGAAAAAGAGAAAATTGCTTTACGTAACCGCATTAGATTCTATACTGAAAATCAGAAGTTATGTGGCTACGTTTTTGAGAAAGTGGAGCCGAAGTTTCGTCTTATAAAAGAGATTCTCAAGCAGTTTAAGAATTTGGGGATTAAGGCTTCTTCTTACTTCCCTAATTCAATGACTTTTGTGCAAAATCCGAATTATCAGGGAGTACATAATAATTATAAAGTCCTACGCAATGTTACGAATTTGCATGATGAAAATCTTTTAATCAGTCTCGAAAAAATTGAAGAAATTGGTTTAGTCAATATGCCATTACTTTATGAAAGATGGACTCTTATTCAAATCATTCTAGTTCTTAAAGAAACATTTCGTTTTATTCCGCAAGATGATTGGAAGTACAAAATTATTGATGCGATCAAAAGCAATCAAGAAGATATTCAAGTTAATCTTTCAAATGAAGGAGCTAAACGGTATATCACTTTATGGTATGAGAAAAGATTACTAAATAATAAAAAACCTGATTTTACCTTAGATTTAACCTGGTTTAAGGAAAATGATATTGAAAATAAGAATGCACAATTTAAAAGGTTTGTATTAGACGCTAAATTTTATGACAAAAATACTTTTAATAAAGCAGGAGGTATGATGTCTAAGATTAATGAATTGTATGAGCACAAAAATTATAGCGAAGATGATCAAAACCCTGTTTTTTTAGTTCATCCATGTAAGAATCTAATTGACCAGCAAGTGACTGCACAAGAATGGGGGAAATATAGTTTCTTAGGGGAGTTGGATTGTTTAAATGATGAGATATTTTACTCACATAACAAAGGTGCAATTTTCTTAAACCCAATTGATCGTAATTTGTATAGTGATGAGTTACAACGTTTATTGGGTATGTTCCTTCAATATAAATTAGAAACTAGCGAAACTGATCCAAATAATGATAGAACTTTCGCTGTACCTATCTGCATTCGCTGTGGTTCAAATCATATTTTAAAAATTGAAAAATCTTCAGGCTACTATAACAAGGTAGGGGAATGGATCAAAAGGACGCCGAGGTCTGTTTGGATGCAGTGCGTAGAATGCGAACAAATGCAAATTTATAATCATTGTTCAAGTAAGACTCAAAATAGTACCCGATTAATAAAAAATGGACTTTATTGGTCTTATCACTCAGCAAGAGCATTGGAGCCATTTAATATGAAATGCCCAGAATGTGGTGAGTGGGGAGGTTGGTGAGTTTATTTTCTGTATATTGCTGAGGCCTAAATAGATCAATATAAAAAATGCCATTAATCTAGCGTTTTTTATTTGGCCTAGAAATAAGTATTCATCGGATATATGGGGGGGCACCTGATTCTGCTGTATTCATATCTGATCTCAGAAAATATAATAGGGTTTTATTTGTGAAAATAGGATCTAAATGAGACGTTTCTCCAGTAGAAGATATGTACCAAAAGTACAAAGTGGTCATTTGTACTATGTAAGACTTAAAACACCTGTAGGCAAGTTTTACAAGATTGGGTTTACAGCGTACGGCACAGTAGAAGAACGGTTTGACTACGGTGGATCTGGAGATTCTAAATATATAGACAAGGTGTTAATGTTCACATATAGCGATCAGGCATTTGATATTGAACAGTCACTGCATGGCTGCTTGTATGATAAAAAAGCTTTTGCAAAATTTAGTGCAAATGAGCACTTTCCATTAAGCCGTAATGGCCAGACAGAACTTTATATTGAAGACGTTTTGGGGCTAGATCCAGATTATACACCTGCACAAAAAAACAAGACCATTGAGCTCATGGAAGAGAAAAGAATATTTCTCTCCAACAAGAGTAAAGCCCAGTGGGAAATGGAAAATCTTTTCGTGGATATTCTGGTGAAGGGAATCATACTTGTACTGTTCCCTGCAATAGTTGTGCTTTCTATCATCATTAATACTATTAATAAAAAAAGCTCGGTAGAGTATTTAAGTGGTTTGATTGACAGGGTATTCAACGGTGGCAAAGCAGAGCAAAGAAAAAGGGATGCTGAAATTAAACAAAGAGTTGGTACGATTTTGAATACACTATAAATGACATGTAAGAAAATCTGGAACAAGCCATAAAGGGGGTATTTAATACCCCTGAGCGGCTTTGTTGTATAAACATTCTTCAAGATACTGATTTTTAAGGATTTGTTTAAATTTTAATCCAAAAATAAATTAAACAAAATCATAGTCTTAGATATTTATGCAACAAAGCCATCGGGGGCAGAATATTCATTCTGTTACTTTAGACTACACCCTAAAGTAACAGCCTAAAAGTTCGTAAAATTATGTACCATTTAAATGATTTTTAATCATATATAACATGTAACTTTGGTATTAAAAATTTATAATTTACGAAATTGTTCATTTTTCTTCAATTGGGGCGTGAAAAAGTGAAAGGCCAAAAAGTAGGGTATGTCCGGGTCAGTTCTGTCGAGCAAAACACTGGACGTCAACTTGAGGGAATTGAAGTCGACCGGATTTTTGTTGATCGTGCGTCAGGTAAAAATACCGACCGACCGAAATTTCAAGAAATGTTGAATTATGTCCGGGAAGGAGACCAGGTGATAGTACATTCCATGGATCGTTTTGCGCGAAGCTTAAAAGATTTGGTGACTGAAGTAGATAAACTGGTCAAACGAGGGATCTCCATCCAGTTTGTAAAAGAAAATATTACTTTTACGGCCCAATCCACTCCGATGGATAATTTGATGCTGCAACTGATGGGTGCTTTTGCACAGTTCGAACGTGAGATTATTCTGGAGCGGCAAAAGGAAGGAATTAAACTGGCATCAGCTCAAGGGAAGTACAAAGGTCGGGTACATAAATTGAAACCTGAGCAGGCTGAAGCTTTACGACAAGCATGGAAGGAAGGGAAATATCCTTCAAAAATGGCATTAGGTCAGGCATTCGGTATTAGTCGTCAAGCGGTATACCGCTATTTAAAAGCCGGGGAATAACTCAATTGAATTTTCGACTATATTTAGTTTAGCTTATGAAAATGAGGGAATGTGATAAATCTATGAAAAAGCCTATTCGAGGGGGGAGATTGAACTATCATACTGATTTTAGATGACCATTTAATCAATCACCCCAGATGTTTAGAAAAGAAAAAACCCCGGCATCCTGCTGGGGTTTTTAGTATTGGTTCGCTCGGTATAACTCTTGTTGTACCTTACTTCAAAGCCAAAATCTTTCGAGCACCATTAAGTACGAATAAAGAAACCAGTATACCAATGATTAAGTCTGGATAAGCTGATCCCGTCCATGCCACGAGTACACCGGCAAATATGACGCCCATATTTACCACAACGTCATTCGCTGAGAAAATCCAACTGGCTTTCATATGTGCGCCATCTTCTCGATGACCAGAAATAAGATATAAGCATGTCACGTTAGCTATAAGTGCGAGCAGGCCAATAACAATCATGAGCGTTGATTCTGGCTCGCTTCCAAACATGAATCGTCTAATGACGTCAACAATCACGATGACAGCGAGTAATAACTGAATCCAGCCTGCAAAATGAGCTGCTTTTACTTGATATTTCGCAGCTTTCCCGACGGCATATAGCGCAATACCATAAACGGCTGCATCGGCAAACATATCTAGAGAATCAGCAATCAATCCTGTAGAAGCAGCAATAATACCGCTGATGAATTCTATAAAGAACAGTAGAGCATTAATGCCTAATAACAGTTTAAGTACTTTAGCTTGTCTTACAGGATCAGGTTCATTGGGTAGGTCACCTGAAGAAAGCTGTGTTTCATCAAGTTTCGCCCCAAAACCCAGTCCTTCAAGTTTGGCCGTAATTTGCTGAATCCCTTCATTATGGAAGACTTTCAGTTTTCGATTGGGAAGATCAAAAGTAAGACCTTTAACTGCTTCAAGATCTGCAAGAGTCATACGGACCATTTGCTCTTCAGCAGAGCAATCCATTTTAGGAATGGTGTAGGTACTTGTTTGCTTGGCCTGTTGATTGCTTATATAAGTTTCAGTCTTCACAAGCTTTGCCCCAAAACCCAGTCCTTCAAGTTTGGTGGTTATATTTTCATCTTTTTGATTATGTAGAACCTTTAAAGAACGGTTAGGTAAATCAAAGATGAGTTTTTGAACACCATCAATTGAAGATAGCGCCATACGAACCATCTGTTCTTCCGCAGAACAATCCATTTTGGGAACTAAGTATTCACTCATGTAGTGCGAATCTTTTAAAACGTTTTCAGTGCTTAAATTTTCTTTGGGATCAGAACCACAACAGGATTGAGCGGTATCTTCACAACTGTTTGAAGTGTTACAGCAAGGAGATGAAGATTTTTCTTCTTCCTCTTCACCACAACAGCTAGGCGTATTATCACAATTCTTTGAATTGCTTGCTTCTGCAATTGATGGATGATTTTCTTGTTGAGATTTCTTATCTTCGCATGGTGTTTCTTTACTACATCCACAACCACTCATAGTTATACCCATTAAAAAAATTTATAAACTTTGAATATTAGAACCCCTATAGTTACTATAGAGTCAAGATTTTTTGGAAATACCAACTCAATGCATTTAAAAATTGGTGAACTCTCTAAAAAAACCTCATGTTCAGTATTAACAATTAGGTTTTATGAAAAGGAAGGTTTAATTCCGGAACCCGAAAGAACGGAAGGAAATTACCGCCTTTACGATATAGGCTATGTTGAGCGAATTAAGTTTATTTTGAATTGCCGAACTTTAAATATGAGTTTGAATGAAATTCGTCAATTACTTACCTATAAAGACAAACCTGAGAAAAATTGTTCAGATGTGAATGAATTAATTGACTTACATGTCAGTGCTATCAGAGAAAATATAATCAAGCAACAAAAGCTTATTGAACAATTATCTGATTTAAGAGGTACTTGTGATGGCTTATGTACAATTGACCAATGTGGAGTTCTAAAAAATCTAGCTTGATTATCTAGACCTATGCTTTTTTCAAAAATTCTGTATATCTTTACTTAAGGCTGCAAAAAGTTTAAGATTACTCAAATTCTGTGATCAGATCTTTGATAGATCTGGACAGCTTCTTATTGGTGTTTTAAATACAGATTTGTGTATGAAGAGAAAAACATTTCTAATCCAGATATTGGTACTCTTATTCACATTCCAGAATATTTGGAGTGTGGCAGAGGCTGCGTGTCTGCATGAAATGCCAAACATACCCAATTCAATACTCTCTAATCCAATCGATTTAGACGAAAAGAGTGATAGTCCTAGTCAAGCACTTTATTCCTTAGAAAACTATAAAGAAATTTATGACTATTGTCAGAAGGTTTGTTTTAACGAAAAGTGCAGTCATTTCTCAAATACAATCGTGATTCAGATTGACCCACCCGATGATTTGAAGCTTAAAACTCATTTTGAGACAGTCCTTACACCATCTTATTTGGGAAGAACTTTTTATAAATCCCCTTATCTGAATCAATTAACACCCCCTCCTGATTTGCCCCTACTATTGGTGGGGTAGTCTTATAAAAGCCCACCACTCCTAATCTCATTATGTGTGGTGCATTTCATGTCAAAAAACAAATTATATCAGGATACTTCTATCCTGAATTTATCCTGGTCAGCATTCCGTACAGGTGTCTTGCTATCAGCAATGATCAGCTTGAGTACTTCTGTAGTCGCCAGTCCTCAAGATTTAACGCTGCGACAAGCCATTGATCAGGTCAACCAGTATCAAGCGTCCCAAAATTTCTGGGAAACGCAAAACAGCATTAATGCCACGAATCTTCAGCAAAGTAAGCTGTTTAAAAATCCTGAACTGTCAGTTGAACAAACGGGATTTGGTTCAAATAATGAAAAAGAGCTTACCATTGGCATATCACAACCCTTGGATATTTTTGGTGAGCGAAAAGCAAACCAAAAATTAGCCAGTCTCTCTACAGATAAAACAGCACTGAAGCAGAAGATTTATCAAGCGCAAATTGAGCTTGCAGTGAAATATGTATGGTCACAACTGGCCATTGCCGAACTTGAAAGAAACATTGTCAATGAACAACTTCGGGTGAGCGAAGAAAACCTTAAAGCGATCGAGAAGCGCTTTACTGCGGGCGGTATCGCGCAAGTAGATGTGAATCGCGCACGTTTAAGTCATGCTGAAAATATCCGTCTTTTTAGACAGGCCGACTTACAAGTCCAAGTGGCCACCCAACAATTATCAAATTTATGGGGAACCTCTGATAAGTCATTGCAGGTAAACCTCTCTTCACAAAAGCTCTGGCCAAAATCGACTCATCAGCAGGTTCAAGAATATTTAGCGGAAAACTACGTTGAGAAATATCGAGCTTTACTGGTATTAGAGTCTCAAGCAACGGTTGATCAACTAAGGGCAAAGGCACGTCCTAACCCCACTTTAAACCTAGGTGTCAACCGCACCCAATCCTTGGAAAACTCCACACAAAATCAATTAGTAGTCGGAGTCAGTGTACCGCTTAATATTTTCGATCGTCAGCAAAATGGCATAAAAATCGCGCAAGAAAAAATGAACTTATTAGAGCGTCAGAAAGAGTTTTATCTAAAGCAAAATGCGCTGCAAATAGGCACAATTTTAACCGAGTTGCAGGGTTTAGAGCTGCAATTCAAAGTCGTTGACGAGACTCAAATTCCTTTGGCGACTCAAGTTCAAAGTAAGACGCTACAAGGTTTCTTGGCAGGCAAGTTTGCTTTAACCGATGTTCAGCAAGCCACGCTTCAATTACAAGACATCCGTCTGCGTAAAGTCCAGTTGTTACGGGATGGCTGGCAAAAGGCCATTGAAGCAGAAAGTTTGAGCTTAGGCATTAGCCCAAGTGAAGTCATGTCGAAAGATGCTATTGCACAAATCAATCAAAACTTATGGCAAGACATACAGGCCATGCCTGTCATTGGTGGGGGAAATTAACATGTTCGATCTTAAAAACAGCTTAAAAAAACAGAGCGGAAAAATCTCTCAACCTCTACTGATTGGTTTGGTCATCGGCGCAACCGTACTACTCAGTATTTTCTTGATCTTGTCGGGTAAGAATAAATCTGAAACATCAGATGAACATGCAGAGGAAGAAGGCGCAGAGGAACATGGAAGTGAAGAAGGCAAAGAGGAACATGGCGGTGAAACCGAAGAGCATGCAGAAGGCGTGAGCCTGACGGCCAAGCAACTGGTTGAACAAGGCATACAGTTATCAGCAGTCGATCAAGGTCCGGTGGTTAAATTAAGTTCTTATCCAGCAAAACTTAACGTGAATACCGACCAGCAAGCGCATGTCTCTCCGAGTTTTAGTGGTCATGTCGAAAATGTCTATGTAGAACTCGGCCAAAAAGTTCAGAAAGGACAGTCTTTGGCCACGTTGCTTGTTCCTGATTTAGTCGATCAGCAGGCCAATCTAAAAATTGAACAAACCAACCTTGAACTGGCGAAACAGGACTTCGAGCGTGAGCGTCAGCTGTGGTCACAGGGTATTTCAGCAAAACAGGACTATCAACGTGCTTACAACAGCTATAAACGGGCGCAAATTCAGGTCCAATCGGCCCAATCACGTTTAAGTGCGTTTGGTGCTGTGAATACCAGTAACGGGCGCTATATTTTGAAAGCCCCCATTTCCGGCGTGATCAGTAAAAAGGATTTGGTGCTCGGAGAAAATGTTCAGTTAGCCGATCAGCTCTTTACTATAGACCGGTTAGATCAGCTCTGGCTTGAGTTTATTGTTCCAAATTCTGAAATTATGGGTTTAGCCCCGAATCAAAAGATCGAATTTAAATCCTTGCAAACTGAAAAGGTCTATCAGGCAGTTATCCAGACTTTAAATACTGAAGCGGATACTCAAACGGGTCGTCTTCAGGTTCGAGCAAAAGTTGAATCGAATGCAACCGAATTACGTCCAAACTTGATGGTAAACGTACTGCTGCAACAAAAGAGTGAAAGTACCGCATTACGGGTGCTTAAGTCAGCAGTTCAGAATATCGATGGAAAGGATGTGGTTTTTGTCGCCACTCAACATGGACAGAAAGTTGAATTCAGTCCGCAGCCGGTGAAATTAGGTCAGTCATCTGGGGAGAGCCAGTGGATTGAAGTGGTAAATGGGCTTAATCAGGGACAAAAATATGCCGCTCAAGGTAGTTTCTTACTGAAATCTGAAATGGAAAAAGGAGAGGCTTCACATGGGCACTGAAAATTCTCAAATATCTAATAATGAGTCAATAAAGCCTGAAGGACTGTTTGATCGACTGATCCAGTTTTCAATTCATAATGCCATCTGGGTCATGCTGTTTATTGTGGCCTGGATTGGCGTAGGCATTTACAGCTATCAAAAGCTGCCGATTGATGCCGTGCCTGATATCACCAATACACAAGTACAGATCAACACTTCTGCCAATGGCTTTACTGCTTTGGAGATGGAACAGCGGATTACCTATCCTATCGAGAATGCCATGTCAGGCATGCCGAATATGGAACAAACCCGCTCTATTTCACGCTATGGTTTATCGCAAGTGACCATCATTTTTGAAGATGGTACTGATATCTACTGGGCCAGACAGCTCATCAACCAGCGCTTGCAAGAAGCAATGGGAGAAATGCCTGAAGATGTGCAACCGACCATGTCGCCTATTTCGACAGGTTTAGGTGAAATCTATCAATGGGTGATTAAAGCCGAACCTAATGCTAAAAAGCCGGATGGGACGTCTTATTCGGCTATGGACTTGCGTGAAATTCAGGACTGGATTGTGAGGCCGCAATTACAGCGTGTGAAAGGTGTTGCGGAAATCAACAGTATTGGTGGATTTAACAAGACCTATGTGGTTGCCCCTGACCTGAACCGATTGCAGCAATTGCAAATTCCTTTGACTGATTTACAGACCGCCTTAACAGAAAACAATGAAAACCGTGGTGCAGGCTATATTGAGAAAAATGGACAACAGTTGACTGTGCGGGTGCCCGGCACTTTAAACACGATTGAAGATATTCAGAACATCAGTATTGCCAATAAAAACGGCTATCCGATTCGGGTTGCAGATGTTGCCAAGGTATCGATTGGTCATGACTTGAGAACCGGTGCTGCAACCTATAATGGTGAAGAAACTGTATTGGGTATTGCCATGATGATGATGGGAGAAAATAGCCGTACCGTTGCTCAAGCCATTGATGAAAAGGTGCAATCGATCCAGCAATCGCTACCTAAAGGTGTGGTGATTGAGACTGTGTATGACCGTACGCATTTGGTTGATCGGGCGATTAAAACCGTTCAGAAAAATTTGATTGAGGGTGCAATCCTCGTCATTGTTATTTTATTTCTCTTTCTAGGTAATTTCCGTGCTGCGCTGATCACGGCTTGCGTTATTCCACTGTCAATGCTGTTTACCTTGACGGGAATGGCAGAGCAGAAGATTAGTGCAAATCTGATGAGTTTAGGGGCACTGGACTTCGGTATTATTATTGATGGTGCAGTGGTTATTGTAGAAAACTGTATCCGTCGGCTAGCAGAAGCTCAGAAGCTGAAAGGTGGTTTACTTAGCCGTTCTGAAAGATTTAAAGAAGTCTTCTTGGCTGCAAAACAGGCGCGTCGTCCTCTGATTTTTGGACAGTTAATTATTTTGGTGGTTTATCTACCTATCTTTACCCTGACGGGTGTAGAAGCCAAACTTTTCCATCCTATGGCAATGACTGTTGTACTGGCTTTAATTGGGGCCATGATTTTATCTGTCACTTTTGTGCCAGCCGCAGTTGCCCTATTTGTCACTGGAGAAGTCAAGGAAACCGAAAGTCGCTGGATGCATTGGCTTAAAACCAAATATGAACTGCTTTTAGATAAAGCCTATGAGCTTCGTTTATTTGTGACTATTGTGGCTGCCTGTATTTTAGTGCTTACGGGTGTGCTAGCTACTCAAACAGGTAGCGAGTTTGCACCTCAACTGGGTGAAGGTGATTTTGCTGTTCAGCAAATGCGTTCCCCAAGTACAGGGTTAGAACAGTCACTGAGAATGCAGGAAAATACTGAAAAGTTACTGTTGAAAGAATTTCCTGAAATTAAAGCAATCTTTGCCCGTACCGGTACAGCAGAAGTGGCCACAGATGTCATGCCACCCAACATTTCAGATGGCGTGGTACTGTTAAAACCTCATGATGAATGGCCTGATCCAAAACAAACGATTGATGAGCTTCGCCAAAGAATGATTACTTTCTTAGCGACATTGCCGGGAAATAACAGTGAGTTCTCGCAACCCATTGAACTGCGTTTTAACGAGTTAATTTCAGGGGTGCGAAGTGATGTGGGTGTCAAGTTATTTGGCGATGATATGGAAATTCTGAATCGTGAAGCGAATAAGATTTCTCAGAAAATTAAATCAATTTCAGGCGCGACAGCCGTTAATGTAGAGCAAACCAGCGGCTTACCCTTGTTGAATGTAGAAGTTGATAAGTCCAGAGCAGCACAATACGGCTTGTCGGTAAGAGCAATTCAGGATCTGGTGGCGACAAGTGTCGGTGGTCAAAATGTTGGAACCATTCTACAGGGAGACAAGCGTTTTGATTTTGTTATCCGTCTAGATGAATCCCAGCGTAGTCCCGAGCAGTTAGCGCTACTTCCTGTTCAATTGCCAAATGGTGGTTTAGTCCAACTGCAAGATGTTGCACGCGTTGAAAATATCCTGGGTATTAATCAGGTCAGCCGTGAAAATGGTAAACGTCGGGTGGTTATTACTGCAAATGTAGAAGGACGCGATTTAGGCTCATTCGTAACAGAACTTCAGAGCACGTTATCCAAACAGGAATTACCAAGCGGTTATTGGATAGATTATGGCGGTCAATTTCAAAATCTGATGTCTGCAAAAGCGCGTATGCAATTGGTGGTTCCGCTCGCATTGTTGACGATCTTTATTTTATTGATGGCTGTATTCCATAATATCAAAGAAAGCTTACTGGTCTTTAGTGGTGTCCCGTTTGCCTTATGTGGAGGCTTAATCGCATTGTGGTTGCGTGACATTCCATTATCCATGTCAGCAGGGGTTGGCTTCATTGCACTATCGGGGGTGGCTGTACTGAATGGCTTAGTCATGCTCACCTTTATCAAAGAGTTGCGACAGCAATATGACCTTTATTATGCAACGTGGCAGGGTGCAATTTTGCGTCTTAGACCTGTGCTGATGACCGCTTGTGTTGCTTCGCTTGGGTTTGTTCCGATGGCTTTGGCAACCGGGACTGGGGCAGAAGTACAGAGACCTTTAGCGACTGTAGTCATTGGAGGAATTATCTCCTCTACCCTGCTTACATTGGTTTTACTGCCTGTACTGTACCGGTGGATGAATGAAAAGAAAGCTTCTTAATCCATTAGATTAAGCAATTTTTAGCAGAGATATTGGGTCTGTCTCAAATATCTCTGCTAATCATGGATTAAATAAGGAAAATTTTATGTCAGAACATCATGATCATAGCCATGCGGTTGTTACTGAAGGAAATAGTAAGAAATTAATGTTTGCTTTGGGTTTAACGACTACTTTTTTAATAGTAGAAGTTGTCGCTGCTTTTATTACCCAAAGTTTAGCATTACTGTCTGATGCCGCTCACATGTTTACTGATGTAGCCGCATTAGCTATTGCTCTTGCTGCTATCAAAATTGGTAAAAAAGCCGCAGATGATAAAAGAACTTTTGGCTATCAGCGATTCGAAATTTTAGCGGCTCTGTTTAATGCAGTGATGCTTTTTGTGGTGGCGATATATATTGTCTATGAAGCTTACCAACGCTTTACGCATCCTGCTGAAATTCAAAGTGTTGGAATGATGATTGTCGCAGTCATTGGTTTGGTCATAAATTTGATTTCAATGAAAATCCTTTCTGCGAGTGCTCAAGAAAGTCTAAATGTGAAAGGCGCATATTTAGAAGTCCTTAGTGATGCACTGGGATCGATAGGCGTGATTATCGGAGGAGTGGTCATTTATTTTACCCAGTGGATGTGGGTAGATACCGTAATCGCTGTGTTAATTGGCTTCTGGGTTTTACCTCGAACTTGGGTTTTATTAAAACAAAGTATCCATATTTTGCTTGAAGGGGTTCCTGATGAGATTGATATTGAGTCGTTAAGAAATGATTTATTGATGCTAGAGGGTGTTGAAGGGATTCATCAGTTGAAAGTCTGGGCTATATCTTCAAAAAACATTCATTTAACTGCTCATTTGGTTGCTCCTAATAGCGATCCAGATCAGCTCTATCAAAAGGCCTTAGACGTTCTAAAACATAATCATAGTATTACTGAAATTACGTTACAAATAGAAAGTAAGGAATGTAATACATTGGAACAGCATAAACATTAAAGTGCTGCTCTTTCTACATAATGGACAGATGACTAGGCTGATAAACCTTACCATTTTCCTGTATTACACTTCTATTTATCACACGCACTTTAAACACCATCCTGAGACATTTTAAAATTACAAGAATGTAATTTATGAGTCCTCTGGGTGTTAATTCTTTAAAGTTAGAATATCTAACAAGTATTAAATGAGAGTAAATAAACATGCTATTCAAAAATAAATTTTGTACTAAATTACTGTTAATTAGTGCATTCTTTAGTATCGCAAGTTTTAGTTATGCAGATGGCGGCTTGTTATTTCTTGAAAAGAATTTAAAAGCTTCTAAAGTTGAAAATTCTAAACAAAAACAAGTTAAAAATAATGAATCAAATGAATCAAATGAATCAAATGAATCAAATGAATCAAATGAATCAAATGAATCAAATGAATCAAATGAATCAAATGAATCAAATGAATCAAATGAATCAAATGAATCAAATGAATCAAATGAATAGTTGGGTTGCATAAATAAATCAATTAGACTTATTCATTCAGCAATATAATTCCTGAATGAATAAGTTTATAACGGCTTTGTTGCACAAACCTATCTGTAAAGGCTTTTTCAGCGATATAATTTTCAAATGAAGAAGCCTACACACAAAATCTACCGCACAACCAATTGGCCCGCATATAACCGAGCACTCATAAGTCGCGGAAATATTGCCATTTGGTTTGATCCTGCTACGCAATGGTATGCT
>NZ_JAJKFX010000006.1:0-196658 GCF_022869025.1 Acinetobacter sp. F-1 | reverse complement strand
AGGAATTCCCCTCCTTTCAGAAGGAGTTAGGGGAGGTAAATATTCTAAAAAATTTAAAAATTATTCCGGCAGATTCAGCCAATGCGGCCCCAACGGTAATTTAGGCAATTCAAACTGCTCCGGATAGTCGGCATGAATAAAATATAAACCATCGGCAGGCGCAGTCACGCCAGCAGCTTTGCGGTCTTCGGCCGCGAAAATACTATCAATATGATCGGCAGCATACATGCCCTGACCAATTTCCAGTAGGCAGCCCATGATATTACGCACCATATGATGCAGAAAGCCATCGGCCTGAATATCCAGTACCAGATACTGACCATGCTGAATCAGACGGCAGTGGCTGACATGGCGCACCGGTTGATTGGATTGGCAGGCTGCAGCACGGAAGCTTTCAAAATTATGTGTACCTTCAAACTTTTTCGCAGACAGCATCATCTGTTCAATATCGAGTGGAGCATAGACATGGGTGACCTGTTTATGCAGCAAGGCAGGTCGCACAGGATGATTATAGACCACATAGCGGTAACGGCGTGCCTGAGCCTTAAAGCGGGCATGGAAGCTGTGATCCATCTCTTTGATCCACTGAATCGAGATATCTTTGGGCAACTGGCTATTGCAACCCATCAGCCAGCCACGTTCAGAACGAATGGCATTGCTATCAAAATGTGCCACCATATTGGTCGCATGTACCCCCGCATCGGTACGTCCGGCACCATGTAGGCTAATCGGTTGATCGGCAACCCGGCTCAGTACCTTTTCAATGGTTTCCTGCACACTTGCAACACCCGGCTGTTGAGTCTGCCATCCCCGATAATGCATCCCACAAAACTCAATTCCCACCGCAAAACGCTGCATAATGACCTCAAAACCTTATTGATCGTACCAATGACGATGCCATTGCTCTACAGTGTCGTATTGTAAATACATTTTCAGTGCTTTTGCATACAGATCCGCATGGCCATAACTTTCATTCAGCAGAATTTCGCAGTGATTGACCCATTCTGCAATGGCATAGCGCTGATCTGTCGCGCCAAAAGGCACCTGGGTGGTCAGTACAGAGAGACAGCCTTGGTCATAGAGTTGATCAATGAGTGCGATCAGGGCCTCATTGACAGCGAGATTACCCGTGCCAAAACCTTGCAGAAATAAAAAATGCGGTGGTCTGGCTAATAAGCTGTGCAGGTTGTTCAGTTGCTGGGCCAGATCAATCGGTTGCATCATGATACTCATGCAGTTAAATCCAGCGGCTTTCCTAATATCTTCAGCTTTGACTTGATAACACTGCTGACTGGCCTGGATTGTAATGTTGGCCTCAAGACCTGAGAAGGCATTTAACTCGGTGGTATGCTGTTTGAGTGCCGTCTGGGCATGCATTAGTTGATGATGAAAAGCCAGATAGACCCCTGCGGTACACATGCTGACAGAATCTAGGGCGAATCTCAGATTATCCAGCGCATCACTAAATTCGCGCTGCTTATTGCCCTGAGCATTCAGCAGCGGATATTGACTACCAGTCAGTACCACATGTGCCGAGTTGCCGAGAAAATGTGCCAGGACTGCACTGGCATAACTCAGCGTATCTGTACCGTGAATAATCACAAAATATTGGATCTTTCGAGATTGTAGTTCTTGAATAAACTGCACCAATTGCAGCCAGTCCGCGGCTGTACAGGCACTACTGTCTTTAATGGCTGGTGCGCGGTGGCATTCAACGAAATATTGGTCTGCGAGTATCTGTTCGAGCTTGGGAATAAATAAATCCGCAGACATCGGGGCAAGTGGATCGCCGACACAGCCGAATGTGCCACCCATATAAATTAATGCAATATTTTTCATCATAAAAAAAGCAGCCAACCCTTGACTGCTTTAGTGTAAATCGAAATGCATCAAGATGCGATTTGATTCAGTAATTGCTCTGCGCGTTGCTGTTGCTCGGCCGTATATTCAGCTTCTCGCTCTGCAATGATCTCACGTGCGGCAACATAGGCACCGAGCTGAATATATTGCTGCGCAAGATCCAGATTCAGACTGGCCTCATTGATGTCCAGTAATTCCGGGAAAGATTGTACCAGTGGATCATGCTGGTCTGTGGCTGTTTGAACTGATGTAGCAGGAATGTCGAAAGTAACACCTGTTGCAGCAGGTTTAGTTTCTGCATGATCTAATTTAAAGTCTAGGCCTGATGAAAGGTCTGTCTGTGTCGCAGATTCACTCACAGGTGCAGCAGCAGAAAGACTAGACAGATCAAACTCAATTGCTGGTTCTGAGGTTTTTTCGGCGACAGGCGCTGGAGTTCCTATAGAAAATGAGAAATCCAGAGGCTTGATCTCTTCAGATACAGCAGCCGCTGTTTCTACTGGAGCAGCCTGCTGCAATTCCAGTTTAAAATCTAAAACAGGTGCAGTTTCTGTTGCTGCCGTAGGTGTAGTTTGCACAACAGCAGATGAAGTATCTTGAAATTCAAAATCTAAAGCAGGTACCGGAGTTTCTTCAGATTTTGGCGCTATGACCGGCGTAGTTGTCGGTTCAAAATTAAATTCAAGTGGCTGAATATCCGCAACAGGCTCAATTGCTGGAGCTGGCTTGCTTGGTTGAAACTCTTGTTGCAACTGTTCAAATGCCTGCTCATTTGAAGGAGCGGGAGCGACCAGATCAGCAAAGGCATCGGAAGATGCCGAGGTTTCCTGTACAGATGAAGTTTTAAGCTGTGCACTTGGGAAATCAATCGTATCTTGAACAGCAGATAAAGATTGATCAAATTCACGCTGTTTGGCTTCAGCTTGCGCCAGAATCTCATCTAAATTTAAAGAACGGATATGGTTGAGCAGTTGTGAAATCGCAAACTCATCTTTCTGTAAGATATGAATATCTAACAACAGCAGATAGAGCTCATGCTGGGAATTGTCGCGATTCAATGCCTGGTTAATCTGAGCTTCGGCCGCAAAAAAATTACGTTCCTGAATCAGGCCTTCAATTTTTTTACGCGTTTCTGCGGATAATGGCGTTGCTGATTTTTTTGCGACCCCGACTGGCTCAACTACTTTGGTTTTTTGTGGGGCAGTTTTTGAAGCAGAGCCAGGTTTTTTCGCTTTTACAGTTTTAGTTTTTGCTTTATCTGATTCTTGAGCATCTTGTCGTTTTTTGACGACAATTAATACGATGATCAATATCACTAATGGAATCACATAAATCAGCATGTTTTACCCCTTGAGGATAGAGTGTATTCAATGTTCACTCATCCCAATAAATCGTCATGTGTAACTTTTAATTAACTGGCTTCTTATCTGCTTGTTGGGCTTTAAGCTGTTGTTGCAGCTGGGCCAGACGCGCATTTAATAATTGAATTCTGTGATCCTTCTGATTGAGTGCCAATTCTAATTCGGTTACGTTTCTCTGTAATTTAACGGTTTTTTCTCGGGCTGTCATAACTTTTAATGACAATTCCTTCGATGTTTGATTGTGTTCTGTGTTCTGGTTTGCAGAAAGCTGTCCGGAATCGTGCTGGTTCTCAGCAACCAGACTCATTTCAGCCTGATTCAGACGGTATTTAGTTTTGGTAGCAGGCTGAGAAGGTGTCTGTGCCTGCTTGGCGGCGGTGACTTTGATCGGAGCAGTTACACTACTCATCATAGCTAAATTCAGTGCTGCACCTTTGCGTAAACGATTGGCATTTCCTCCGATAAAGGCATGTTCATTGTTTTGCTTGATTTGCTGCATCACTTCATTAACCGGACGTTGCTGTTCTGCTGCAATTCGTGATGCGATTCCCCACAGCGACTCATTGGACTGAACCATATAAGTGGGTTGAGCTTGGGCTGAGGCACTCTTGGCTGGTGTAACTTTTGTTGTAATTGGAGCTGGGGTCTGTACAGGAGGAGTTGAGCCAGCCGATTTTCTGGCCTGTTCCTCGGCAAATTTCTTGACCAATGGATCGCTGGAAGCGCTTTGATGTTCAGAACCAGTCTCAGCCGGTTTTTGCATAGATACTTTATTTTGCTCTGGAGAAACATGATCTGCTGATAACTTGCTCGCTGGCGTATTTGCAGATACAGACTGTGCCGGCGTTGGTTTTACTGTAACAACAGGCGAGGATGGAATCGGCTGCGAAGTATGATGCGTTGAATCTGAAGTGGCCGATGCTGGAGTTTTAACCGTAGTTTGAGTATTGGCAGCAGTTACAGACTCGCTTTTAATTGTAGGAGCGATAGATTGCGCCGGAATCGATGGTGCTGCTGGCGCGAGTGTAGCTTGAGGAATTGAACTGCTAGACAAGGTCGGCGGACTAACATGTTGCACAGCCAGCGGCTTTTCTAAAACCGGTTGCTTATTTGAAGTGGCTGGAGAGCTGTTGTAATGGGTAGTCACTGGCAGGTTTAAAGCAATATCTTTTTCACTGACCATGACAACTGGCGCAAGTGGGCGTTCATTCTGTTTTAGACTGGCTTTTAATAAATCGGTTTTCGCTTGCAAAGGCGTGCGGATATGTTGCAAACGTGCAGCATTGCCTTCCTTAATTTTGACAATGATATTCAGTTCCCGATCGGTTATTGGTCGAGACGATGTAATGGTAATGACTCCGGTGCCATTACTACTACGCCGGGTGAAAAAGTTCAGATGACCAGGCGGTTGATGTGATGCACCCATCGAGATTAAATCTTCAGGCGAAGCCAGACTCACCTCAATCGGTAAATTCATATCAGATTGTCGAAAGGTCATTTCAGCATAGAGTAACTCTCCAGGCGCAGACTGGATCTGAACCGGATCTACGTTAATCGCATAAATATTCTGTGAAGCAACAATGGCTAAAATCGCAAGCTTTAATTTGTTATATACAGTCATCTTAATTGTGAGCTCAGTCATTATCGCATAGCGAAAATTATAGATTAACGGGATGTTTCTTTTTTGTAAAATACTTACGCAATAGTTACATAAAAAAGCCGATCAATAAAGATCGGCTTTTTGTTTTATATCCATCTCGGGATATTAAACGTTTTTATAATCAATCAGGATGCGCAGCATACGGCGTAATGGTTCAGCAGCGCCCCAAAGCAATTGGTCACCGACAGTGAATGCACCCAAGTATTCTTTACCCATGTTGAGCTTGCGCAGACGACCCACTGGAACCGATAACGTACCTGTCACTGCAACTGGAGTCAGGTCAGTCATCGAGGCTTCACGGGTATTCGGAACCACTTTAGACCAGTCATTGGCACGTGCAATGATGTCTTCGATTTCATCCAGAGGCACGTCTTTACGCAGTTTTAGCGTCAATGCCTGAGAGTGGCAACGCATGGCACCAATACGCACACAGTGACCATCAATCGGCACGATCTGCTGGTTGCCCAGAATCTTGTTGGTTTCAACCTGGCCTTTCCACTCTTCTTTCGACTGGCCGCTTTCCAGTTGCTTGTCGATATAAGGAATCAGTGAACCGGCCAAAGGCACACCGAAGTTGCTGGATGGGAAGCCTTCACCGCGTTGTAATTCAGCAATTCTCGAATCGATATCCAGAATTGGAGAGCGTGGATCATCGAGTAATTCTTTGGTGTTATTGTATAAATAACCCATACCGCTGATCAGTTCACGCATGTTTTGCGCACCCGCACCAGACGCTGCCTGATAGGTCATAGACGTTGCCCATTCCACCAGATTGTTCTGGAACAGACCACCTAGACCCATCAACATCAAGGAAACCGTACAGTTACCGCCAACAAAAGTTTTGGTGCCTTTTACCAAACCGTCTTTGATCACATGCATATTGACCGGATCAAGTACGATGATGGCTTCATCATCCATACGTAAGGTCGATGCTGCATCAATCCAGTAACCATTCCAGCCTTCAGCTTTCAGTTTCGGGAAAACCTCAGAGGTATAGTCGCCACCTTGACAGGTAATAATGACATCCATCTGCTTCAGACTGTTAATATCTGATGCATCCATAAGTGCTGGGGCAGTCTTACCACCAAATGCTGGCGCTTCACCGCCTGCATTACTGGTAGAGAAATAAAATGGCTCAAAATGAGCAAAATCATTCTCTTCAACCATACGTTGCATTAGGACGGAACCGACCATCCCGCGCCAACCGACCAGACCTACTCTCATGTCACTTTGCCTCGGTGCGTTAAAAATTCTAAAGGGATTCGAGTGTATCAAAAAGGGACTCAACTGCAAGTGCTACACAATCAAAACATCAATATTCTTGAGCGAAATATCTGCTTTATGATACATACAAAATTGATAACGTCATTTTTCTTTCAGAAAAAATAATAACTTAATTAAGAGCACGCTTTATGATATGGGTTATCCAAATTGTGGCAATCATTGTCATTTGGTTAAGTTTCTGGTCACTGATCCCACGCGATGAATGGTGGATTCGAGGTGCGGATTTTCCACGCTTACAAATTCTGGTCTTGGGCTTTATTGCCTTTGTGCTGTTTTTGGTGGTGGAGCATCCCTGGACTGTCTTGAATCAGCTGATTTTTGTGGCCCTGATTGCGGCTTTGGCTTATCAGCTAAAAATGGTATTGCCCTATACCTTTATCTGGAAAAAACAGGTCAAGCAGGTCAAACAGGATCAACTGGATCCGCAGCGGCAAATCTCCCTGATTGTTTCGAACGTACTGACCACCAATACTCAATATCATCGACTGATTGAACAGATCCAGACCCATCAGCCAGACTTGGTGTTAACGCTGGAAACGGATCAAACCTGGCAAAATGAACTGTCGGTGATTGAAGCAGATTATCCTTATCGTGTGCCTGTGCCTTTGGATAACCTGTATGGCATGCACCTGTATAGTAAACTGGAACTTCGCAATACCCAGGTCAAGTTTATTTTAAGCGACGAGATTCCGTCCATTCATACCACAGTGATTTTAGGCTCGGGACAGCCGGTGCAGCTGTACTGTCTGCACCCGAAACCACCGAGCCCAACTGAAGCCAAGGATTCTACTTTACGTGATGCGGAATTGTTAATTGTCGGGGATCAGATTAAAGATTTAGATGAAAGTTGCATCGTCATGGGGGATCTGAATGATGTGGCCTGGTCTCGTACTACGCGGCTGTTTCAGCGCATTAGCGGGCTACTGGACCCACGCGTCGGACGTCATTATGTAAACACCTTTCATGCAGATTATCCTTTTTTTCGCTGGTCGCTCGATCACGTATTTCACAGTACCGATTTTGCCCTGGTCCATATGGAACGTCTGCCCCATATTGGTTCTGATCATTTTCCGGTCTTTCTGGTTTTACAAACCGGTCGGGTCTTTGAGCATATTCAGGAAGAATTGGAGCAAACCGATGAAGATGAGCAGGAAGCACAAGAGGCCATAGAAGAGGGGATTCAAAAAGCAGAGAAAGAGGAAAAAATGGTGACCGATGAAATTGCCATGGCTTATAAAGATGGCGGCAAAATTTCTTAACTTTTTAAGAGAAAAGTGTAAGAGATTGCTTACATCAGTTTGCGCTTCTTGCGGATGGGCAATCATGAGCAATCCAGGTATTCTAGGTTTATCAGCACAGGGAGTCGAGAAAGGATATTCTCATAAGGAAGACGAAGCTGAATGAAAACATCATGGATATGATGCTGAAAGGGAAATCACAAAAAATAGAACCAATTATAATAGATGAAAGCACAACCTCATTAACCCGGGTTTTACAGGATGTAGAACTCGGGTTAAATTATTTTTAGGATGAATTTTTTTAAATATTTAATTGATTATTAAAGATAATTTTAGGTTTAAAGCTATATTTTTACAGTGCAGAATGGAAAATGTTATTGCCAGTGATGACTCAGTGAATGGATCAGAAATACTTCAGCTTTATCGTGCCAATCCATGGTCTACTGCCGAAAACCACAACATTTATTACAGGCTTTACAACATTCGCATGGTCTGGTCACTGCACGTATAAATGGTCAGCTGGTCGGACTGGCGAATGCGATTTCAGATGGCTCTCTGGGGGTGTATTTCCCACACTTATTGATTGATCCGGACTGGCAACGACAAGGCATTGGTCGGCGGATCATGTAAAATATGTGGTAATGTTATTCAGGATTTCATCAGCAGATTTTAGTGGCCGATCAGCAGACAATAGGATTTTATCAGGTCTTAGGCTTCATGCGTGCGGGACTAACGAAAGCTATGTAGATCTATCAAGGTACAGATCATCAACAGGATTTTAAACTATAGGAGCTGTAGCGATTTAAAGTCCGGGATCAAACAGATTTAGTAAATTTCCTTATAACCTTCAGGGCGAGTTTTAAAACGGCGGTGGAACCACATATATTGGGTCGGTGCGATGCGTAGCTGCTGTTCAATTATCAGATTCACGCGAGTAGCATCCTCGACTTCATTCTCACTAGGGAAATTCTCCAGTGCCGGTTCAATCAGTACATGGTAGCGTGGATTTTTGATATCGCCATGACGATAGAAATATAAAGGAATCGCAGCAGCTTTGGTCATTTTCAGTAAACGACGGTGCGCGGTGACGGTTGCCGCCGGTACACCAAAGAAAGGTGCCATCACCCCTTGTTTTAAACCATAATCCTGATCCGGACTGTACCAGATTGCATGGCCTTTTTTCAGATTACGTACCAGACCGCGCATATCATCATGATCAATTTGATGGGCATAAATCGTGGCGCGACAACGGTAAATCAGCATGTCCAAAAGTGGATTATTCTGTGGGCGATACACCACATCCGGTTCAAAATATTGTGCACACAGATATCCACCAGCATCCAGTAAGGTCGAATGCGTGCCTAGTAACAGCATACCCCGGCCTTCGGCTTGAGCATTCTGAATATGTTCCAGTCCTTCAATACTGACGCGATCCTGAAACCATTTCGGACTGTACCAGGCATTTAAGGTTTCAAAAACCCCCAGCATTTGATCGATAAAAACCTGACGCGCATTGTCCTGTATTTGCTCGGCAGACCATTCAGGAAAACAGACTTCCAGATTGCGCAGTGTGGTGTCGCGACGTGAGGGCAGATACTTAAAAGACAGATGGCCCAGCAGATAGGCCAGACGATACTGAATGGCCCATGGTAAAATCGCCAAAATCATCAGGAAAATAATACCCAGCCAATTGCCCCAGTATCGAGGTAACAGGAATGACCATTGAAATTCGCCGGGTTGATATGCAGGCTGGGTACTCATAGAACAATATAGGGCTAAAAGATTAAGTGCAGTCTAACAGAGAAGATTCTTGAAATAAAAAAAGCATCTGTACGAATACAGATGCTTGAGCAAATACTCGTGGAATATTTAGCCGTTGCTAAGGTTATCCAGCTCTTCCCAACGTTCTAATTTTTCCAGTAACAGTTCATCAATTTCTGATAAACGCTGAGACAGTTGCATGGCTTTATCGGAATCACTGACAAATAAAGAGCCATCAGCCAGTTGTGTATTGATCTCGGCTTGCTCTTTTTCCAGCGCTTCCATTTCAGCCGGAAGTTGCTCGAGCGCGCGTTGATCTTTGTAGCTGAGTTTGACTTTTTTGGCAGCAACGGGTGCGGCTTCAGCTTTGGCCATGGCTTTTTTCACGGCACTTTTTTGATCGACCACGGTTTGATCCGGACGCTGTTCAAGATAATCCTGATAACCACCGACATATTCGTCGATATTGCCTTTACCATCAAAGACCCAAGTGGAGGTTACCACGTTGTCCATAAAGGCACGGTCATGCGAGATCAATAACAAGGTGCCTTTGTAGCCACCGAGCATTTCTTCCAGTAACTCTAGGGTCACCATATCCAGATCGTTGGTTGGTTCATCCATCACAATCAGATTCGATGGTTTCAGCAACAGTTTCGCCAGCAAGATACGGTTGCGTTCACCACCAGACAACGCTTTGACTGGGGTACGTGCACGTTCTGGCGAGAACAGGAAGTCTTGTAAATAGCTATAGATATGACGACGGTTACCATTCACATCCACGTGGTCAGAGCCTTCAGAAACGTTATCTTTGACCGACTTTTCCAGATCCAGTGCATTACGCAGTTGGTCGAAATAGGCTACTTCCAGCTGTGTACCGGTTTTCACCGTGCCGCCATGCTCCAGCTCGCCCAGAATGGCTTTAATCAGTGTGGTTTTACCGACACCGTTATCACCGACCAGACCGATACGGTCACCGCGTAAAACCAGTGCCGAGAAGTTGTTAATGATCGGTGCATTGTCACCGAATTTCACACTCAGGTTCTCAATCTCAAAGACCAGTTTGCCGGAACGGTTGGCATCCTGAGTCGCCATCGCCACTTTACCTTGTTGCGAACGGCGCGCTTTGGATTCTTCACGCAGTGCTTTTAGAGCGCGAACACGACCTTCGTTACGGGTACGGCGTGCTTTGATGCCCTGACGGATCCAGACTTCTTCTTCAGCCAGCTTTTTATCAAACAGCGCATTCTGCTTTTCTTCAGCTTCCATTTGCATGGCTTTGAGTTCTAAGTAACGTGAATAGTTACCTTCATAACTGCGCAATTGACCACGATCCAGTTCCACAATACGGGTGGCGATGCTATCGACAAAGGCACGGTCATGCGAAATGAATAACAGAGTTAAATTGTTTTGATCGAGCAGGAATTTTTCCAGCCACTCGATACTTTCAACATCTAAATGGTTGGTCGGTTCATCCAGTAATAAGACATCTGGCTGAGTCAGCAAGGCACGTGCCAATAGGACACGACGCTTACGACCACCCGACAAATCGGCAAGATCTGCATCTGGGTCCAGCCCCATTTTGCTTAAAATCGAATTGACCTTGGTTTCCAGCGCCCAGCCATCGAGCTGGTCCATTTTGTGTTGCAGATTGCCCATGCGGTCACAAGCGTCCATATCGCCCAGTACACAGGCTTCACTGGCTGCATGGTAGGCACGCAAAACTTCCGACGCTTCACCGGCACCGTCAGCCACGATATCCGCCACTCGGCCTGAGTCCATCGGTACATCTTGCGCCAGCATCGAAATCGTGATGCCATTTTGTAATGAAACTTCGCCGCTATCCGGCAGTAAACTTCCTTCAATCAGCTTAAGTAAGGTAGACTTACCCTCACCATTACGGCCAATCAAACACACTCGTTCGCCGCGCTCCAAGTTAAAATTCGCGCCGTTGAGCAGGGCGGGTCCACCAAACGCAAGTTGGACATCCCTAAGGGTAATATAGGCCATAATGTTTCCTGAAATCCCCAATGAGGACTTTAAATGACTAAACAACAAAATCTAAATGATCAGGCGTCATTTTCCGCACCCATTGAAGATTTGCAAGTGCGAATTGCATTTTTAGACGATTTAGTTGAACAGTTGAATGATCAGGTGGCTAAACAGACTCTGGAAATTGCCGATCTGAAAAAGCAAATGAGCCTGTTATATCAACGTGTTGAGTCCTCAGACCGTTCTGAAGGAATTGCGGATTTTGATCCAGTTGCTGATCGTCCGCCACATTATTAATTTGCAAGCAATCATTTAATAAAACCCTTATATTTGATAAGGGTTTTTTATTGCAGCTGCTATTTCACCGATGATTCGATTCATTTAATCAGCTCTCAGCCTGGAATCTAGCGATTTCTGACCTGCTTGCAGCAAGATCAAATATGTAATCTTCCACTCGGTTGGAATCTGGTAAATCCGCTGCAACCCGAATATTCACCATGAAATTATTTGACCTTTCACTCACTTCCTACTCTAATACTGGCTTTCAGGTACATTTCAGAAGCTTGTCCCATGCATCCAAAAGTTGTTCTACTCGACCTCGAAAATAATTTTCCGACGGCCAAGTTACTGCGTGAAATTGTGACGCATTATTCCAGCCTGTATCTGTTTAATTGTGCCGGAACATTTGAATTTTCATTAGAAGATTTAACCGAGCTGGCCGGCTGGATTGCGAGTGGACAGATCATCATTCTGGATACACCTGAATCGCCCCAGAAAGAATATGAATATGCGGTCATTGTCGGTCAGCTGATGGCGTTGTTGGAGCCGGAAACCGAAGTCGAGTTGATCTCGGCGATGGACAGCAGCGAGATATTGCAGCAGATGCTGCAAGCCTCTGATATTAAATGTAGCCTGATTCAGATTCAGCCCGATGAAGTCTCTATTCCAGCAGAGCATGTTAAAAATTACCTGCCTAGTCTGGAGGCGATCCGCAACAAACCGGCCTTGCAACTGGTGAAAAAGTACTGTGATGCTCTAGGGAAAATGAGTGGTAAGCCAAATACCTTGGAAACCTTAAAAAATTCAGTTGCCAATATTCTGCACGTCATGCCCGTGAAGGCCCAGCATGTGGTCGGCATGCTGATTAACCTGAAAATCGTCAAACGCTATGATGAGCAGATCAGCTTCCGTAAAAAAGTCCTGAAACAGTGGCTACAGCTCAATCTGGATGAACAAGATCCGCTTGAAAATCCAAAACTGGATCAGGTCCTGTCCCGGCTCAAAGTGGATGATGCTCCAGTTGAATCATTGCAAACTCCGATCCAGTCAGCCCAGCAAGACCTGTTTAAAAACTTTAACCGGATTGATCCGGTGCAACTGGAAGTCGCACGTAAACTGCGTGAATTGCAGGGCGATAAACCCAAAGACATTTATGAGTTACGTGATTTACTGGAACAGTTATTTCCAAAATCGGACATTCGCTTGCTGCTGAAGGAGCTGATCGAGAAGGGTTATATTTACTGGAATGGTCACGAAGTTTTATATAGTCATGAAATGTTCTTGAATTAATTTTATCGTGCAAACTTGCGTTTTATATTGTGCTTATGCAACTCTAATAATAGAACATAAAGGTTGAACTATGGAAAACACTGGAATTTGGGTAGCGGTGATCATCATCATTTTTGTCATGGGGTCAATTTTTGGCTTACGTGTCAGCCCAAGAGAAAAAGCGCTTGGCATCATGCGTGACAAAGCCCGCAAAATGGGTCTGCATCCACGTTTGGTGGTTGCACCCGACTGGACCAAAATTCCAAAGGCCACTGAAAGTCGTGCCAGTATGGTTGCGTACTACAGCGTACTCATGCCAGATGCGCGTTTACCCTTGATGCGTGCCCGTGTTGTCGATAATAAACTCGAAATTGTGCAGGGTGATGAGAAATTTAAAGATTTTCCCATTGCATTAAAAGGCATTTATGCTATTGATATGCAGGCCAACTGTGTCGGATTGTATTGGGATGAACATGCTGATTTAAGAGCAGCCCAACTCGACGATATCAAAGCACTATTACACGCTTTGGCTGAACTTTAATTTAGAAATAAACAGGATTAACGGTTAATTATGGCGAACGCTCCTCGGTCCACATCAAAAAGCAGCACAGCAAAGTCTCCCGACGCTGGAAGTAAGCGTGCCTTAGTGATTGTGGAGTCGCCTGCAAAAGCGAAAACAATCAATAAGTACCTTGGTCCAAACTACATCGTAAAATCATCAGTCGGTCATGTCCGTGACTTGCCAACAGGCGGCTCTGCCAAATCGACAGAGAAAAAGCCGGCGACACGCACCAAACTGACAGATGAACAGAAAGCTGAAAAATCACAGAATGCGTTGATTAACCGCATGGGTGTCGATCCGGAACATGACTGGAAAGCCAAATACGAAGTGCTGCCCGGCAAAGAACATGTGGTTGCCGAACTGAAAAAACTGGCAGCGCAAGTCGATGAAGTCTATCTGGCAACGGATATGGACAGGGAAGGGGAAGCGATTGCCTGGCATTTAAAAGAAGTGATTGGCGGCGATGAGTCACGTTATCAACGTGTGGTCTTCAACGAAATTACCAAAAATGCCATTCAGGAAGCCTTTAAGCATCCTTCACGTCTGGACACCAATAAAGTCAATGCCCAGCAGGCACGCCGTTTCCTGGACCGCGTGGTCGGCTTCATGATTTCACCACTCTTGTGGGAAAAGATTGCCCGTGGCCTGTCAGCCGGTCGTGTACAGTCGGTTGCGGTGAAACTGGTGGTTGAACGCGAACGTGAAATTCGGGCCTTTATTCCTGAAGAATACTGGCAGGTGTTTGCCGATACCAAATCGAAAAAAGATGACATCCGTCTGGAAGCAGTCAAGCAAAATGGCAAGACTTTAAAGCTTCGTAATAAAGACGAAACGGATGCACTGTTAAACCTGATTAAAGATGCGGATTATACCGTTTCTGCCCGTGAAGATAAGCCAACCAAAGTCAATCCAAGCGCGCCCTATATCACGTCAACGTTGCAACAGGCGGCCAGTACCCGTCTCGGTTTTTCTGTGAAGAAAACCATGATGCTGGCACAGCGCCTGTATGAAGCCGGTTTCATTACCTATATGCGTACCGACTCGACCTTCCTGAGTGATGATGCGGTAAGCATGGTCCGTGGCCATATCGAATCAGAATTTGGTGAGAAGTACCTGCCGGCCAAACCCAACCGCTATGGCAATAAAGCCGGCGCGCAAGAAGCGCATGAGGCAATCCGTCCATCTACTGTGAGTCTCAAAGGTGACAGTCTGGTCGGTGTGGAGCGTGATGCACAGCGTCTCTATGACTTAATCTGGCGCCAGTTTGTGGCCTGTCAGATGACACCGGCTGAATACCTGTCTTCAACCATTTTAGTCAATGCCAATGGCGTAGAACTGAAAGCCAAAGGCCGGACGCTGGTCTTTGATGGTTTTACCCGGGTGCGTGGTGCCAACAAAGCGGATGACGATATTCTATTACCGGCAGTGAAAGTCGGTGAAGTGCTGAAACTTCAGAAGCTTGATCCATCTCAACATTTCACCAAGCCACCAGCTCGTTTTACTGAAGCCTCACTGGTCAAAGAACTCGAGAAAAAAGGTATTGGCCGTCCATCGACCTATGCTGCAATTATCTCGACCATTCAGGATCGTGGTTATGTGAAGCTCGATAACCGTCGTCTCTTTGCCGAGAAGATGGGTGAGATCGTCACCGACCGTCTGGATGAAAACTTCAATAACCTGATGAACTACGCCTTTACCGCAGATCTTGAAGGTCAGCTGGATAAGGTGGCAGATGGTGAACGTAATTGGAAAGAGCTGTTAGACAGCTTCTACGGCGATTTCAAGCAGCGTTTGACTACGGCACAAGGTGAGAACGGTATGCGCCGTAATCAGCCAGTGGAAGTGGATGCGGTACATTGTAAAGAATGTGAGCGCCCAATGCAGATTCGTACCGGAACCACAGGCGTTTTCCTGGGCTGTTCTGGTTATAACCTGCCACCGAAAGAACGTTGCAAGGGAACCTTGAACCTGACCCCAGTCGAGTCTTTGGCTGCACTGTCTGATGATGATGCGGCCGAAACCGCTGACCTGATGTCGAAGAAACGTTGTCCGGTGTGTGAAACGGCAATGGACAGCTATGTGATTGATGGCGGTCGTAAACTGCATGTTTGTGGCAATAACCCGGACTGTGATGGTTATGAACTCGAAGAAGGAGAGTTCAAGATCAAAGGTTATGATGGCCCAACCATTCCATGCGACAAATGTGATGGCGAAATGCAGCTTAAAACGGGTCGTTTTGGTCCATACTTCGCCTGCAACAGTTGTGACAATACCCGTAAAGTATTAAAGAGTGGTCAGCCGGCACCTCCGCGTGTCGATCCGATCAAGATGGAACATTTGCGCTCGACCAAGCACGATGACTTCTTTGTGCTGCGTGATGGTGCGGCCGGTTTATTTTTGGCTGCCAGCAAGTTCCCGAAAGTGCGTGAAACACGGGCACCGAAAGTTGCCGAGATTCGCTCTGTGGCTGAACAGCTAGATCCGAAATATCAGTTTATCTTGCAAGCGCCTGATGCAGATCCGGAAGGTAACCCGACTTTGGTGAAATTCAGTCGCAAGAACCAATCGCAATATATTGGCTCTGAAAATGCGGAAGGCAAGCAAACCAAATGGTCTCTGGTTTACCAGGATGGAAAATGGGTTGAAGCCTAAATAAAGTTTAAACTTGAAAAAAATGCTGACGAAAGTCGGCATTTTTTATTTATGATGTGTCGATATTTTAAAAAAAATAAATAAGGTTGCTTGGGGATATGTGGAAAAAGATTCGGATTCAGATTTTATTAAGTATTTTATTGATCGTTGCAGTCAATGCCTATCGTGATCAAAATCAGAACTGGTCAAAGCCGGTCATGGTTCTGTTGCATCCGATTAATGCAGATGGATTACCGACCACACAGCAATACATCCAGCAACTGTCAGTTCAGGATCTAGAAACGGCAAGAGACTTTCTACAAAAATCAGCACAGCAATATCGGAATCAACCCACTTATTTTTATTTTAATTTGGGTCGTGAGCTTAAAGTTTTACCGCCTAAAGTCCCTGAGCAGGCCTCAATTTTCGATACTGTTGTATGGAGTTTAAAGTTTCGATTTTATGCCTGGAAACAGCAACAAAGTTCGGACCCTTCTGCCAGTCTGACCCTGTTTTTAAATTATTATGATCCGGCACAAACCCGGCAATTAAAGCATTCAACTGCCTTGCAAAAAGGCCGTATTGGTTCGGTCAACCTGTTTGCCTCTCAAAAGCAGTCTGAACAAAATAAAATTGTTTTGGTACATGAGTTACTGCATGCCTTTGGTGCCAGTGATAAATATGATCTGGCCACAGGTCAGCCGATTTATCCAATAGGTTATGCATTTCCAGATCAGCAACCTGTGTTCCCCCACAAGCCAAGGCAGAACTGATGGCAGGACATATCCCGCTGTCCGAAACCACGAGTAAAATGCCGGGATCTCTGGATCAGACCCTGATTAATGAGATCACAGCAATTGAGTTGGGCTGGAAATAAAGACTTGTAGATTCTCTTGGATTTATCCAGAATCTAGACTTTATTGATAGATAAAAATAACCATATGCCGCTTACTTTTGTTCTTGCTCCAGATTCCTTTAAAGAAAGTATGAGTGCTGAACAAGCCTGTCAGGCCATGCAGAGTGGCATTCAAAACGTGTTGCCTGATGCTTTGTGTATTCATGTTCCTGTGGCGGATGGAGGGGAAGGCACTGTCGATACGCTGATCTCAAGTTCAAAAGGACAGCGCATTCCCTGTGAAGTGACAGGGCCATTGCCTGATCAGCGCATCCAGACGTATTTTGGCGTAATTGATGCAGGAAAAACCGCAATCATTGAAATGGCCAAAGCCAATGGCATAGATCTGCTGGAAGCTGCAAGGCGTAATCCTCTGCTGACCTCAACCTGTGGCACAGGAGAAATGATCAAGTCTGCGCTCGATTTAGAGGCCAGTAAAATCATCATTGGCTTGGGTGGCAGTGTGACGAACGATGCCGGTGCGGGAATGGCACAGGCTTTAGGCGCTCGGTTTTTAGATGCCCAAGGATTAGAAATACAGGCTTGCGGTGGAAACCTAGATCAAATCATAGCAATTGATTTATCCGAACTGGATTCACGGCTGGCGGATATTGAAATTATCATTGCATCGGATGTGAATAATCCGCTGTGTGGACCCAATGGTGCTTCAGCGATCTTTGGCCCACAAAAAGGTGCGACACCGGAAATGGTCAAGCAACTGGATCAGAACCTCAGTCATTTTGCCGATCTGGTTGCTCGGCAAATTGGACGTGATCATCGTCATGTTGCAGGTGCGGGTGCGGCAGGTGGACTTGGTTTTGGCTTAATGGCATTCACAGCTGCTTCTATTCGATCAGGCGTGGAACTCATCATTCAGCAGACAGATTTAGCCAATAAAATAGCCCAAGCCGATTATGTTCTGACCGGTGAAGGCAAGCTTGATCATCAAACTAAATTAGGCAAAACTCCATTTGGCGTGGCACAAGTAGCGCAAAAATTCAATAAACCGGTGCTTGCATTTGCTGGACTGGTGGGCGATGGGATTGAGTCACTATATGAGTCTGGATTTAGTCAGATTATCGGGATTAATCCACCAGATTGTAGCCGGGAAGAAGCCTTAAAAAATGCGGAAGTGAATCTGGAAAAAGCAGTGTCCAAAACAATTAAAAATATTGAGGAACAGCGTATTTAGTTTTCTTTTACAAGATCGTCATTGCTGCACAAGCTTTACGTAATGGCAGATAATAACGCATAAGCAGATCTTGCTTTTCATGGATGAGAAGCACTGCTTCGCAAGGTAACAGAAATCCTTTGCTGGATTGAGGGTATGTCCCTATATCTCAATCCAGCAGACGGCATCCATGCTGTCGACCCTATAGCAAACAAATCAAGAGATAAAATTTGCTGCTGTTTCAGGGCGGATGAAAAGCCATAATTATAAGAGCGATCTGCTAAACTACAGCCATCCACAAAACGATGAGTGAAAATGAGTTTAGCCAACCTGATTGATGAATTAAATCCCCAACAAAAGCAAGCAGCGACCACAGAAACAAAACATAGTCTGGTGCTGGCCGGGGCAGGTTGTGGCAAAACCAAGACCATCGTGGCACGTGCAGCTTACCTGATTGAGCAGGGTGTACCCGCCAACCAGATTCAGATTCTGACCTTTACCCGCCGTGCAGCCAGTGAAATTGTAGCGCGGGTGGAATTAGCCTTGGGGGATCAAGCCAAAGGTCTGCGTGCCTCGACTTTTCATACTTTCTGTATGTATCTGTTGCGCCGTATTCCGAAGGCCTTTGGTCTGGAACAGTTCTCGATTATTGATCGTGATGATCAGTTGATGATGTTCCGTCTGATTCGTGGCCGTGATGACAAAAAAAATCCTAATCATTTGCCCAAGCCACAAGAACTCTGCGATTTATATTCCTTTGCACGTAATACCCGGCAGAAGCTCAGTCTCGCGCTGGAAAAGCAGATGCCGGAATATTTGGCGCTGAAAGATCAAATTGCCGAGATCATGAAGGAATATGAAGCACGCAAACAGGCGCGCAGTTTTCTGGATTATGACGATATTCTGGCGGTGGTGGCGACAGCTTTGGCACAATCAGAAGGCTTAGTCGATTATGTGGCTTCAATCTGTCGGCATATGCTGGTCGATGAAATGCAGGATACCAATCCACTGCAATGGGCCTTGCTGGAGCCGCTGAAAGACCGGATCAGCCTATTTTGTGTCGGCGATGATGCCCAGTCGATTTATGGTTTCCGTGGCGCAGACTTTGAAAATATTCATCATTTCAAAGAACGGGTACCAGATGCGCAAATTTTTAAACTGGAAAAAAACTACCGCTCGACCCAGGAAATTCTGGATCTGTCCAACTGGCTGCTGGATCAGTCTGAAATCAAATATGACAAACGTCTGGAAGCTTATCGTGGCGAGGGCCTAAAGCCGCGCATGCATATATTTCCGAATGAGTTTGATGAAGCCAAATGGATCGCAATTGATATTAAAGAGCGTCATTATCTACAGGGCAGCAAATGGGGCGAACATATGGTACTGGTGCGTTCCAGTTTTGCCGCGCGGCATATTGAAGCAGCCTGTATCGCGGCCAATGTACCGTATCGATTTATTGGCGGTATGAAGCTGCTGGAAACGGCACATGTCAAAGATTTGCTCAGCATGCTGCGTGTGGTCGCCAATCCGCTGGATGATATCGCCTGGATGCGTTTCTTGACCCTGTGGAATGGTGTCGGTGATGTCGGTGCAAGCAAGCTGGCGCAACACATTTTGCTGGAACCTGAAATCGATAAAATCTCCGATAAACTGGAGAAATTTGGCAAGATACCTCTAAATGCGATTCTGATCATGAAGCAGATGAGCGTGCTGAAAGGCGAAGTGCAGGCTTGTGTCAGTCTTGCGATTCAGGCAATTGAAACACAACTGGCAGAGAACTATAAAAAAGACTGGCCACGTCGTCAGGGTGATTTTGAACTGGTGAAACAACTGGCCTCCAAGCATTCACAACTAAGTGAATTTTTAGAGGAATATGTGCTCGATCCAGTGTCGATTTCGGAAATTGAACGCCAGTCCGATCATGATGTGGTGACCCTGATTACCATTCATTCAGCAAAAGGCACCGAACAGAATGTCTGTTATGTGGCCAATGTCACGCCGGGAAATTATCCGCATGCACGCGCCCAAGGCGACTTTGATGATGTTGAAGAAGAACGTCGTGTGCTGTATGTGGCGCTGACCCGAGCCAAAAATGAATTGATTCTAACCAAACAAAATCTGAATCACTGGGCGCGGGAAACGGTCGATGCGCAGGGACGTAAAGTCGCAAGTTATTTCTTGAATGATCTCACCCGGCATTTATGCACCACGGAAACCCATTACAAAACCCGGCAGCAGACCGTGAAAAGTGCCTTAATTGAACGTCAATCGATTAATTTAGATTTTGGCATTGATCTCGATTAAACTATAGCAAAGTTGTTGCATACAAAAAGTAGAGTAGGCGCGTGCTTTTTGATATTTTTTGCCTATCTTCTTAAGGTTATCAGATGAAAATTTTAGTTCGTAATTTAGAACGTACGGTCACAGAAGCCGAGTTGCTGAAGTTGTTCCAGGAATATGGCACAGTGAATACTTGTACTTTGGTGCTCGATGCGGCAACCGGGAAATCAAAAGGTTTTGCCTTTGTAGAAATGCCGCATGCACGTGAAGCCATCAAAGCCATTAAAGGCCTGAATACTTTGCGCTTGCACGGACATGGAATCCGGGTAAAACAAGCAGAAGATAAGCCCGAGGCTTAAACTGGAAAAGGAGCACTTGATATGCTCCTTTTTTATGGCTGAAATTTAACCTTGTTGTGCTCATGGTTGTACTCGTGCAGGCAGTTAGATTTTCTGGATTTCAGTACTGGATGGATTCAGTTTAAACATGTTTTGATTGCGAAATGAAAGCGAACCTTTTACTTTATAAAAGCCAAAATTTGTTTAAAACCTTAGGAAATATCAATGACCCGTGTTGCTCGCTATCATGCGGACCGTACCAATCAAAAACTGTATTTTGCCCGTCTTGCCTGTCAGCAGGCAGAGCAAACCGAGCATGTGCAACAGGCTCAGGCACAACGTGAGGCGACTGTGTTTCATTTGCATGGCGCTTTATTGGCATTTTTGCAGGAACTGGTGCGTTACTATCGCCTGAATGATGCCAATCCGACGTTAAAATCGATCGAAGAACTAATGGCAGCCAAAGGCCAGATTTCACCCGAAGTAGCCGTATTACAACACTTATCCAAGAGCGGTTTCATTGCTGAACTAAAACGTGCGTATCGTCTGTGCCAGTATGCGCCTGAACCGAGTACACCGGAACCCGAAGACGAAACCTCCTCAAATCTCATCATTAAAGTCACACAGTCTCCACAAGCATGGTTACCTGATCCTGCTATATTAAGAGAATGGCATCGTGACTTGACACAACTCATCGATGGTTTTCGCAATGAGATGATTGAATTTTAATCGGATCGACCGTACTTGAAATTAGAATTTTTAACCCTATATTAATTACTCTAATGATGCAAAGTGCACCCGGCTCTTTGCCACCATGTTGAACATGGAGGATATATGTCTATAGAACAGTTGAAAGACTTATTTGGTAATCAAGACGCGATTTTAGAACTCGTTCAACTTGAAGGTGGTGCCTTGGCTTTACGCAATGCAGGTTCGCATAAACAGCCTTTGGTCATGATTCAGTTTAATGACGAGGTGAAGGCTCTACTCGGAGAGCAGACGCCTGTGATTGCGCAACAGATGATTCAGGCGGCCCTGTATGGCTTGCTGGAACAGCAGGTCAATGAATGGCAGGCAGAAGTGGTAGATGAAGAGCCGAAGTATATGAGTTAAGATTACAATGTATTCAAAAGCACACTATCGGTGTGCTTTTTGATTTTAAAGGGTTGGGGGTGAGTTAGATTTTAGGTACGAGCTCAAGGTTAATTTCAAGAAATGAAAACCTCGTTTCTTTGATTTAAATCCTGATGATTTGAAGTCAGCTTATTACAAAAAATCTTGTGATTATGCATAAAAAGTTGCCACATTGGGCAACTTTTTTTATGCAAAGAAATTTAATGAGAAGGGGGATGCTGATGCGCAATTTCGATCTGGTTTAAAATATGATTACTCATATTTTTCGCCATTTCTTCTTTGGCATAATACACCGCGCCGATATTATCACGACGGATCGCTTCAGCTTCTTCCTTGCTTTCGGCACAGACCAATACCTGAATTTTTGGATTCAAGGTCTTGGCAATATCTACAATTTTATGAATATCGATGATATCCATAGGGGAAATGACCAGTAAGCGCGCATGTTGAATATGCGCCTGGATCAAAACACCGGCTTCAGTCGCAGCGCCTGAAACCGCGGCAATACCTTTTTCACGCAGATTTTCGACAATATCGCGGTTTTCTTCTGCAATAACCACCTTGATATTTTCTTCCATTAATGAGCGGGTAATACGACGACCCACTTCACCATGACCAATCAGCACCACCTGATCACGCAAGTAATCCTGTGAAACTTCATCGGGTAACATTGCCAATGGATCACCACTGCGTTCCAGTAAGCGTGCCAGGGTCGAGCGTTCCCGAATCCATTTTTGTACCGGTTCAATCGCGGAGAAGATAAAGGAATTAAGAGTGATCGAGATCAATGCACCCGCCAGAATCAGGTTTTGACCTTCCAGCGAAAGCAGGTTGAGCGCAACACCGAGTGCAGCCAAAATAAAGGAGAACTCACCAATCTGTGCCAGAGAAGCACCGACGGTCAAGGCGGTATTGATCGGATAACGGAAGAACAGCACCAATGCCATAGCCGCAATAGTCTTACCAATCAGAATAATGCCGACGACTGTCAGCACATGGAGTGGCTGTTCCAGTAAAATACGCGGATCAAACAGCATGCCGACAGAAACAAAGAATAAGATTGAGAAGATTTCACGCAGCGGCAAGGTTTCTTGTTCCGCGCGATGACTGAAATCTGACTCTTTCACCACCATCCCGGCAAAGAAAGCCCCCAGCGCCATAGATACCCCAAAAACCTTATAGGCCCCAAAGGCAATCGAGATGGCCGCAGCGACCACAGTCAGGGTAAACAGCTCACGAGAACCCAGACGTGCCACGACTTGGATGATCATCGGCACCAGACGTTTACCAATAATCAGCATAAAGGCAATAAAGCCTGCGACTTTCAGCAGGGTAATGCCTAAAGTGGCCCAGATATTTTCATCGCTCGCACCTTCAAGTGCTTGTCCGCCTAGAAGTAAGGCAGTGGCCGGCAATAATACCAAGGCCAAGACCATGACCAGATCTTCGACCAAAAGCCAACCGACGGCAATCCGGCCATTAATTGAATCGAGCAGGCCACGATCACCGAGTGCTTTGAGTAGAACCACGGTACTGGCACAGGACAGGCTTAGGCCGAAGACCAGCGCTGAACCAAAGCTCCAGCCCCACAGCATCGAAACTCCGACCCCGAGCAAGGTGGCAACTGCAATCTGTAAAATCGCACCAGGCAGGGCAATCCGGCGTACCTGCATCAGATCGTTCAGGGAAAAATGCATCCCGACACCAAACATCAGGAACATGACGCCAAGTTCTGCCAGCTGGTTGGCCAGATGAATATCACCGACTACACCGGGCGTATGGGGACTAATCAGAATGCCGGCAATTAAGTAACCGATCAAAGGAGGAAGACGTAGCCGTGCAGCGAGATAGCCAAAGACCAAAGCTAAGCCAAAACCAACAGCCAGTAATATAATGAGCTCTACGTCATGTGGCACTAAATACTCCTTTAGCTAGGTTTGCTGGGAAATAAGCACAAAAAGTGCCAAAACATGCAGAAAGTTTATCAAGCCGGATAAAAAAAGTGCAAAAAAAAACGACCCACAAAGGTCGTTTTTTTAAAGAAACTAAAATTATTTGATTTTAGCTTCTTTGAAGATTACGTGTTGACGGATTTTTGGATCAAATTTTTTGATTTCCATTTTTTCCGGCATAGTACGTTTGTTCTTAGTCGTGGTATAGAAATAACCTGTACCAGCTGAAGAAACTAAGCGAATTTTATCACGCATGGTTCAGACTCCTTAGATCTTTTGACCTTGAGCACGTAGGTCAGCAACAACCTTTTCAATGCCCAATTTGTCGATAATACGCATACCTTTAGTGGTTAAACGAAGACGTACAAAACGTTTTTCGCTTTCTAACCAGAAACGGTGGTGGTGCAGGTTCGGCTCGAACCGGCGCTTAGTTTTGTTGTTGGCGTGTGAGACGTTGTTACCAACGACTGGACGCTTGCCGGTAACTTGGCAAACCTTAGACATGGTGTAACTCCATTGATTTAGCCAACAGCAAATCTGTATGGCCAGTCAAAAATAAACGGATTGAAATCATTCAAGGGGCGTTTTATATCAAAAATGCGCTTAAAAGACAAGCGATTTTCGTCAAAACGCGGCACGAACTATATCGATAGCTCATGCCTTGATCATTTAGCGGAGAAGTGTCTTCGAAATCAGCTTGTGAATCGGTTTATTGAACGGTGGCAGAATGTATTTCAAGCTGTACAGCTTTGGATTCGACATTACTGAGCGTTCATGCGACAAACTGAAGAAGCCTTCTGGGCCATGGTATTTACCCATACCTGATGCACCGACACCCCCAAATGGTAGATCGTCCTGCGCAACATGGGTCAGTACCGTATTTTGCCCGAAATGCCCTGAATGGGTACGCTGTGCGACATAATCGGCACGCGCCTGATCAAAGTCGAAGTAGTATAAAGCAAGTGGACGCGGACGGCTATTAATAAAGTCGATGACATCGTCAATTTGATCATATTCCATGATCGGTAACAGTGGGCCAAAGATTTCATGCTGCATGATCTGCATCATCGGGGTGACATTGGTCACGATGGTCGGTGCAATCTTGCGCAGATCAGCCGAGTTTTCACTACGCGGATTAATTTCAATGACTTGCGCACCCTGTTCACGCGCATCATCCAGATAGCCTTGCAGACGGTTGTACTGTTTGTCATTCACAATCGAGGTGTAATCCTGATTATGGGTGATATCCGGATACATACTTTCTACGCAGGCTTTAAAATGATCAATAAATTCTGCCGTCTTGCCACGAGGCAGGAACATATAGTCCGGTGCGACACAGGTTTGACCGGCATTCCAGAGTTTGCCCACTGCAATCCGCTGTGCGACATCACGCAGATCAATTGATGGATGCACCAGCACTGGCGATTTACCCCCCAGTTCCAGAATCACCGGAACCAGATTTTCTGCTGCGGCTGCCATCACGGTTTTACCCACAGCAGTCGAGCCGGTAAAAATCATTTTGTCGAAGGCTAGACGACAGAAGGCATCTGAGATCACACCGCCACCATTAACCACTGCGACCAGTTCTTTCGGAAAGGCTTCTGCCAAGGCTTTTTCAAGCACTTCACCAAACGCAGCCGATGCGCTAGAAATCTTGATCATGGCGTGGTTGCCGGCAGCCAATGCACAAATGAGTGGGCCAATGGACAGCAACAATGGATAGTTCCACGGTGCAATAATCCCAATCACGCCCAAAGGCTGATATTGCACCCAAGCTTTGGCCGGTTGATGAATAATGCCGACATGACGCTTGGAGGGTTTCATCCATCGGGTCAAGTTTTTGCTATAATATTTGATATGTTCCAGACAGGTGAGCAGTTCACCAATTTTGGTTTCCCCAATCGAGCGGTTACCATAATCCTGATTAATTGCCTCTGCAAATTGATCTTGATACTTAACTAAGATACGCTTAAGTCGAGCTAAACGATCGATGCGTTCCTTTGCCGTCGGCAAAGGATAGTTTAAGTAAGCATGTTTTTGTTGTGCCAAAAGCTCATTTAAGTATTGGCCATCAAAAAAATGTGGTGTCATTGATATTGTTTTTGTGTGACTGTTCATGCCGCACTACCATTATTCAAAAATCGATTAATTAATTTTTAGAGCAAATACTCTAATTAGTCAAGTGACTTTGTGTGTTAGCCTGCTAATGCACGAACTGAATGGTTATTTTAGGATGTCCCAAACCAAAACCTTAAAAACTAAAGAGCGTATCTTGCAGCTCAGTTTGCAGCTGTTCAATGAACGTGGCGAACGCTCTGTGACCACCAATCATATTGCGGCTGAACTCGGGATGAGCCCTGGTAACCTGTATTATCATTTCCGTAATAAGAATGAAATTATTAAAGAACTGATGGAGGAGTACCAGCAGCAAACTCTGGAAATGCTGGCGCTGCCGGATGATCGTGCTCTGGATGCCAATGACAAGATTCATTATTTTCAGGTACTGAGCAGTCAGCTGTGGGCTTATCGTTTCCTGCATCGCGATGTCTATCATCTGGTCGAAAATAACGAAGATTTCCGCAAGATGTATCCACGCTTTGCCGGCGAGGTGATGCAGCAAGGTCAGAAAATCTATAAGGCTTTTGTGAATGCTGGCTTGATGGACATGACCGATTCAGAAATTGAAGCACTGATCATTAACCTGTGGATTGTACTGACCAACTGGACCAACTTTCTATATATGTCAGGTCATCTGACCGATTCCAATACGCTGGAAGAAAAATGGGTCTGGCAGGCACTCCGTCAAATGGTGTTCCTGGAAGGGGCCTATTTACGCGGTGAAAGCCGTCAAACTTATGAAGGTTTGCTAAATAGCCTAGGTTCTTCGGAACTTTTTGCCAGCCTGTCATCTGCAAAAAACACAGAAGTCGAGTCGCCTATTCAGAATATCTCGGAAACGCGCTAGAATACTCGGCTTATTTTAAATTTAACTGATTAGTGACTTAAACCAACATGAATATGACGACTGCTAACACCGCACGTTTATTGATTACTTGTGAAGACAAGCCGGGCATCGTGCAGGCTGTTTCGAGCTTCTTGTATCATCAAGGTGCCAATATTACTGCGCTTGACCAATATGCGACAGCAGCGCAGGGCGGCCGTTACTTCATGCGCGTTGAATTTGAACTGGATCATCTGCAAAGCCGTAAAGAAAGCATTACCCAGACTTTTGCGGTAAATGTCGCAGAGCGTTATGGCATGCAATGGCGTCTGGCTCTGGTCAGCGATGTGAAGAAAGTCGGTATTTTGGTGTCTAAGGTCGATCATGCCTTGCTTGAGCTGTTATGGCGTCATGCCCGTGGTGGGTTGCCATGTGAAATTACCAAGGTGGTATCGAATCACGAGACTTTACGCGAAGCGGTTGAAAACTTTGGGATTCCATTTGAAGTGGTGCCGGTGACCAAAGACAACAAGCCTGAAGCCTATGCAGAAATTGACCAGTTAATGCAGGGCAATGACCTGTTGGTATTGGCACGTTATATGCAGATTCTAGATGAAGAATTTGTAAGTAAGTGGGAAATGAAAGTGATCAATATTCACCATTCATTCCTGCCCGCATTTGTCGGTGCAAATCCGTATAAGCAGGCGCATGAAAAAGGTGTCAAGCTGATCGGTGCGACTGCACACTATGTTACTGCCGATCTGGATCAGGGTCCGATCATCGAGCAGGACGTAGAACGTGTCAATCATGACTTTACCGTTGAACAGTTGCGTGAACTCGGTCAGGATGTAGAACGTAATGTACTGGCACGTGCAGTGAAATGGCATCTGGAAGACCGTATTATTGTCGATGGCAATAAAACTGTCGTGTTCCAATAAAACTTGCATCCCTATTTAAAAAGGCATACTTTTAGTGTGCCTTTTTTTGTTTTGATGCAAAAAAAATCAGTGAAAGGTATGATTAGCAGTTGCAAATGAAAACACTTCTCATTTATTATTGGCGTACTTTAATTGTGCTAACCGATGAGCTTGATTGTTTGTTTCACATCATCTCCTCAAGGTAATAGATTTAATGAGTCAAGTTGCTGCTCCCATGCCACCTACACCGCCCAACAAGATGAAAAAGAAAGTCATCTCGATTCTGGCGGCCGTGTTCGTCGGACATGTGGGCCTATTGTGGGCAGTGAGCCAGATGGACGCACCGGAGCTCAAGCCTGTAGAGAAAGAGCCGCTCAAAGTGCGCTTTGTGAAATTGCAGGAAGCACCCAAACCTTTACCGCCAAAGCCGAAGGCCGAGCCACAAAAAGAGCCGCCTAAGCCCAAAGAAGTCAAAATTGTAGATAAACCGCTGCCACCACCACCAAAAAAAGTTGAAAAAATAGAACAGGTGAAGAAGGCAGAAGCACCTAAAGTCGTGAAAGCACCACCCGTTGAAGCTAAACCAACCCCAAGTCCGGTGGTACCGACAGTGGTCACCGAAACCAAAGTGCAACCGGCACCCGCTCCAGTCGCGCCACCTGCGCCTGTAGCACCGCCAGCACCTGCTGCTGCGCCATCACCAAAAAGTGTCTCGATTGGGGGTGGAGTGAGCTGGCAGCGCGCACCGAAAGTTTCCTTGTCTTCAGGTGAGTTAAGAGCGACTTGTTCGATGGTAGTCGATGTGGCGGCAAATGAGCAGGGTAAAGTGGTTTCTGCGACTGCACGTAATTCGGATTGTAGCTCGGCAGTGAACCGTAAAGTTGAAGCAGCGGTACGCCGCGCGCAACTAACCAAATATGTGGAAAATGGTGTGGCTTATCCAACCCGGGTTGAGCAACCTTTCGATTTTCAAATTACCAAATAACGGCTAACCCATTAGGAGTTCGAAGATGAACTTTTCAGTTTATTGGCAACACGCTGATGCAGTCAGTAAAACGCTGTACTTCGTGTTATTGGCAATGTCGATTGCGACATGGACCATTTTTGTGCTGCGTTTAATGGGCACTCGCCAGCTTAAACAAGTTGCTTATACCCAGCTGTCTCAAGCATTGGAGCAACTGAAAACCAAATTGGCTCCTTTGGGCTTTGAACAGCGTAAGGCAGTGGCAGAACAGGCATTGTTACGTCAGATTTCAGCCGAAAAAGCCAATGCTGAGAAAGGGGTATCCGTCCTCGGTACGATTGCTTCGATTTCACCATTTGTCGGTTTGTTTGGTACCGTGTGGGGTATTTTCCATGCGCTGGTTGCAGTGGGTAAAAGCGGTCAGGCTGGTCTGGCACAAGTGGCAACCCCAGTCGGTGAAGCCTTGATCATGACGGGTCTAGGCTTGGCCGTCGCGATTCCTGCGGTACTGGCTTATAACATCTGTGTGCGTTTCAATCGTGGTTTGGCGCATGAGTTACAAGATCAGGCACATGGCTTGTTGATTGACACCATGTTGCAACAGGAATCTGCTACAAAAAAGTCTGATGAAAAAGTAACACAACAGAGTTTAGTGGGAGGTCAAGCTTAATGGCTTTTCAACTGGGTGAAGACAACGATGTAGGTATGAATGAGATGAACCTCATTCCCCTCATCGACATTATGTTGGTATTGATGATCATCTTCTTGGTGACAGCGACCGTTGCGAACCCATCAATTCCATTAACCTTGCCACAAACCACCGCGGAGATTATTGATCTGCCGCCTGAAAATGTCACAATCAGCATCAATGCGGAAGGTGAGATTGCCTGGAATGGCAATGTCCTGACCCTAGACGAATTGCAGACCCGTTTTAATGAAGCAGGTCAGACCGAACGTCAGCCGACGATTGTGCTGAAAGCAGATAAAGAATCCCGTTATGACACGGTAGCTCAAGTCATGTCGCGTGCGAGTGGAGCCGGACTCAGCGACATTGCCTTTGCAACCGATAACTAAGATTCAGCTAACAAAAAAAGCGACTGATTTCAGTCGCTTTTTTTATCCCCATTTTTTATGCAAATTAATGGGTTTTTAACAAAGTCATAAATTTACTGCGTAATTTATTCAGTTTTGGCGGAATGGCAAAATTGCAGTAACCTTGGTTTGGATTTTTCGCAAAGAAATTTTGGTGATATTCCTCAGCAGGATAGAAGGTCGGCATCGGGCTGAGTTCAGTCACAATATTCAGGCCTTCATTTTTTAAAGCATCCATGGCTGCTTCTGCCTGAGTTTTTTGTTCAGCATTCAGATAATAAATCACGGAACGATATTGGGTGCCGACGTCATTGCCCTGACGGTTCAAAGTGGTTGGATCATGCGTCGCAAAAAACACCTCAAGGAGCTGGGCATAGCTGATCTGGTTTTCGTCGAAATCAACCAGAATAACTTCAGCATGGCCGGTTTCACCGCCGCACACGGCCTCATAATTTGGCTCAGGGGTATGACCGCCGGCATAGCCACTCAGGACTTGCTGAACGCCCTGAATTTGTAAAAATACCGCTTCGGTACACCAAAAGCATCCACCACCAAAAAGTGCTTGTTGCATGGCTGATTCCTCATTCGATTGAACTGGGCTGATGGTTAAATCCTGGCCCATCAGTATGAAAGATAAAAAAAGCCCGCCAATACAGGCTTTTTGTAGGGAAGTCTTAACGTGGCTGAACTGCACTTTCCAGCTGAATTAACACATTACCATGACGATCCAATAGTTTTAGGGTTTTACCAAATACCTGATAATGCGTCACCTTGGCTAAAGCTTCATTAAATTTTTGATCAAGCTGATCATTATGCATACAGGCCATGCGTGTTGTTGCCATCTGGCTTAAATTCAAAGTATCTTTGCCCGCCGTATAGCTGCCCATGATCCGGTTACAACCATCTGAACCGGAAACACGCTGGGTGCTGGTATCAAATTGCAGACTTGGAAGATGAGATGCAGTAGCTGCGGTCTTGATTTCAGTATTGCCAATCTGTGTGGCAATCCAGGTACGATTTTGCAAAAGTTGTAAATGATTCGTGGTTTGTGTGGTGGCGGTATTCGGCACGGTCTCGCAGCCCATTACAGCCAATACCGAGCCTAATAGGGCAATTGCAGTTAATTTTTTTAGCATGAAAGATACTCTGATTATTGACTAGCTATTTGTATATAAACAAAAAAATGACTCAGGTTCCAGTTGATTTTGTATCTTTATTTACAGTGATAAAAACGCCAGTTAATGTGTCTGAGGTGCAGGCAGGCCTTGACGAAGTCGCTGCGAATATTCCTGGCTGGACAGATCGGCGCTCTGTTTGACTCGTGGATTCACATGCGCCCGTTGGTACCAGGTGTGCATATCCCAGGATTGATCCAGCACTTTCAGATCATAGAGATAATTCGGTAAATAGCCGGACGCTAACAGTCGATAATCTGAAGGCAATTGTTGTTGCGATACTGCCTGAACCATATCAAAGACCAGAGTGGTGCAATTACTGGTCAGGGTGTTATACCACTTGGGTTCTCTGGCCAATTCATCGGCCTGGGCCAGATATTCTTTGAATAAGGCTTTGGCCTGAGCTTGGGGCATATTCACCGGAAAGAAATACACCTGCTCCCCGCGAATATTACTACGCGTATACACAATATCTTTTTCGTCCGATGCCACCAGACTCAATTCATATTTACGGAAAAACCCACCAATTGCAGAAAACTCTTCATGTTTTTCCTTGCGGATTTCAATCGAGAAGGTGAGAGGTTTTTGATTGGCAAAATCGAAGCTGACCAGCGTGTGGGCAATTTTCGGACCCATCCAGTAGGAGGTAATGATATTCACCCCGCTAATCTGGTTCAGGTCAAAACTGCGGCTTTCCCAACGTTCGATATAACGACCATCAGCTTGCCAGTCAAAGTTCCGGATATTGTGCAGGGTGACCTGATCGCCTTGTTGTTCATAGTGCAACAACTGAGCCACTTCAGGATTCCACTCCCGATCCTGACGCGCTTGCAGACTAAAATAGCCCAGCAGACAAAACAGAAAGACCAGAAGATATAGAATGCTATCGACTTTACGCGAGATCAGGTGCCGGGTGAAGTAGATCCCGAGTACCAGCAGGGAAAAGGTTAACCAAACACCAATCAGGATCAAGCTGCCAATCTTGCCGAGAGGTTGCTGCACCCAGAGCATCAGGCTGAGCCACAGACTCGACAGAATGACAAAGAGGGTAAACAGGCTACCCAGTAGCCACAGACTCCAGTGCTTGGAAATATATTCGCGTCCCTGCATGGTCACTTTTTCATGAGAAATAGGCTTTATTTTCTGTAGGTTGCAAACTCAAAAGCAATCCCGGTTTTGTCGTCAATATGTTGCTCGGCCGCGACTTTTTTAAATTCTGCCGGAATTTCAGGATAATAGGCATGACCTTGTACATCCAGGTCGACATGAGTCAGTTCCAGACGGTCGGCAATGTCCATGGTCTGTTTAAAGATTTCACCGCCACCAATAATAAAAATAGACGTCGGTTTTTCTGAGCTGTGTACATCAGTAACTGCCTGAATAAGCGCATCTTCAATGTTATGAGCAACTTTAGTGCCTTGAAAAGACCAGTCAGGATCACGGGTAATGACCCAGTTCACGCGTTTAGGGAGCACACGCCCCATCGACTCAAGGGTCTTGCGGCCCATGACAATTACACCGCCCTGAGTGATTTCTTTAAAATGCTTGAGATCGGCTGAGATATGCCAAGGCAGGTCATTGTCCTTACCAATACAGCGCTGCTGATCCATTGCAACGACATGAACGACTTCTAAATCCTGAAATGCCATACCTACACTCAAAAACAAATAAAAATTTGCTCCTATTAAAATGCAAAATCCCACTTTAAGCAAAGTGGGATTTTGATTTTCTTTGGTTTGGGAATATTTACACTGCAACGGGTGCCTTAATCCCCGGATGTGATTCATAACCAATAATTTCAATATCTTCAAATTTGAAGTCGAACAGGTCTTTGATTTCAGGATTCAATTTAAGTTGGCACAGGCCCAAGGGCTCACGGCTGAGCTGTAACTGGGCTTGCTCGAAGTGATTGCTATACAGGTGTGTATCGCCACCGGTCCAGACAAAATCACCGACCTCCAGCTCACAGACTTGCGCGATCATATGTGTCAACAGGGCATAGCTGGCGATATTAAATGGAACACCGAGAAAAACATCGGCGCTACGCTGATACAGCTGACAAGACAATTTGCCATTGTGGACAAAGAACTGGAACAAGGTATGGCAAGGCGGTAATGCCACTTGGCCTGCTTCATTCGGGTTCCAGCCAGATACAATCAGACGGCGCGAATTTGGATTGGTTTTAATTTCATTAATCAACCATTTGATCTGGTCAAAACCATCCTGACTATAGCTATTATCTGCATTTTTGCTGGCACCAAAATTACGCCACTGGTGACCGTAAACTGGCCCCAGTTCACCTTCAGGGCGGCCAAAACGTGCGGTCTGTTCGGCGGTTGCCCACTCATCCCAAATCGAAACTTTATGCTCTTTTAAATATTGAACGTTGGTATCGCCTTTTAAAAACCATAATAATTCAATCACGATAGAACGGAAATGAACTTTTTTGGTGGTGAGTAAAGGGAAACCTTGGGAAAGATCGAAGCGCATCTGATGACCAAATACCGAACGTGTCCCTGTACCGGTACGGTCGCCTTTATCGCCGCCGTTGTCGAGAATGTGTTGTAAAAGGTCAAGATATTGGCGCATAGGTCTCTCTATTTAAATCTGTTGAAAATCGCCGTTTTAACAGCAGTATAGATTATTTCAAAAATAATTTGCTGTCGAAAGGGACAATTTAAATTGCGCATATCATAGCATTTTTTGATGAGCTTTCATCGCTCAAACCAGAATAAAAAAGACCTCCTGATAGAGGTCTTTGTACAGTAAATTAAGCCGTTTTATGGCCAGTATGCACGGTGTGAATCAGATCGGACAGATCATAACCTAAGGATTCTGCATAGCTTAAATATTCATGTTGAGTGGCTTCATCTAAAGTCGTCCCGCGATGTAGCAGCCATAAGTATTCTTTACCAGGTTCGCCCACAAGGGCCGTCTGATAATCCGGATCGATTTTTAATACCCAGTAATCGCCCTTGGTAAACGGGATCCAACGCAGGCCTTCGGGTAAAAAGCTGACTTCAAGCTTGGCATGTTCTGCATCAACGATGCTGGCTTCAGCAATGGCTTCATCGAGCTTGCCATCGCCATCCAGACAGCGGTTCTGCACCCGAACTTTACCATTTTCATTCAAGCTATATACCGCAGAAATATCAGTGCTGTCTTCGGGCTGGTGTTTCATTGGCAAACGTGCAATTTCATACCAGGTACCTAAATATTGTTCTAAATTAAAATTTGAAACAGTGGCTAAATCCTGAGTCATTTTTTCTTCTCCGTTAATCTCAATTCAATATTAAAACTACCGAATTAGTTTAATACGAGATTTGCGGCTAAAAATGATGTAGTCCTGTAGTGAAATGTTATCTTGGAATAGCGCTTTGCAATGCATTAAATATGCCTACCAGATTGCCGAAAAAATAGATGAAGAGAATGCTTATTCAGGCATGCTCAGACTTTATTGGTTGTTTGAGTCTTATTTGCTTTACAATTTTTTTATAAAGATGATTATTTTTGTAATTACAGTAGAATGAAAGGCTTAATTTAAATGCTGTAAAAATAGACAAATTTGTTTACATTTTTTATGTGAAAAATAACATTTATCCGGCTAGTATCCTTCGCTTGTTAACAATATGAAAGCCTAAGTTGCAGGCGAGGAGCGGTTGGTAAGGCATGATCTATGATCATCAGGTGAACATGAGCGAAGTTTATGCTCCTGTGCAAGCGAATATCATGGTGCGTTCCCAATCGGAGCAAAGACCTAAAAAGCCAACGCAAAAAGCCACTGTCCGTAATGCTTCAGGCGCAGGCAATGGTCAGCGTATTAATATCGAGAAATTTACCAGTTATCTGCAAGGCATTACCCGAAATACCAGTACACAGAAATGTGCGCGCAGTATTCGTGTCGGTCTGCAATCTTCGGGTGCGAAAATTGTCAATCATCCCGTGGCTGCAGCGGATTGGGGAAATACCCTGATGCAACTGGGTTATAAGAAAATTAATGCTTCTTTTGACCGGCCGAAAAAAGGTGATATCTATATTATTGACCGTACTTCAAATCATAAATATGGACACATTGCGGCATATTCAGGCAGTGCCTGGGTGTCAGATTTCAAGCAGAATAGTCATGCAATCTATCGCACCAAAAACCTGACTTATAGTTACTATCGACTGGAAACATACTTCTAAGAAAATGCTGCGAAGTGATCAGTCCTCAAAGCGCTTCGCACGGTTTTCATAGACCGATACGATAAACAATCCAATCGCAGCAAAGCCAAGACATTGCAAACCCAAGGCAAGTTTCGCCCATGGCTGATGTTGCTCGGGTAAATAACCAAACAGGGTAATCAGTGCAATGATAGGAATGACCCGGCTTAAGGCGCTAAAACCATTGGCATAGGGATTGGACTTCGAGATTTTCAAGCGGAAATGATGCAGTAAATGCACGACAATTCCAATCGCTAAACTTACCCCTACAAATACCGGATCTAACTGGGCCACAGTCGATGCTGCGTAAATGACAATACAGGTCGCAATAATCACCATCAGTTTGATTTGACGGTGACAGCGTTCGGAATACCAAAATTCAAGCATGTGGCGGCTCTGGATCGTGAGAGTTCTGATTGAGCAGCGATAGCGGTGAAAACAGGCAAATCGCCAGTGCCATAAAAGCAATGCCTTGTGCACCCGGAATCAGGATTTCACCCTGCTGCATGTTCATAAAAACTAAAGCAATCAATAAGGCAATTGGAATCCAGGTCAGTAGTCTATACAGTAAACCGGTCGGATTTTTGCTGGCAAAGTGGATTTTGCAGTAACGACAAATCAGAAAAATCACACCCGTACCGACAAACATCAGAATTGCATCCAAGGGCAGTGGTTCCATCCAGTACAACACTGCAGCTGTCACGGCAATCACAATAAAGATCAACAGTTTTTTTAGAACAGACACCTGTGGATTGAACCAGAACTCAAGCATAGTGATGAAGAAATCGAAAAGATAATCGGCACTTTAGCATATTTTGGCTATAAAAAAGCGAGGCCTGTGCCTCGCTCAATTAAGCTGGTTTTAACTGTTTTTCTGTGGACCCCAGTCATAGATTTTCTTTTGGTAGGCATACCACATCATCCACAAGCCAATCAGGATCATTGGCAGGCTCAGGAACTGGCCCTTGCTCATCCAGCCAATAAACAGCTGACCATTGTCCGGCTCACGGAAGAACTCGACCACGAAGCGTGCCAGACCATAACCGATCAGGAACAGTGCAGAGACCGCCATACGTGGACGCGGCTTGGAACTGAACCACCACAATACAATAAACAGAATCAGGCCTTCACACAGCGCCTGATATAGTTGTGATGGATGACGCACCAGCTGCAAAGGATCGGTCGGGAAAATCATGCCCCAGGCAAAGTTGGGATCGGTCACCTGACGGCCATACAATTCACCGCCAATAAAATTACCAATCCGGCCAAACATCAGCCCCGTTGGTACGCAGGGTGCAATAAAATCCAGGGTCTGGAACCAGGTCATCTTGTATTTCCGGCACCACCACAACATGGCCAGAGTGACACCGAGGAAACCACCGTGGAAGCTCATACCACCGGTCCAGATCTGGAATAACCATAAAGGATCTGCGAGGAACTGAGAAAAACCATAGAACAAGACATAACCGACACGGCCACCGATGATCACACCAAGCGCACCGAAGAAAATCAGGTCAGAGACCATATCTGGCGTCCAGCCGCGTTGTTTGGCTCGAAACGTTGCCAAGCCCCAGGCAAATAAAAATGCCAGTAAGTACATCAGTCCATACCAGTGGACTTGCAGGGGCCCGAGCGAAATCGCGACGGGATCAATATTGGGATAGGTGAGCATTCCTGTTCCTTGTGATTCTGTTTTGCACAGATTTTAGCTGAAAGCAAAGAAAAATGTTGTACATTCAATGTGTAAAGATCGAGAGCGTAAATTATGTGTATCGTGGCACTGGCTTGGCGGGTTGTGGATGAGACCCCATTATGTCTGATTTCAAATCGGGATGAATTCTATCAGCGGCCTACACAGGCATTGCATGAATGGGAAGATAGTCCGATTATTGCCGGGCAGGATTTGCAGTCGGGCGGCACCTGGATGGGTATCACGGCCTCAGGTCGCTGGGCAGTGATTACCAATTTTCGCAACGGGCAAGATCGGACAGATTATCCGACTTCACGTGGTCATATCATCCAGGATTTTTTAAATTCGGACTTAACGCCGATTCGTTTCGCACAAGATCTGGAACAACGGCAGTGTGACTATGCCGGTTTTAACCTGTTCGTTGGAGACCAGCAGCAGGCGGTGTATATGAGCAATCGCGGCGAAGCACCGCAAGTGCTGGCACAAGGCGTCTATGTTGTCTCCAACGGCCTGATGAGCGAAGACTGGTATAAGACCCGGCATTTGCGTAAACGCTTTACCCAGGAATTTTTACCCATGCTGCAACAACCAGCCATGCCAGAAACTGATCTGTGTCATGCGGTTTGGGATATTCTGGAAGATGAACGCAAGGTGATTCCTGAACTGTTGCCGGAAACAGGGATCTCGGTTGAAATGGAACATCTGCTGTCCTCGACTTTTATTCAAAGCCCGACTTACGGCACCCGTTGCTCGAATTTTCTAAGAATGCAGCGAGGACAATGGCACTGGATCGAGAAGTCACAACAAGGTGTGACTGCAGGGCAATTGATCGAGAAAATCATGATGCTACAACAATAATCCCAGATAAAAAATGCCGACATCTGCCGGCATTTTAATGAAACTTATTTTTTTATGCTGTCGCTTGTTCCAAGGCTTCACCGGCAATCGCACCGCCATCCTTACGGGTAATGACCACAGTCGCAGAGCGAGGCACTTTGCCTAAACGGCTATAACGCTCGCTTTGATTGGCTGGCCATGCACCGCCTGGATGCTGCACATTGACGAAAATTGCTTTGTAGTCCGGCGTAATCGTCACACCGGTAATTTCACAGCCCGATGGACCTGTGAGAAAGCGGCGAACCCGATCATTATTCAGTTTGGCACCGACAAAGGTTTCCTGTCCTTCAGCCTTGGTGCTGGCTGCCAATGCTTTTCTGCCATCACCGACTGTACCTGGCAGGGCTGCCAGCATCATACAGTTGGTTTCATCGGTGTACTGGCCATCATCCGTCTGAATCCACAGAATACCGCGCGGATCGAACCACATGCCATCCGGGCTGGAGAAGTCATTTAAATCATCCAGACCTGACAGGTTGATGTTAGAAGCAGCACGTGCTTCTGCACCGAACAGGAAAATATCCCAAGCAAAACTTGTCGCTGTAACTGTATTTTTAGCTTCACTGAAACGAATGATATGACCATTCATATTGCCTGAATTGCTGGCGCTTGAACCTTTAAAGTCGATGTAGCTACGTGGGTTGGCAGCATCAGTTTCATATGCACGACCACGGTTGCTGTTGTTGGTTAAGGTTACATACACTTCACCATTTTCGGGATTCACGGCAACCCATTCTGGACGGTCCATTTTGGTCGCACCAACATGGTCAGCAGCAAGACGGGCATTGATGACGATGTCATCCTGGCCTGCAAATGGATAGATTTCATTGGCAGTAGTTAAACCATTTTTGCCATGAGTCAGTTCTAGCCATTCACCTGTACCGTCATCATTGAATTTAGCGACATATAATGTCCCTTTATCCATGTATTTATCACCAGCAGTATAACCACCATTGACGTCTTTCGGATCCCAGACGGCTTCAGAAACAAATTTATAGATATATTCGCCGGTCGCATCGTCACCCATATAGAAAGCTAATGGCTGACCCGGAATAGGGTTACTACATCGGCAGTCCTCGTGTGCAAAACGACCCAGTGCAGTACGTTTAACTGGACGTGTAGTCGCGCTAAATGGATCAATCTCTACAATGAAGCCACACGTATTCATGACATTACGATAATCTGCTAAAGCACTTGCACCTTTAACTGAAATATCCCAACGATCATAAAGTCCTTTATCACCGGTTAATTCAGCAACAGGAGTATTCCAGCGGTATTGAGACGAACGGGCATCAGTACCACCACGACCATAACGAGATAATGAAATTTCTTCTTTTGCAATAGCGCGGGTGTCGTTGGCTTGACGAGCGAAATAACCACTCCAGTTTTCTTCAGCCGTTAAGTAAGTTCCCCATGGCGTATAACCATTACCACAGTTGGCAAAGGTGCCGCGCGTCAACGTTCCATCGGGTGAGAAAATAGTTTTGACGAGGTCAGAACCACGAGCCGGTCCATTAATTTCCATCTCGGTTGCTGCAGTGATACGACGGTTAAAATTAGAATTCAAGTTGATTTTAACGTCTTGTGTATTTGCATCTTTGCTGATCTCAATAACAGAAACACCATGCGCATTCACTTCACGGAGTACCTGATCTTCTGGACGTACGCCATCGATGGTAATTGTACCTTCTGGTGTATGGAGCTGAGATTGTTGTAGATATTCGTGGTTTAAAACAAGTAAACCTTGTGTTGATTCTTTGGCAGCATAATTTTTGTTGGTTGGATGCATACCGAAGAAGCTCATGCCGTCATGGTTGTCGCCTGCACGGAACTGATAAGAAGCACCTGATGCTAATGTTGCATCTGTCTTTTCTGGATACGCGGGGTTAATTGGATCACCGACCGCATATAGCACTTTCAGTTCATAGCCTTCAGGCACGCTAAAGAAGTTTTGTGTATTTTTGCGAACCGGCTCAAAGGTCAATTTATTCGGGCGCGCTTTCAGGTCACTCCATGCATGTTGATCTGGGTTCGTGGTGTCTGGTGGTGTAGTGGGATTAGTGTCAGGCGTGCCAGAATCATTATCATCATCTGAACAACCACTTACTGTTGCTGCGAAGGCTAAGGCCATTGCCCCACTGGTGGTTTTTGCAATAAAACTACGGCGACTGGTGTATTGATCCAGAATTGTTTGAAAGTGGCTATTGTTTGAATTATTACTGTCTTCAACCAGATCCTGGCAAGGTATCATGTCTTCGTTTTTCATTTTAAAGTCCCAATTAAAAAATAAGTGCTTGGTGGTGTAGAAGTTTTCAATACCTTAAGTCTGGGATGTGACACTAATCTTAAGGAAATGTGACATTAAGATTAAATAAATCAGTATTTTAATAATATTTTGAAAATAAAAAGACAGCCGGAGCTGCCTGAGTTAAAGCATGATTTTTGTTTTGGCTGATTGTTCTTATTGCGCTTTTAAACGCCGTTTTTCGATCAGTTTTCCGGCCAGCAAACCCAGTTCAAACAGCAACCACATCGGTACAGCTAACATGATCATCGACAGTGCATCTGGCGGTGTCACGAACATCGCGACAAAGAAACAGCCGACAATAATAAAGCGCCGTTTCTCCACCAGGGTTTGTGTTGAAACTGCCCCAATCAGGATTAAAACCAAGGTAATAATCGGGATTTCAAAGGTAAAACCAAAGACCAGAAACAGCTTTAAACAGAAGCTAAGATAACTGTTAATGTCGGTCATCGGTGCCACAGTTTCCGGTGAGACACTGATAAAAAAATGCAGGATCGAAGGTAAGGCCACAGAGTAGGCAAAGCTGATCCCGGTATAAAACAGCACAATACTGCCGATCAAAAGCGGCAGCGCCAGACTCTTTTCTTTGGCATATAACGCCGGTTTAACAAATGTCCAGAGCTGATACAGAATAAACGGCATTGTGATCATCAGCGCCACAAAGAAATTCAGCTTAAACGGTGCCATGAATGTTGCCGTCACATCCGTGGCAATCATGGTCGAGCTGGCAGGCAATTGTGCCCGTAAAGGTTCAGATAACCATTGATAGGTCTGATTGGCGAAAGGCAGCAAACAGAAAAACAGGCCAATCAGGACAGCAACCACTTTAAACAGATGTTTTCTTAACACCACCAAATGCTGGGTAATCGGCATCTCTTCAAGGTTCAGCGCTGCAGCATCATTTGAAGCAGGTGTGGTCGGTGAAGACGTCATACGGCCACCTTCATTTCTGTATAGCGTTGTTGGGAAATCACTGCTTGAGTTTGTGCAGGCTGAGGTAAATACACCACTGATACGGGCTGTACTACAGGCTGATAGCGAAGCACGGGCTGGGCAGCCTGAGGCTTTACTTTTAATTCATCAGTTGCAATCGGCTGCTGCAAATCTGCCATTTGTGCCTGCATCTTGGCTTCGAGTTGCTGGATCCGCTGCATTTCGGCCTGCATCTGTTCTCGCAGTTCGGACAAGCGTAATTCACGATCCAGATCGTTCTGAACATTGCTGACCATGCGCTTGATCTTGCCATACCATGTTCCGACAAAACGGACTGCCTCAGGTAACTTGTCTGGCCCAAGCACCAGAAGTGCAATAATCCCGAAAATCAGCAGCTCGGTCATTCCGATATTGAGCATAGCGGACTCTTAACTCTTGATTGAGGTTTCAGGGGTTTTGACTTGTGCATCAATCGTTCGCGGTTCTTGCAGCTTGGCCATTTCTACTTCTTCATCTTTGACTGATTTTTTAAAGTCTTTAATTGCACCGCCGACATCTTTACCCAGGTTTTTCAGCTTCGATGTACCAAACAATAAAATCACCACAATTGCAAAAATCAGCACATGCCAAATTGATAATCCTGCCATTATTTTATCCTCTATATTTCATGCCCCTATCTCAGCAGGCTTGTATGACAATGCAGTGACGCTTTAATGACAGTTTGCCGACACGGCAGCAGGGTAATGAGTAATTCATATGAAAAATCTATCATTAGATGAAAAGGATGCTGTGCTAGCATATAACCTGATATGGAAATCTCAGCAGCACTGTCATGGCCTTGATTCTTCCCCTGCTGTCTTTTTTGATTGGTTATTGGGGTGTGCAATATTTAAAGCCGGTTCGACCTGTCTTGGCGGCTTTATTGGCACGTGTCCTGATTCCTGTGCTGATTATTTACAATATGGTGTTTTATAAAGCGGGCAGTCTGTGGCTGATGGGCTTTAGTATTTTTAGTTCAATTGTGCTGTTTAGCCTGTTTTATTATTTTGCCAAAGATAAATTGCGTGCGCTGTGTTTTAGCTATTTGAATGGCGTATGGCTCGGTCTGCCGTTTGCCTTAGCAGTGTTTGGCACTGACGCAATGTCGACCATGATTGCACTTTATATTGGTGGCTCATTATTTGGGAATGTCAGTGCTGTCATTGCCGTGAGCCAAACTCGCCAAGATTGGACATTTATTCTGAAAAATATCCTGCAATCGCCACCGGTGATCGCACTCAGTATTGCAGGGGTTTTATCATTTTGGGACTTTAGTCATTATGAGTTTCATCCCACCCTTCAATGGGCATATGCAGCCAATAAATTTTTAGTCACTTTTGCAGGAATGTGCATTTTGGGCATGTGGCTTCGTCATGTCCGTATTCAGCTGAGGGATTTAAAGCGCAGTCTGGTGCTGATCAGCGGGCGCTTTATTTTTGCATTAGGCTTGGCTGGTATTGCCTATATATTCTTGCCGATTCCACATCAGCTCCTGACTTATAGTGTAATGATGATGTATTTCTTATTGCCACCGGCAGCGAACATCGTGGCTTTAGAAACCCATTATCAGGGCACAGGGCATTCTGCCAAATATATTGCTTCGGGGACGATTGCGAGTGCAATTTTGATTGGGATCTATGGGCTGGTGTTGCATGCGGTGATGCCTACGCTATAAAGTTTCCTTTTTTGGAGAGAAGGCTAGAAAGAGTTATAAAGTCCCCCCCTTTGAAAAATGGGGATTTAGGGGGATTCTTGATAAGAGGTAAATTTGAATCCCTCCCGACCTCCCTTTGGAAAAGGGAGGGGTAAAACAAATTATTTCGCCAAACTGGCTTTAAACAGCTGCATGGCCTGACCACGATGACTGATTTTATTCTTTTCTTCTTTGCTCATTTCTGCACTGGAAATACCGAGTTCCGGCAACCAGAACAGCGGGTCATAACCGAAGCCATTTTCACCGCGTGCTGCTTCTAAAATTTCACCCGTCCAGATGCCCTGGAAAATTTGTGGCAGTGGATCTTCAGCATGTTGAACCAGTGCCAGTACACAGACAAACATGCCTTCAATCGCTTCGCTATCTTTACGCAATGGTTTCAAATCTGCCAGCAGTTTCTTATTGTTGGCGGCATCATTGCCATGTTCACCGGCATAACGTGCTGAGTAGATCCCAGGAGCTCCGCCAAGAACTGGCACACAAATGCCTGAGTCATCGGCAATCGCAGGTTTACCTGAGATTTTAGAGGCATGACGTGCCTTGATAATGGCATTTTCAACAAAGCTTAAGCCATCTTCGATGGCATCTTCGATATTCAATTTACCTTGCGCCACGACTTCAACAGGTAATTGTAATTCAGCAAACATTTTCTCAAACTCGGCAATTTTACCTTTGTTATTACTTGCCAATACCAGTGTGCCTTGGGATAACCAATCTGTAGAAGCCATGTGTCACTCATTCTCTAAATATCAATCGTGCTATTTTAACTGCCATTGCGGGTTTGTAGGCAATAAAAAAGCACCCGAAGGTGCTATTTATACCATTCAGCTTTATTGTGCCTGAATCCATCTGTCGGCACGGTCACGCGCCTGACGGATCTGTTCCTGGGTCAAGTTTGCCGCCAATGCTGTTTTCTTGCCTTCAGAAAGGGTAATCACTTTATTGTCGAGCATGCCATCACGGGTAGACAGTTCATACCACTGATAAGCACCCATGTAGTTTTTCTTTTTCTCTTCCATCATGGCCAGGTTAAAGCTGGCACGGTTATCACCACGGCTGGCTGCTTTTTCAAAATACTGACGTGCCAGCGCTTCATCTTTTCGGGTGCCCATGCCATCTGCCAGCATACGGCCGACATTTAACTGCGCCACAGCTAAACCTTGATCGGCAGCAGCTTTGTACCAGGCAAAGGCCTGTCGTTCATCTTTTTGAATGTCTTTGCCATACTGGTATTTGGTGGCCAGATAAAACTGTGCACCGGCCTGACCTGCTTTAGCCGCTTTGATCAGACTGTTGATATCCATTATTGAATACTGAGCCGCTTGACTGGCAACAGAAGGACTTGGAGCAACATAGTCTGCATGGGCTTGCATGCCAAAAAGTCCAGCCAGTAGCGTCGTACCTAATAATAATTTTTTCATAGCGCGCTCACTCGATAAATTGCGACTTCACCAAATAGATTAGGGAGATGTTTGCTCAGCAAACTATCTTCTTGATTCCCGTTCACAGCGAGTCGATTAATAATTTTGATGTTATTTTCCGCACAGAGTGCTTCAAAGTCACGGAATGTACATAAGTGGATATTCGGGGTGTTATACCACATATAAGGCAAGGCTTCAGAAACCGGCATTTTTCCTTTGATCGCCAAGAAAGAACGGGTCTTCCAGTGGGCAAAGTTTGGAAACGTAATAATGGCCTGTTTCCCTACACGCACCATATCACGCAATAATACGTCAGGTGCATCTACAGCCTGCAAAGCTTGTGCCATGACCACATTGTCAAAAGACTGGTCGGCAAAGCGGCTTAAACCGAGGTTTAAGTCTTGTTGGATGATATTTAACCCGCGACTGACCGCAATTGCAATCTTTTCCTGATCAATTTCCAATCCGTATGCACGAATATCGTGTTTTTTACTCATTTGTGCCAGCAATTCACCATCGCCACAACCCAGGTCGAGCACGCTAGAACCGGGCTTAATCCACTTTTCAGCGAGTTGTTGATCGATACGCATTATACGGCCTCCTTCGGTGTGGCTTTCAGGTGTTCTTCACCACCCAGGAATGCACGCAAAGATTTTACATACAGGGGAATCGGGAACAGGAAGGAATCATGACCCTGTTCGGCATCAATATCTAAATAGCTCACCGGTTTATGGTTGCTAATTAATGCATCCACAATTTCCTGCGAGCGGGCAGGGGTAAAACGCCAGTCAGTCGTGAAGGACACCACCAAAAATTTGCACTGGGTATGGGCCATGGCTTTTTTCAGTGACTGCTCATATTCACGTGACGGATCAAAATAATCCAGTGCTTTGGTCATGATCAGATAGGTATTGGCATCAAAGTTACGGCTGAACTGTTCACCCTGATAACGCAAATAACTTTCGACCTGGAATTCGACATCAAAACCATACATAAATTTGCCAGATTTCAGATCACGGCCAAATTTCTGCTTCATGGCTTCTTCGGACAGGTAGGTAATATGACCGACCATACGCGCCAGGATCAGGCCACGTTTGGGATAGCTGTCATTTTCCAGATAACGGCCGTTGTGGAAGTCAGGATCAGACAAAATTGACTGACGTGCTACTTCATTAAAGGCAATATTCTGTGCTGAAAGTTTTGGCGCACTGGCAATAATCACACATTTTCTTAAACGGTTCGGGTAATCCACTGACCATTGCAGTGCCTGCATGCCACCGAGTGAACCACCAATGATGGCATCCCAAGTCTGAATGCCTAAACGATCGGACAATAAAGCCTGAGTTTTAACCCAGTCGCGGACCGTGACCAGCGGAAAATCTGGACCATAAGGACGGTTTTCATTTTCAGGATTTGGTGAGGTTGGACCGGTAGAGCCACTACAGCCCCCAATATTATTCAGTGAAACCACAAAGAATTTTGCAGTATCAATGGTTTTGCCGGGACCAATACAGGCGTCCCACCAGCCGGCCTTTTTATCATCTTCATGATGATAACCTGCGGCATGATGATGACCAGAAAGGGCATGACAAATCAGAATGGCATTCGACTTGTCAGCATTTAAGGTACCGTAAGTTTCAACCATCAGTTCAAAACGGGGGAGGATGCGACCGCATTCAAGCTCTAACGGCTCTTCAAATTGGAACTTTTGTGGGACAACAATGCCCACTGAGTCAGCTGGAAAAGACACGGGGAGGATTCGCCTTAAAATCTTGAGTATGAATAATAAAAGGATACCACTAGCGGATATCCTTCTAAAGTCATTTTAGTGCTATGAATTATCGCTAATTCTAATACAGCCGGTTAGACCGCAGCAGCGATTACCTGATCAGTGCTTAATACACCTTGATCAATCAGACGGTTGGTCGATGCAAGAATTGCTTCGATCGAAGAGGTCACGATGTTGTCATGCACACCCGCACCAAAGGCAGACTTGCCAGTGCCTTTGACTTGCAGTTCAATCAAGGCCAAGGCTTTGGCATGCGCACCTGAACTGATGCTGCGCTCTTCATAGTTCACCACATCAATCGGTAACTGAAGTGCATCCAAGATTGCAGAAATTGGACCATTGCCTTCACCGCGAACACGGCGGGACTGACCCTCAACTTCAAGATCCAGCTCAATCACCTGATTGCCATTGTCATCCGATAACTTGTAGTTCTTAGTTGAGTAATGTACATGTTTAACATCGACATAAGTCTCTTTAAACAACTTCCAGATCTCGGTTGCAGAAATTTCAGTGCCTTGTTCATCGGTACGTTTTTGTACAATTTGCGAGAACTCGATTTGTAAACGACGTGGTAAAGTCACGTTGTAATTCGATTCTAACAAGTAGGCGATACCGCCTTTACCTGACTGTGAGTTAACGCGAATCACCGCATCATAGTCACGGCCCAAGTCTTTTGGATCGATTGGTAAATATGGCATATCCCACATTTCTTGGTCTTTCTGGAATTCGAAACCTTTTTTGATCGCATCCTGATGTGAGCCGGAGAATGCAGTAAAGACCAAATCACCTGCGTATGGATGACGTGGATGTACTGGCAAACCGGTACATTCTTCTACAGTCGCGATAATTTCATTGATATTGGAGAAATCCAGGTTTGGCGCAACACCTTGGGTATACATGTTCAATGCGATTGCTGCCACATCGACGTTACCGGTACGCTCACCGTTCCCAAACACACAACCTTCAACACGATCGGCACCAGCCATCATCGCCAATTCAGATGCCGCGATGCCGCAACCACGGTCATTATGACAGTGCACTGAAATAATCACGCCGTCACGACGCTGAATGTTGCGGTGCATCCATTCGATTTGATCGGCATAGATGTGTGGACCTGAAACTTCTACCGTTGCTGGCAAGTTCAAGATCACTTTATTGGTCGGTGATGCTTCCCAGATTTCAGTCACAGCATCACAAACATCTTTTGCGACTTCTAATTCAGTCGCAGTGAAACATTCCGGGCTGTACTGGAAGACAAATTCAGTTTCAGGCTGTTTTGCGGCATATTCTTTGACTTTTTGTGCGGCATTGACGGCTAATTGTTTTGCGCCCGCTACATCTACATTCAAGACTTTCTCGCGGAAAGTCGGTGAATTGGAGTTGTAGATATGCACAATGGCACGTTTTGCACCCTGTAAAGATTCAAAGGTACGAGCAATTAAATGATCACGGGCTTGAACCAAAACTTCGATATAAACATCTTCAGGAATATGATCTTCTTCAATCAATTTACGAGTGAAATCAAAGTCAATTTGCGATGCTGAAGGGAAACCAATTTCAATATGCTTGAAACCGATTTTCACCAACATCTGGAACATCTTGAATTTTTGCTCCATGTTCATTGGCTCGAAGATCGCCTGGTTACCATCACGCAGGTCAGTACTCATCCAGATTGGCGCTTTGTTGATTTCATTGTTCGGCCATTGACGGTCTGGTAAGTCCACACGTTGATACATGCGACGGTATTTTTTACTTGGATCAGCCAACATCATGAGAGAGCTCCTTGTGTAACCTGATAGAGTCTGCGCTTGGTTGAAGCACTGGCAAAGGTTACCGAATAGATTGTGTCTATAATCGTCTACATACAGATTGGAACCAGCATTAAAACTAAAAATCTTCTGGAATATTTGGGATTTAGTTTTAATCAAAAAACCTGCATGATCAACTTATAACTTTAAGTTTAATCCAGTTAAACCGAAAAGTTTTTGCTTTTTTAATAGATTTTAGTCGTATCTTAATAAAGATTTTCTTATAAGCTTTAAGTTTTGAAAAATATTCCCATATATTTTAAGTATAGTGTTTTATATTTTCTTGATTTTGAAATAAGCCGTTATTTTTTACACCCAATCATGCCATATCAGCCTCTATTTTTAGAAAAGATAGCCCTAGATGGTTAAAGACATTTCATCCGGGCAAGCTTTTAAAGCTCGGCCCATTTGCGCATGAGGTTGTGATACAAATTGGTCAGTTTCATAACTTCTGCATGCTGATCGCCCAGTTGCATTCTCAAGTTTTGAATGCTTTGATCCAGATTAAACAGCATATGCCGTTCTGCATCATCACGAATCATGCTTTGTATCCAGAAAAATGAGGCAATTCGGCAACCTGAGGTGATTGGGGTGACTTCATGCAAACTGGTGGATGGATACAGAATCATATCGCCGGCAGGTAATTTTACTTCGTGATAACCGTAAGTGTCTTCGACCACCAGTTCACCACCGACGTATTCTTCAGGTTCACTCAAGAAAACCGTACAGGATAAATCCGTTCTAAGGCGTTCATTGCTGCCGCGAATACGACGAATCGAATTGTCGACATGAAAGCCGAAAGCTTCATTATTTTCATAGCGATTAAACAGGGGAGGAATGATATCCAGTGGAATCGCTGCCGATGAAAATAAAGCATGCTGTCCCAGAGATTCAAGAATAATATTACTTAAATGATGGGTCAGGGGATGATCTTCAGGCAATTGCTGATTCTGTTTCACCGTTGCAGAGAGCGTACCAGCCGTAACCTTGCCATTCACCCACTCGATTTTATTCATCTCCTCACGGAAATATTGCACTTGTTCTTTGCTCAGTACGTTTGGGATATGATGCAGCACGAAGACTTTTCCTGAATATTTTATATTGAAAATAGCATAGCCTCAATTTGGAGGCTATGCCGGTTTTAACTCAAGAATGATCAGTATTTAAAGTTGATTGCCAATACTGCGCTACGACCTTCTGCTTCAGTGGCATAGTGAGATGCATAAGCTTTGGTAAAGTAACGTTCATCAGACAGGTTGTTGACGTTCAATTGTAAATCAACATTTTTATTTAGGTTATAACGTGCCATCGCGTCGTAACGTATATAGCCTGGAACATATTTTGTATTCGCAGCATCGCCATAGACTTTATCCATTGCCACAGCACCCGCACCTAAAGTTAAAGCTGGAGTTATTGCATAAGTCGTCCACAGGGTTGCGCTGTTTTTCGCGACGTTTTGAACCTGATTGCCATTAGTTGGGCTTGGAACATATACTGCTGGTGCTCCTGATGCCGCAGTATTAACAAAACCAGCATCAACAATTTCGCTGTCTAGATAAGTATAGCCAGCTGAAACTGCCCATTTATCAGTAATATTGCCATTTGCACCAAGTTCAATACCATCTACGCGAGTTTCACCAATATTACGAGTAAATCCATCTGTATCAAGAGCACGGGTATTCTCTTTTTCAGTTCTAAAAATAGCAGCAGTTAAATTTAACTTATCATTGAGTACATTCCATTTTGTACCAATTTCATATGTTTTAACTTCTTCTGGTTTTAGATTATTGATCGCTTTGGCCTGTTCTTCAGATGTATTTCTGCCCGGAACGCTAATACCTTCAGAGCCGTCACCAGCGTCCACGCCTACAGGGTTGGCAGAAGTGGCATAACTTGCATAAATCGCGCTGCTTTCAGTAGGTTTAAATGTTAAACCCGCTTGGTAATTAAAAAAGTCATTACTTGAAGTATATGCTGTTCCTGCTTTAATCGTTCCGGAATCTTTATTGTATTTCATATCCGTTTCGAACTTATCCCAGCGAACACCTAGGTCTACCAGCCATTGTGGGGTAATTTCTAGATTGTTCAAAGCATAGATAGATTGTGTTTTAGATGTGATATTAGTGACATTAGGATTTGGGGTAACAGTTCCTAACCAAGCATCATAAGAATTAGGATTGTTCAGATCGGTACACCAACCATTTGAATTGACTAACGAGCAGGCATTATTTGCATTGTTGTTATTGGAACTACCGCCAATTTTAGATGTATTCGGATCAGTGACTATATTCGATCCACGATCTGAATCTTGTTTAGAATATTCGGCACCAACATTGAATTTGTGCGTTAGCACCCCAGTATTGAACTTTCCTGTTAAAGCGAGTTGATCTGTAAAGCTGTCTGTACTGGTTAAATTGGTATTGAGGCGGCGCCAAATTTCATTATTTAAAATATTACCTTGGCTATCATCTGGTTGTGTCCACAAATAATTATTCTCAGACTTATTGTATACAGCGGTATTGCTAAGAGTAAGATCTTCATTTAGATCGTGTTCTAGTTTAATAGTACCAGATTGATTTTCTTGTTTTTGGAAGTCACGATTAAGCCATCCGTAGTAAATACCTTGTTTTACATCGACAGGTTTACCTACGGTTGCTTTTTTTACCGCATCATATTGATAAGGAACACCAGAATCAGGCGTATCATCAGACTTTAAGTAGTAATAGCTCAAAGTCGCGCGAGTAGGGGTGTCTAAGCCGAAACTAATGCTTGGCGCAATACCGGCACGTTTATATTCGGCACCATCTTTCTGACCAGCTTTTTCATTATGATGACCCATTACCGCAACACGTGCTGCGATACCATTTCCGAAATCTTTATTGCCATCTAAAGTAATACGTTGATAGTTATCTGTGCCACCAGCGACCGAGCCTTCTAAAAAGTCACCTTTCTTCGCAACTTTAGAAATCATGTTGATACTACCACCGGTCGCTCCTGCGCCGCCCATGGCAGACGCAGAACCTTTAGTTACTTCGACCTGTTCGACAGCAAACATTTCACGGTTTTGTGAAGTGGCATTACGAACGCCGTCTACATACATGGAGCTTTCAGAGTTATAACCACGAATAAACGGACGATCGCCGTTTGGATTGCCCCCTTCACCTGCACCTAGGGTAATACCCGGCACAGTACGTAAAGCATCACTTAAAGTCGTCACTTGCGTATCTGCAATCAGCTGTTTTGAAATAACGGATACTGATTTTGGTGTGTCGAGTAAAGGAGCAACAAATTTGCTGTTTGCAGATTGATCTACTTTTAAGCTGGGTGCTTGTTCAGCTTTGACTTCTTGATGAATGGTGTCAAGTCGAACTACATTTTCTTCAGCAATTGCATGTGTTCCGACAATTGATAAAGACGAAACAATTGCAGAGGAAACGATTTTTTTACGTGTTTTAATAAAGGTCATGTTAAACCTAAGAAATGAATTTGAAAATGTATGCGAATAATAATGATTCTTGTTTTTACTTTGATCTTTTTATCATGGGAATTCATGATCTTTAAGAAAATGTTAAATGAGTTCTTAAATGTAATGATGTAACAATAGTTATTTAAGTATTTGTTTTTAATTAATATTGAAAAATAAATTGGATTGTTAAATTTTTATTGATAATAGTGATGTTTATGGAAGGGTATGAATTAGCAAGGTTTCGGAAGGTGCTGGTCTAGCGACAATAAAAAACCCTGCTAGGGCAGGGTTTTTTATTGCAATTACTTTAAGTTTTAGAAGTCATAAGACAGAGATAACCAGTAGTTGCGATCAGGAATATATGTTCCTGCTAAACCACTTGTAGTTTTAGTATAAAGAAAGGCATTTTCTACATCATTATCACTGTTGATGAACGTTTTGTAGTCGCCAAAGTCTTTGTTCAATAAGTTATTCACTCGACCTGAAACCGTCACTTGGTTACTTACTTTATAAGAAGCACCTAAATTGAATAACTCATATGCTTTTAATTTATTACCAACGGCATCAATCTCGCGACTTATATTTACATCATTAAGATTAGGATTCGTGAAGCGAACACGATCAGATTTATATTCAGCTTCTAACCATGTGGTGAACTTATCATTAACATACCAAGTTCCTGTGAAGTTCAAAGCATGACGAGGTGTATTTTCAATAGGATTACCTTTGTTTTCACCTTCGGTAATTTCAGATTCTAACCACGTATAGTTTGCTTTTACATCAAAGCTTGGAGAGATATCGTATTTTGCACTTAGCTCAACACCATAGCTTTCAGCTTTATCAGCATTACCTTTAAAGCCGAAGTTTTGTTGATTATCGAAACTACCTACAGTCATACAGTCACTCGCAGGCGCTTGTCCTGCTGGGCGACCTGCCCATAAACAGTTTTCAAACACACGTGCATCGCTGACAATAATGTCTTTAAATTGAGTAAAGAATGCCGTAGTCGTTAAAGAGAAATTAGATAAGTTATCGTAAACGAAACCAAGCTCATAGTTTGTGGTTTCTTCAGGCTTAAGATCTGGATTACCCAAGGTCACGTTTCGACCTTGAGAGCTAAATCCGTTAATGCCGCTATGGAGATCATTGGCTGTTGGAACTTTATAGCCTGTGCTCACGCCACCTTTTAATGTCCATTGATCATTCGTATTCCAAACTAAGTAAGCACGAGGTGTGAAGTGGCCACCAAAAGCGCTATGGTCTTCGTAGCGACCACCGAAAGTGAGCGCAAGTGAATCAGTTAGATTCCATTCATCTTCAGCAAATATAGACCAAGAGTCTTGCTCAAATGCAACACTATTACCTGCTGAATTGTCAATGGTTTCACCATCTTTATATTCAACACCAGCAGTAACTTTATGATTGCCAAGCGTTGAAATTATACGAGAATCAACAGTTAAGTCTTTATTTTCTAAGATACGATCTTGGGTACCATCAGAGAAATAGTTGTATTCAGGAACATTACCTTTAGGTAAGCGACGACCTTCTTGTTCAGAAGTTACATAGCTTGCAAACGTTTTCCATTGACCGAAATTTAACTCAGTATCGACACCAGCAGAAATACGATCTCTTAAAAATTTGATTTCATCTTTATATGAGCCTGGGCCAGATGGTAAACCTGTCGTGCGGTTGAATTCGTAAAGTTCGCCTAAGCGAGCATCGCTATTATTGAAACGTTGTTCAGAATGATCGAAATCAACCCAAGTAGACACATTATCATTCAGGTTATAGGTCAATTTTGTACCAACAGCATAATTATTTGCTTCTACAGTACGAGGATCTCGTCCTTGACTACCTTCATCAATAGTTTTTGCAGGTGTCACAAGTCGATCTGATTCGTCACGATGGAAAAACTCACCGCGTACTTGAATGCCAAGCTTATCTTGAATCAATGGACCATTTACGACTGCGCTAGTTTTCCAGTTATTGCCAATCTCAGAATTTTCTTGAATATTTTGCTCAACAGAAACATTACCATTCCACTCAGAAGAGACCTTTTTGGTAATGATGTTGATAATACCGCCCATTGCATCTGAGCCATATAGTGTAGACATTGGACCACGAATCACTTCAATACGTTCAATAGAAGCTAAAGGTGGCATAAAACTGGTAGAGAATTCACCAAAACCGTTTGGGCCAATTGAGCCAGAGGTATTTTGACGTTGACCATCAATTAAAATAAGGGTGTAGCTTTGATTTAAACCACGCATTTGGATATTAAGGCCGCCTGTTTTACCTTGACCATTACGTACGTCAACACCAGGAACTTCTGTAAGTGCATCAGCAATGCTGGTAATGCCCTTTTTCTTTAGGTCTTCAGCAGTGACCACACTAATAGAGGCAGGTGCATTTTTTAATTCTTGTTCAAAGCCAGCCGCTGACACCACAATCGTGGAAAGTTGAGTTGTCGGAACAGATGTTGTGCTTGTTGTTTCAGCATGTGCAGCAGCTGTTGTAACCCCAAGAATAGCCACAGCTAAAGGTCGAAGATTAAAATCACGCATAACCAAAATTCCAATATGGAGAGAGTTCAGAGTTTTGTATCAAATTTGAAAGTGAATACTAGTGATAATATTTATCATTTGCAATAAAAATATACAATTCCTTCATTTCAATTTAATCGCCTGAATATTTGAAAAGATGCCAATTCAAGTAAAAAAAGGGTTTAAAAACTGGAACTCGCGCGTATTTTTTGTATATCCTTAAATGTTGTCATATAATGTGGCACATTTTTATAAACCTGTTATAACCTAATATATAGAGGAAGCCATGCAAGTAACTTCTGAAGCGGTTTCGGGCGTTGCCCGTCGTTTAAATGTTTCTGTACCGACGAGCCGTATTAATGAGCAATTTGAAGCTCGTTTAAAACGCACTGCTAAAACTGCGAAGATCAACGGCTTCCGTCCAGGTAAAGTGCCTGTAAACGTAGTTCGTCGTGAATACGGCGCGGGTATCTACCAAGAAGTGGTAAACGATATTATTCGTGACACAGTTTTCGAAGCAATCCAGCAAGAGAAAATCAATGCTGTGGGCATGCCAAACATCGAAAAAACTGAAATGAAAGACGACGCGCTGGTATATACAGCGACTGTTGAAGTTTATCCAGAAGTTGAAGTGAAATTCGAAGGTCTGGAAGTTGAACGTAAAGCAACTGAAGTCAACGATAAAGACGTTGAGAAGATGATCGAAAATCTTCAAAAACAACGTGCTGCTTGGGCTGAAACCAAAGGCATGGCTAAAAAAGACATGCAAGTGACTTTCGATTTTGAAGGTACGGTTGATGGTGAGAAATTTGAAGGCGGCGCTGCTGAAGACTTCAAACTTGTACTCGGTTCTGGCCGTATGATTCCTGGCTTCGAAGACGGCATCGTTGGTATGAAGAAAGGCGAAGAGAAAGTGATTGATGTAACTTTCCCTGAAGATTACCAAGCTGAAAACCTTGCTGGTAAACAAGCTCAATTCAAAATCACTGTGAAGCTTGTTGAAAAACAAAAACTTCCAGAAATTGATGCTGAATTCCTGGAAATCTTCGGTGTGTCTGAAGAAGAAGGCGTTGAGAAGTTGAAAGCTGACGTTCGTAAAAACATGGAACGTGAAGTGAAAAACGGCCTGCGTAACCAGGTAAAAGGTGCGACTTTTGATGCGCTTGTTGCTGCAAACGAAGTTGAACTTCCAGCGGCTATGCTTGCTCAAGAAATTGACCGTCAACGTCAACAAATGATTCAGCAGTTCACTCAACAGTTCGGTGCTCAAGGTGCGCAAGCATTTGATTCAAGCATGCTTCCAGATGAATTGTTCAAAGAACAAGCTGAAAAATCTGTAAAACTTGGTGTATTGGTTAGCCGTGTTTTAGCTGATGCGAAAATCGAAGTAGATGCTGCACGTGTTGAAGCGTACATCGAAGACATGGCTTCTTCTTATGAAGATCCAAATGAAGTGATCGAATACTTCAAAAACGATGCGCAACAGCGTGCTCAAATCGAAGCAGTTGTACTAGAAGACCAAGTTGTTGATTACATTTTGGCTTCTGCTAAAGTAACTGATGCGACTGTAAGCTATGAAGACTTATTGAAAGAGCAACAAGCTCGTCAACAAGGCTAATTTAGCTTTCGATAAAAAAGGCGCTTAATGCGCCTTTTTTTTCATATTGAGCGCTGAAAAAAGCATTTCTGTTTTTCACAAAACTAATGCAAAAAATATAATGGATTTGTTGGCGAATTTTTTGCAATTTCAGTGATTATCCCTCATATTGTGATTATGGGTTAGGTCACAAAAAATTTAGGAATAAATAAACGTATGTATGTTCCAACGATTGAAAACGCTTTAGTGCCAATGGTGGTAGAACAATCCTCTCGTGGTGAGCGTTCTTTTGATATTTATTCACGCCTTTTGCGTGAACGTGTAATTTTTATGACGGGCGAAGTTGAAGACAACATGGCGAACCTGATCGTTGCGCAAATGTTGTTTTTAGAGGCGGAAAATCCAGATAAAGATATTCATCTATATATCAATTCACCAGGCGGTTCGGTAACTGCAGGTATGGCGATTTATGACACCATGCAGTTTATCAAACCAGATGTCGTAACGTACTGCATGGGTCAGGCAGCATCAATGGGTGCGTTCCTGCTGAATGCCGGTACCAAAGGCAAGCGTTATTGCCTTGAAAATGCCCGTGTCATGATTCACCAGCCATTGGGTGGTTTCCGTGGTCAGGCTTCAGATATTGAAATTCATGCACGTGAAATCTTGTTTATTAAAGAACGTTTAAACCGTTTAATGGCTGAACACAGCGGTCAGGATTACGAGAAAGTTGCACGTGATACAGACCGTGACAACTTTATGACTGCTCAGCAAGCGAAAGAATACGGTCTTGTGGACGAAGTTTTAACTAAACGTCCGTAAGTTTTAAAGATTGAGATAGTGGAGTAAATATGTCCGAACATCCTCAAGGACAAAAGCATTGTTCATTTTGCGGTAAAACGCAGTCTGAAGTCGGGAAGCTGATTGCAGGCGAGGACGCATACATTTGTAACGAATGTGTGGACGTATGCTTAGATTTGGTTCAAACCAGTCAGCAGGTGGAAACCAATGACTGGGCCAATCGTCCTTTGCCGAAACCGCATGAAATTCGTGCGGCCTTGGATCAATATGTGATTGGTCAGGACGTCGCGAAAAAAACCTTGTCAGTGGCGGTTTATAACCATTACAAGCGCTTGAAAGTGCAGAATAATGGCAAGAAAGCTGATGATTCAGTCGAGCTTTCAAAAAGTAATATTATGTTGGTTGGTCCGACAGGATCAGGCAAAACCTTGCTTGCACAAACGCTGGCACGTCTTCTTGATGTTCCATTTGCTATGGCAGATGCAACGACACTGACCGAAGCCGGTTATGTGGGTGAAGATGTAGAAAACATCGTACAGAAGCTTTTGCAAAAAGCCGATTACGATGTCGAAAAAGCGCAAAAGGGGATTATCTATATCGATGAGATCGACAAGATTACCCGCAAGTCTGAAAACCCATCCATCACGCGTGATGTATCAGGTGAAGGTGTTCAGCAAGCATTATTGAAAATGATTGAAGGCACGGTTGCATCAATTCCGCCACAAGGTGGACGTAAGCATCCGCAGCAAGAATTCATTCAGATTGATACCTCAAACATCCTGTTTATCTGTGGTGGTGCATTCTCAGGACTTGAGAAAATTGTACAGCAGCGTCAGGAAAAAGGTGGCATCGGCTTTACTGCAGAAGTGCGTAAAAAAGATGAAACCAAGAAGCTGTCTGACTTGTTCCGTCAAGTTGAAGCAACTGACCTGGTAAAATTTGGTTTGATTCCAGAATTTATTGGTCGTTTGCCAGTGATTGCTACTTTGGATGAGTTAGATGAAGAAGCACTGATGCAGATTCTGACTGAGCCGAAGAACGCTTTGACCCGTCAGTACCAACATCTGTTTGATATGGAAGATGTGGATCTGGTCTTTGAAGAATCTGCTCTACGTGCCGTGGCTAAGAAAGCAGTTGAGCGTAATACAGGCGCACGTGGTCTACGTTCGATTCTGGAAAATTCATTGCTGGAAACCATGTATGACTTGCCAAGCCGTAGTGATGTCGGCACTGTGGTCGTCAATGAAGCGGTGATTAAAGGTGAAGCAGAGCCGGAATACCGTGCCGAGCGTCAGCCGCATGATCAGCAAGAGACAGCGACAAAAATAGATTTAAAGGTCGTGAATAGTAAATCTGCTTAATTGCTATTCGTCCGAAACGTGCGAAAACTCCGTGTTTTCGCACGTTTTTTATTTCCAAAAATAAAGCTCGGTGTTAATCTGATTCACTAGGCGTGGATGCCTAAAACTTATAAAAAACAAATCGCAAAGCACTTGCATACAAAAGAATAAAGACGCAGTGAGGGATAAGCATGCGTGGAGTCGCAATTGTACTCATCAGCAGTTTGGCATTGCTGGGGTGTCATGGTAAGAAAGCCGTCGTTGAGCCTACACAGCCACTCAGCACTTTAAAAAATATCGATCTTGAAAAAAAACCGGGCTTCGTCGAGCAGCATCGTATCGGCATGTTCACCATTGGCGGCTGGGTCAATCAAAAGCAGGGCAACCAGTTTCAGACGGTGAAACCGCAGCATGCTGAAGCAGCCATCGTGTATTTATACCGGCCTGATTCCAGATGGAACCGTCAGGAAATTGTTGCTGCCAGCCTGTTTATTAATCAAGAACATATTCCAAGTCTTTTGCATAATCATTATTACTGGATTGAAGTTCCTACAGGAACGTACCGTTTAAGTACCAGTCGACCGTTGGGCGCTTTGCATTTTCAGAAGCCTAAATATCTGGATTTTAGTGTGGAAGCAGGACAATCCTATTTTATTAAATATGATGAAGAAAATATCAGCACCCGGCGTAGTGTCTCGGGGCCCTTCATGCTCATGCCGGAAAAAGTCGGTCTGAATGAAATTGCTTTTACTCAGCTTAAATCTCACAGTTTTAATTTTGTAGCGCAAGATCAGGAAACTGGCTATATTCGCAAAAAAGCCCAGAAAATTGAACCGACTGCTTATGATCCATCATTAGATGTACAGTTGAAGGCACCTTTTAAACTTTGGGATCCGCGTACTTGGTAATGGAACATTTTCTAGAATAAATATAATAAAAAAGCACCGATAGAGGGTAATGTTGATCAGTTAAGGAGTTTAGAAATAGACTCTTTAATTTTTTAGTCATTCACAGCGGAGTATTAATTTTATAAATCAAATTCTTGTAAATTATTTGTTACTTTGGTTTCGCCCAAATGAGAAGCGAAGCTTCGCAAGGAAGGCATCTTGCGGAGCAACACTCCTCATCCGCAAAACTCGTCAGCCACCATCGACCAGTAAGTTTGTCGCAGAAACAATCATTTTTAAATCTTGCGGTGCAATACACCTCATGCCTCAAACAGTTGCGGATGACTTTTCTATCTATCAGATATAATCATGAATTTCAAGAAGAAAATGCCAGTCAATTCCTTAACTGACTGGCATTACCGATAGAGGGTGCTTTGTTATTGCAGTCAAAATTAGCCCGCAGCAGCGTCCACGACTGGAATCTTACCAATTTTTGCTTGCCAGATTTTCGGTGCAGTCGCGTGAATAGAAGTACCATTCACATCAACTGCTACAGATACCGGCATATCTTTTACGACAAACTTGTAGATCGCTTCCATGCCTAGGTCAGCAAAGGCAACCACTTCAGCTTCACGGATGGCTTTAGATACTAGGTAAGCAGCACCACCGACAGCCATGAGATAAGTCGCCTGGTTGTCTTTAATGGCTTCAACGGCAGCAGGACCACGGTCCGCTTTACCGATCATGCCGAACATGCCAGTTGCTTCAAGGACCTGGCGTGTGAATTTATCCATACGTGTAGCCGTTGTTGGGCCTGCAGGGCCTACAACTTCATCACTGACTGGATCGACTGGGCCAACGTAGTAGATAAACTTGCCTTTCAAATCAACAGGAAGTTCTTCACCGTTGTTGAGCATGTCGACCATACGTTTGTGCGCAGCATCACGACCCGTGTAGATTGTGCCGTTAAGAAGAAGCGTATCGCCTGGTTTCCAAGCATTCATCTCTTCTTGAGTAATTGTGTCGAGGTCAACGCGTTTAGAGGTTGAAGAATCCCAAGTGACTTCAGGATAGTCTTCAAGTTTCGGTGCGATGATGTTGGCAACACCCGTACCATCAAGTGTGAAGTGTGCATGACGAGTCGCAGCACAGTTCGGGATCATACCGACTGGCTTACCAGCAGCGTGACAAGGGTAATCCTTGATCTTAATATCAAGAACAGTGGTTAAACCGCCAAGACCTTGTGCGCCAATACCCAAAGCATTTACTTTTTCGAAGATTTCGATACGAAGCTCTTCCATTTTGCTTTGTGGACCACGACGAAGCAATTCGTCCATGTTGATCTCTTCCATCAATGCTTCTTTGGCAAGCATCATGGCTTTTTCAGCAGTACCACCGATCCCGATCCCCAGCATACCTGGTGGACACCAGCCTGCACCCATGGTTGGAACAGTTTTCAGTACCCAATCCACGATTGAATCAGACGGGTTTAACATTGCCAATTTAGATTTGTTTTCTGAACCGCCACCTTTGGCTGCTACAGTGATATCTACTTTATTACCAGGCACAAGCTTGTGGTAAATCACGGCAGGAGTGTTGTCTTTGGTATTCTTACGACCAAAAGCAGGATCGGCCAGAACTGATGCACGAAGCACGTTGGAGTTTTCTAAATAACCCTGACGTACGCCTTCATTGATTGCATCATCCAGGCCCATGGTTAAATCGAATTTAACATCCATGCCCACTTCAACAAATACGTTGACGATACCGGTATCTTGACAGATTGGGCGGTGGCCTTCTGCACACATGCGTGAGTTAATTAAGATTTGCGCGATCGCATCTTTAGCAGCTTTGTTCTCTTCACGATCATACGCACGGCTCATCGCTTGGATAAAGTCTTGTGGGTGATAGTAAGAAATGAACTGAAGCGCATCTTTAACCGATGTGATTAAGTCATCTTGCTTGATAATAGTTGTCATACAAATATCTCTTGAGCGGGCTGATAGCTAGCGGGCTAAATTATAAGACAAAAGAATCGGGTTGTGGGCATTTTGGGCGAGCATTGGCCGAAAGTTTATAGTTTAAGCAATCTGAAGGACGACTTGAGCAGCTCAGCGGGTCAAATATGACAGTAATCGGTCATATTTAGTGTCATATTTCAGATAAAAAATACGCATAATTTTGCTTATTCCGTATTAAGCGATTGAATTTTATTAATTATTTTAAATTTAATAAAAAACCAGATTGTCATATAACTGTCATAAAACTTTTACATAATGCAGCTATTGAAACGGGAGATCTTAACAATGGTTACAGGTATTTTAATGGCAAGTGGTTTTTGTGTATATATCGCTGCAACTTGGATGTACGGTCAGAAAGAAGATCAAGCCTAAGCTTTATCTTCTTTTTTATTTTAAGACATAAAAAATTAACCTATCTTCAAATCTTCAAATCTTCAAATCTTCAAATCTTCAAATCTTCAAATCTTCAAATCTTCAAATCTTCAAATCTTCAAATCTTCAAATCTTCAAATCTTCAAATCTTCAAATCTTCAAATCTTCAAATCCAGTTATAAAAATATTTGAAAACTCAAATTTAAAAAGCATCTCTCCTATAGCTTACTCAAGCCATGTTGACCATTTACATTTTTAACCCAGAAAAACTCAAAGCCTGAAAACCCTTACACATGTGGCATTTTTTATTGCTTAGACTGTTTCTCTCAACTTCTAGAAACAGGCAAGTAGAATGAACAATTTTAATGCAAGTGATATTAAAGAACATGCTTCAGTCATTGCTTCATGTGGTACTCAAGTCGGGAAGGTAGACCATTTAGAAGGTCAGGATTCAATTAAATTAACAAGAAGTGATGATGAAAATAATGAGCATCATCTGATTCCCTTGAGTTGGGTAAGCGAAATCAAAGACGATAGCGTAGTGCTCAATAAAACAGCAGAAGATGTGCGTAAAGAGTGGACCACCTTATAAAAAATTAAAGTCAGTGGACTGAAAAGCAGGGCTGTCTCAGCTTAATTTTTTATGTCACAGACTTTATTAGTAATCATTGAAAATGCCAGTTCGAAAGACTGGCATTTTTATTGTTTATTAAAACGAGATAATGATCGCGTGCTGAATTTATTGAAGCTATGAGTGTTTTTTTATAAAAAAACCACCTGATTTTTCAATCAGATGGTTTGGAAAACTTAAATTCAAGAAGTATTAAGCTTCTTGCTGCTCGGCCTGAATCGCGGTTAAGGCGATGGTAAATACAATATCATCGACCAAAGCACCACGAGACAGGTCGTTCACCGGTTTGTTCAAACCTTGCAACATTGGCCCGACACTGACTACATTGGCAGCACGTTGCACAGCTTTATAAGTCGTATTACCCGTATTTAAATCCGGGAAAATAAAGACATTGGCACGTCCGGCCACTTGTGAATCTGGTGCTTTTTGACGGCCAACACTTTCAACCGAGGCAGCATCATATTGTAATGGCCCATCAATTAGCAGGTCAGGACGACGTTCTTTGGCAATTCGTGTTGCTTCAGCCACTTTCTCGACATCGGCACCCATACCTGAAGTTCCGGTAGAGTAAGAAATCATGGCAATCCGCGGGTCAATGCCAAAGGCTTTGGCAGAATCTGCTGATTGAATCGCAATCTCGGCCAGCTGCTCTGCATCTGGATCAGGATTAATCGCACAGTCGCCATAAACATAGACTTCATCTGGCAGCAGCATAAAGAACACAGAAGAAACCAATGAATAATCCGGTGCAGTCTTGATCAGCTGAAAGGCAGGACGTACGGTATTGGCCGTGGTATGTACCGCGCCAGAGACCAGACCATCAACCTGATCCAGCGCCAGCATCATGGTGCCGAGCACCACAGTGTCTTGCAGCTGTTCACGCGCTTGCAGTTCGTTGAGTTTGCCTTTACGTAGCTCGACCATCTTGTCGATATAGTTATCACGAATCAGATCCGGATCCAGAATTTCCAGATCTTCAGGCAATTCGATACCACGAGCTTTTGCCACTTCTAAAACAGATTCGGGATTGGCCAATAAAATACATTGTGCAATGCCACGCGACTGACAGATTGCTGCAGCTTGTATCGTACGTGGTTCATCACCTTCAGGTAATACAATACGTTTTTTGGCCGCAATCGATTTTTGTACCAGTTCATGCCGGAAGGCTGAAGGCGAGAGACGTGGCTTATAAGAACCATTCAACATCTGACCGAGCCATTCCGGATTGATGTGACTCGAAACAAAGCGCGTGACCTGATCTGCACGTTCCGTATCATCTACTGGAATTTCATTGCTGAGATTTACCAGTTTTTGTGCGGTTTCAAAGGTACTAAGCGGTGTATGTAAAATTGGTAAACCTTGTTTGATGGCGGTCTGGCAAAATTCCAGTACGTGATCATTTGGTTGATGATGTTCAGTTAGCACCAAGCCAGCCAAAGGAATACCATTGCTGCTGGCCAGACTGCTGGCCAATAACACATCAATCCGGTCAGATGCACTGATGATCAATTCACCCGCTACAAATTTATGCAATTCATGTTCAATATTGGCCGAAATCAGGCTGCTGTGCTGGACACGGCGCTGTTTCGCTTCGCCTTCATTAATCCAGTAGGCCTGAATATGTGCCGCCAGATCAGATATACGCGGCACACTTAAAGTTTTACTGAAAGGCACCAGTCCAATTACAGGTAACTTTTCTGAACCAATATGTGGATGGGTTTGCTGGATGGCACGAATAAATTGTGTGGTTTCTTCTGCAAGACGTAGATCCGGATCAAGCGTTACAGGAATCTGTGCAGATTCTTCAGGCAGACCTTTGGTTCGCATCAACAGGATGCCAGACAGGCGGGTTGAACTGGCGCCACCAAAGTTGCGAATCTGGTTTTCAACTTTATCGGCAGTCTGACCTGGCTGCTGGATATTGGCATTGCTGACCACAATCACTTTGGCATCCAAAGCCTGCGCCAGCGAGGCATTCAGATCATCGGCAAAACTGTCCTGAGCATTTGGCAATAGACCTTCGACAATAATCAGGTCATGCTGTCTGGCAATTTGACGATGCAGACGTACCGCTTCTTCCAGCAGTTCATCCTGTTCACCCAGATTAATCTGCTGCAAGACTTTGCTATAACGGATTGGTTCAACAGTTTCACTTTGAGAAATATGACGATACAAAGCCGTAGTACGGTCTTCGACATCATTCAATTCCTGAGCAAAAGGTTTGAGAAAGCCAGCTTTAACCCCTTGGCATTCCAGTGCATAAATCAGGCCTAAACATGCAGAAGTTAAGCCTACGCCTTCCCCAGTGGGAACCAATAGAATCGTTTTCATAAGTTACGTCAGTCACACAATAATAAAAATCAGTTAAAAAGTGGCCCTGCTTGCTTATGCAAGCGCTACCTCAGCTTCAGACTTTTTTGCGTTTTTTTGCTCCACTTCAAGTTCTACAACGCTATGTACTTCTTGAGCGATACGACCTTCTTCGTCTGTTGGCACTACCCAGATTTGTGGACCTGTACCTGAATCGATACGGCCTTCAGTGCCACGTTTCAGGTCATTATTGGCACTTTTATCCAGGTTGAAGCCGAAGTGGGGCAGATAAGTCATGGTTTTTTCACGGATATAGGCAGAATTTTCGCCAATACCGCCAGTGAAGAACAAGCCATCAATACGTGGCAGACCACAGCTCAGTGCTGCCAGAGATTTGGCTAGACGGTAGCAGAATACTTCAATCGCTAATGCAGCATCTTCATTACCTTGTTCCGATGCTTCAATCAGGGTACGCATGTCATTCGACAAATCAGACAGACCCAACAGACCGCTCTGGCTATTCAGCATCTTGTCAATTTTATAGATATCCCAACCCAGGTTCTTTGCCAGGAAGCTGTGCAGGCTTGGGTCGACATCGCCACTGCGGGTGCCCATGACAATACCTTCAAGCGGGGTTAAGCCCATTGACGTATCTACACTTTTCCCATTCCACACGGCACAGGTCGAGCTGCCATTACCGAGATGTGCTGTTAACCAGCCGCCTTGTTTCAGGCTACCTGCCAGTTCAGAACCACGGTCTGAAACATAAGCATGGCTGGTGCCGTGGAAACCATAACGACGCACACCATGGGCTGTATATAAGAATTTTGGCAGGGCATAGCGATATGCATGTGCTGGCATGCTTTGATGGAATGCGGTATCAAATACTGCTATTTGCGGTAAGTCTGGGAACAAGCGTTTGGTGGCTTCAATGCCAATCAGATGTGCCGGATTGTGTAAGGGCGCAAGCGGCGTTGCTTCACGAATCTTTTCAATAATTTCATCATTGATCAATTCTGCTTTGGTCAGGCTGCCACCATGTACCACACGGTGACCAATCGCATCTGGGCGATAGTTAGCCAGACGCTCCAAACCAACTTCAAGGGCTTTTTTATGGTCGGCAAAAGGAATATGGATATCGACCGGTTCGTTACCGACAGTCACGCCTTTGATACGAGCATTCTCTGTGCCTAAATTCTCAGCTAAACCATGAATACGGAAGTTCTGTTCCTCAAGAAGTAATGCAAACTTGATTGAAGAAGAGCCACAATTAATAACTAATACTGATTTAGACACGATTGATTACCCGATTTTTAATTAAAATTCTCGTCCATTGACTTGATCCAGTGATCAGCAAAAAGGCACTAAGCTGAATCAATATTGATGTTTTAACATTTGTTTTTTTTCTGTCCTAGATAGACTTTAGCAGATTAGACTTAAGCATTATCGACCAGGCTGACAATAATAACTAAAATTTATCAGTTCATAGTTTTCATTTATAAATAAAATGATGTTGAAAATATAATCAATAAAGCTGCCAAATTCTATTTTCAATGTCGTACTGGAACAGATTGCTTTCAGTTTAGTGCCTAAAACAGCAAATATGACTTATACATACAATTCTATACAGAGATTCATCAATAAAATGACCCAAAGGTTCTGATCCATTTTGGTTTTAATTTTTATATCCATAAAAAATCAGCCTTGCGAACAAAGCTGATTTTTAACGTGATCATCTGAAATAGTTATTGGCGAATCTGACCATCACCAAATACGATCCATTTTTGTGAGGTTAGGCCTTCAAGACCAACCGGACCACGGGCATGAATTTTATCGGTTGAAATTCCGATTTCCGCGCCTAAGCCATATTCAAAACCATCAGCAAAGCGGGTCGAGGCATTGATCATCACCGAACTCGAATCGACACCGGCCAAAAATTCACGTGCCAGACTGTAATTTTCAGTAATGATCGAATCGGTATGATGTGAGCCATACTGATTAATATGTTCAATCGCTTCTTCTATGCCAGAAACCACTTTGATGGCCAGAATTGGGCCCAGATATTCGGTATACCAGTCTTCTTCAGTGGCCGCAATCACTGCATCAGCAAGAATACGTTGGGTTTCTTTGCAACCACGGAGCTCTACTTTTTTCTCCTGATAAAGTTCTGCGATGCGGGGCAAGAACTCTTCAGCAACTTTTTCATCGACTAGCAAAGTTTCCATGGCATTACACACGCCATAGCGATGGGTTTTGGCATTTAAAGCAATGGGCAAGGCTTTTAACAGATCCGCCTGTGCTTCCACATAGATATGGCAATTACCATCTAAATGTTTGATCACCGGGACACGAGCTTCTTCAGTAATGCGTTCGATCAGGCTCTTGCCGCCACGGGGCACAATCACATCGACATATTCGGTCATGGTAATGAGCTGGCCGACTGCAGCACGATCAACGGTATTGATCACTTGTACTGCTGATTCTGGCAGGCCAGAAATTTTCAGCGCATGTTGAATTGCTGCGGCAATCGCCTGATTGGATTCCAGAGCTTCTGAACCGCCACGTAAAATAATCGCATTGCCTGATTTCAGTGCCAGTGAAGCCGCTTCCAGGGTTACGTTGGGACGTGATTCATAAATCATGCCAACCACACCCAAAGGTACACGCATCTTGCCCAGTTGAATGCCAGATGGGCGATAAGCCATATCGCTAATTTCACCAATCGGATCTTTCAGGCCAATCACATCTTTCAGGCCTTCTAACATACCTTTAAAGCGTGCGGGGTTGAGTTCTAAGCGATCAAGCAGGGCACTGTCCAGATTGTTATTATGCGCTTTGGTCATATCTTTCTGGTTGGCAGCCAAAATAGCTGGCTGGCTATTTTCCAAAGCCGTATAAATAGCCGATAGTGCGTTGTTTTTGGTTTGGGTGGACGCACGAGCCAAAATGCGAGAAGCCTGGCGTGCCTGCTGTCCTACCGTTTGCATATATTGTTCAATAGACTCTTGCATAGCGCTTTGATCACTTAGAAATTTCACTTCGATATTAACAGTCTGATGCTGCACAATGAAGCCCATCTATTAAAAATCATCCGTTTTCGCGGACTTCTAAACATTTTGAAATTGTTTTCTGTTTAAAAGCAGATAAGTGGTTGCTGAAGCGGTTGCTTGTGAAAAGCTCCTCTGTATAGAATGAAATAAGCGACATTGAAGTCATATATAACTATTAAAGAGCAGGATGCGTGTTCAGGCATATCGGAATGTGCCTGAAGCATAAGATCTGTTTAGCATGACTTGCACAATAAAAATAAGGCAAGGACGGAGGAAAAGGAAAATGAATTCCATTATCCACATGGATGCCCATGTATTGGATTCGCAAAGCCATTATGGTTTTTTTGATCTTTATGACAAGCACAGTTTTAAGCAGCCAGCACGAAGCACCTGGATGGATGGCTGGAAAATCGAATATATGGCGATTGCCCGTCCGGATACCTTGCATCTCAGGCCGATGGTGATCATTGGGGGCGCCTTCCAGAATTTTAATTCCTATAAATATTGTGTCGAACAGCTCTTCGCTGCCGGCCCGATCATTCTGATTGACTTGCCTTCGATGGGAGCCAACCAGCAGATCAGCAATGTGGATACTGGTCTGTCGGCTGGAACTCTGGAGCTTGAAGACCTTGCTGCCATGCTGGGGCAATGGCTGGAGCAGATGCAACTTCCTCAAGTTTCAATTTTAGGCATGTCCTTAGGCTCAGTAGTCGCCTCCTGTCTGGCAGACCAGCGCCCTGAACTGGTGGATCGGATGATCCTGATGGGCGTAATGCAGAAAACCCGCAAAAGCTGGCGCATGCTATTGGAAGAATCCTTGCATCTGATGAAAGAACAGCGCATGGATGAATTTGGTCAGGCGGTCATTTTATATCTGGTCAATCATGCCCGTCTCAAAGAAACCCGCATGTCACCAACAGCAAAGCGCTTATTCTTCAAGCAGATGTCAGAATTCACGGTGACCGAACAAGAGCGTTATGATATTAACTGCAACCGTCTATTGCGTCTGACCCACGTGCCGATTCCACAGTGCAAGGTTCTGGTGGCCTGTGGTCAATATGACAGTTTTACCTTGCCACATGAGAATGCCAATTTTGCCCTGCAATGTCCAAATATGCAGTATGTACAAATTGCCGGTGCTGACCATGTGCCTCAGTTGCAGCGCAGGAAAGAAACTATGCATCTGTTTGCCACCTTCTTGCGTGATGAAGCAGTCGAGCAGTTGCCGGGAATTATTCCGTTTAGCCGTGAACAGATGCAGCAGATTGAACGGCGCGGTGAAGAACGGATTTGTGTGCAACAGCCACAACGTTATTTGAGTCATCGTCATTCGGATCTGCTGTTGAATGTAGAAATTATCGACATGAATTTCTTTGGAGTATTGCTGGAGTTAGACGCAGGACAGACAGAGTGTGCCGCAGCTTATCCGCGTGATCTGGCCTTGCATCTGGAAGATGAAAACGGCGAGTTCAAGATCGAATGTCTGATCTTTGAACAGGATGAGACTCAAGTGCGGGCCCTGTTTAAACATGGCAGTTTTGAAGTGGCAGAACGTTTATTGGCTTTTGTGCAACAACAGAAAATCCTTCAGCAAGAAGACGCTTTCGATGCAGTGATTTAATCGGGGCTTAATAAAAAAACAGCGTCATTTAACGCTGTTTTTTTTCACTGCATGAATCATCCAGACCAGATCACCGAGATGTTCATCCTGCTCCGGTGTCAGATTTTGCTGACGAGGCTCGGCAAAATAACGTTGCGGTTGTTGTACCTCAACCTGATTGAAACCGGCATCTTGAAAAAAGTGCTGTAATTCTTGGGGGGTTTTAAAATGAAAGGTAAATGCACTGCGTGACATGAATTTAAGCAGACGGCTACAGCTCCAAATAAAATTCGCCAATTTATTTTTGACGGGTTCCGGGTAAATGTCGCTAAGGTAATGCAAGGCTGGAAAATGTCGTGCATTCTCTGCAATACCTTGCAACAGAATACGCAACATGCGTTGATCAAAGTAATTAATCAGCCCCTCATTAATTACCACCAAAGGTTGGTCGGGATCAAACATCTGAAAGATACAGTCCAACTCTTCACTAAAAATATCTGCAGTGAGCACTTCGGGAGCCTGCAGATCAATCTGCTGCAAGGCTTGGGTCTTGATTCTGGCCATGTCGGGAAGATCCAGTTCGCGATAATCAATCTCGGGAAATTTTTGTCTGAAATTCCAGCTACGTGGAGACAAACCGCAGGCAATTTCAAGAATCTGAAGTTGTGGATGTTGCTCGATCAACTGACACAGATGTTCATCAATCATCTGATGGCGCTGCTTGAGTGTGGTACGCATACTGCCACCCACAGAGCGTTCTGCCCATACTTCGAGTGGATGTAGCAGTGTGGCCAGAAACTTGCCTTTAGTCGTGGCAAAAACCGGATGTGAGATCCCCATTTGATACCAGATATAGCCGGTATAATGTGCTGTAAAAGAAATATGGCGATGCTGCGAAAGTGATTTTGGCATAGGGTTCTGACCTTATTGTTATTTTAGTTGGGTGCTACAGAAGTAACGCCTTTTAACATCATAATAAAAAAGGAACACTTTGTCGTGTTCCTTTATGATCTTGATTGGATTTAAAAAGTTTCAGCTAGTCTGCTGCTTGAATACCAGTATTTCATCACGAATCTTGCGCCATTCATCACCCAGATCCAGTTCAGTGCCAATTTGAATCGCTGGAATTTGACCGCGCATACGTTCTAAACGTTCCTGATTTGGCAACGGCAGGTCGGCAATGCCTTCCAGTGCAATACATTGTGCTGCACGATCATTACAGACCAGCCCCATATCACACCCGGCTTTCAGTGCGGCCTGAATTCGGGCATCGGCACCGCCTGCCACACAGGCGGCCTGCATGCTTAAATCATCCGAGAACAGAACGCCGTCAAAACCGAGTTGCTGACGCAAAACTTTCTGAATCCAGAATTCCGAGAATCCGGCCGGATTGGGATCTACCTGACTATAAATCACATGCGCTGGCATTAAAGCATCGAGTTGCGGCTGTAACTGGATAAAGGTCTGCATGTCTTTTTGCTGAATGTCTTCATAGCTGCGCATATCAATGGCTGCGGCAACATGTGAATCCGCTTTGACTGAACCATGACCCGGGAAATGTTTCCCAGTTGACGCCATTCCTGCACGTTTCATCCCTTTTAAAAATGCGCTGGCCAGTGGAATAATATCTGAAATATTTCTGGCAAAGCTTCGGTCACCAATCACATCACTGATGTCGTTTAAATCCAGCACCGGCGCAAAACTGAAATCAATCCCGACAGCCAGTACTTCAATCGCCATCAGCCAGCCGCATTTTTCGGCTAAATCTAAAGCACGCTGCGAATCATGAGCATACAGTTCGCCAAATTTCCCCATCGCAGGGAGCAGGGTAAAGCCCTGTCTTAAGCGCTGCACACGTCCACCTTCCTGATCGACTGCAATCAAAATATCAGGACGAATCTGGCGCATGTGATCGGTTAAGGCACGGACTTGAGCCGCAGATTCGATGTTACGTCCAAATAAAATGACTCCACCGACTTGCGGCGCACCGAATAGTTCAATATCTTCTTGAGTCAGGGTTGTGCCTGCGATGTCGAGCATCAATGCGCCAATCATATGCGGAATCCGTTTTAGAATTTTTCCGGGAAACAATACCTGATTTCTGCAATGATTTGCTACACTTTGTCAGCACAGAATATGATAAAACTACACGACATAAACATATTAAGTTGTTTAAGATGCTGAATACTTTAAATTCTGGTCGAAAAGCAACACGGTCACATTGGTCTCTAGGCCAAGGAAGTACGAATTATTTATGAAATTTCAAACGATAGCTTGCGCCGTTGCGATTGCGACAGGTGGCTTCTTTTTTACCCATGTCGTGAATGATGCGATTGCAGCCAATAGTGCAGAAGTGGTCAGCAAAGCCATTCAGCCATCTCAAGAACAGGCGTTAGTATCACGTCAACTGGCGACGCTGGTGGATCGTCAGCACTATTTGAATATGCGTCTGGATGCCCAGACTTCGCAGCGTATTTTCGATTTCTATATCGATAGTCTGGATCCGGAACATAGCTTATTTCTGGCACCAGAAGTTGAAAATTACAAGAAACGTTATGGGGCCAATTTTGGTGCTCACCTGAAAGCTGGCAATTTGTCGGGTTCTTATGAAATCCATGCGCAATATCGTCAGCGCCTGACCCAGTTCTATACTTATATGCTGGATGAGCTGAAAAAACCGCAGAACCTGAATCAGCCAAATGTCTATATCGAAACGGATCGTGAAAAAGCACCATTCTTTAAAACTGAGGCTGAACAGCGCGCGCACTGGTCAAAAATGCTGGTGTCCCAGCTGATCAATCTGACCATCAGTAAAGAAGAAGAACAGGCCAAACAGAAAGCACTGAAGGCCAATCCAGAACTGGCCAATGGACAAGACCTTACCGGTCCTGAAGATCTGACGCCTGCACAAACCTTGACCAAGCGTTATACCCGTCAGCTGGAACGTGTCAGCCGGATCAAGAGTGATGATGTGCTCGACAAGACCTTGAATGCGATGATGCTGACCTATGATCCGCATAGTAATTATTTCCCGCCTGTAGATGCGATGGAGCTGAATCGTCAGACCACTTTGCAGCTCGAAGGGGTCGGGGTCTCGATTCGTCCTGAACGTGGCAATGAAGATTACACCAAGATTGAAACCATTGTCGAAGGTGGTCCTGCGAGTAAATCCGGTCAGGTGAAATCGGGTGATCGTATCATTGGTGTAGCCCAGGATGGCGAACAGATGGTCGATGTGATTGGCTGGCCAAGCAATGAAATTGTCGGTCTGATTCGCGGCAAGCGTGGCACTAAAGTCACTCTACGTTTACTCGGTGCAGGCGCGACCATGGGGCAGGCACGTAACGTGACCATTACCCGTGATGTGATTCAGGAAGAAGATGCCGGTGTGCGTACGCGTGTTGTCGACATTCAGCGCGATGGCAAGAAATATCAATATGGTGTGATTGAAATCCCGTCGTTCTACCTGAACTATCGTGCACGTCGTGCCGGTACAGATTATCGTTCAGTCTCTGAAGATACCAATAAGGCTTTAAAAGAACTGGCGGCCAAAAATATTGCCGGAATTATTGTCGATTTGCGTAATAACCCGGGTGGCTCACTGGAAGAGGTGGCACGTATGTTGGGGCAGGTGATTAAATCTGGCCCAGTGGTACAGATTCGTGATGGTAATGGCAATGTTAGCGTCTTTGAAGATGATGATGGCGGTGCACAAACCTATGCGGGTCCTTTGGCAGTAATGATCAATCTGGCCTCTGCCTCGGCCAGCGAAATTTACTCCGCAGCGATTCAGGATTATGAACGCGGGATTGTGATCGGCAGTACCACCACTGGTAAGGGTACGGCGCAGGTGCAACTGGATAGCTTGGCCCATGGTCAGGCGACACTGACACAGCGTAAATTCTACCGGGTGACTGGTGGTAGTACCCAGAATAAAGGGGTTGTGCCAGACATTAAACTGGTCGATATTTATAATGAAGAGTTTGGTGAGCGTAAGGCTAAAAATGCCTTGCAGTGGGATACCATTCCAACCGCACCGTTTAAACGTGAAGGTGCAGTACAGAAATATGTACCTGAATTAGCTAAACTTTCTCAGCAACGGGTCGTGCTGGATTCTCAGTTCAAGTATCTGGAACAGCGTAAGGCGGTGATGAAAAAAGCCGAGGAAGAAAAGCGTCAGGTACTGGACTTGCAACAGCGTAAAGCAGAGTTGATTGCCATGGAGCAAAAAACGCTGGAGGCAGAAAATACCCGCCGTATGGCTACAGGTCTTAAACCTTATCCGAACTGGGAAACTTATCAGGCTTCAATGGATGCACTGATTGAAACCCGTGCCAAAATGAAAGCCAAAGAGCGTCCGGCGCTTCCTGAAGAAGAAGCCTTTGTGATCGAAGCTGCACATGTGTTGCTGGATTATGCCAAGTTACAGGCCAAACAGTAACTTTTAAGCATGTCCATTTAAGTATCTAAGGATCTAAAAAAATAGCCTGTTTCGACAGGCTATTTTTTTATGATATCCGGCTATTTAAAAATCAGAATAAATTTTTCATATGAATTGCTAGCTGTCTAAATAAAAAGAAAAAAATTGTGACGGTGGTCGAATAAATAAACTGGAAAAATAGATTTAAACATTTGCTAAAATTTTCAAGACTCATAAGATAGAAGTCATATTTTATGCTGATGCTCATCATGATTTCAGAATCTGTTCTCGACACTGAATTAAAGAAATATAAATTCTAATTTTATTTAAAACCAGAGGCTTTGCACAGCGACACATGTGCATTGCTTGTCAACTTTACGATTCTGACGGCTTTAAACTTGACCAGGTGGAAATAGAAATACACGTGAGGGGAATAATAACAATGATGACCAATACGGAACATTTTATATGATCCCTATTCAGCATGATATCAGTCTGGTCATCGGATCAACTCTCTTTGCTTTCGTCGCTGGCTATTTTTTGATGCCGATTCAAAAAATATGGTGGCGTGAGTCGCGAAGAAAATTTGCAACACTCATGCTATTTGCAACGGCCGCATTACTGGGGCTGTTGATCTGGTCGATCCATTTCATTGGGATGACAGCAATTCATTTAAGTCATGTCTATCATTTTGATTTCAGCTGGATGTTGCTCTCTTATTTGAGTGTCTTTACGGCTTCTATTTTTACCCTCTGGTTAATGATCCAAAGCATCTGGTCATTTTCCCGAGTGGCTCTCGCGATCGTGGTGATGAGTCTCGGGGTCTCAGCCATGCACTATACAAGTAGTCTTAGGGCCAACTTTGAGAGAACAGAGATTACGCCAATCACAGAATCTTCACATGCGACTTATGATCTGTTGTTCGCGGTTGTGTTAATCAGTGCTCTGTTACTGATTGCCATGATTCGTCTGGTTCTCTCAGAATTGCGCCTGGCCTCTCGGAATCGCCAACTGCGATGGGCCAATAAAGAGCTCGAAAATCAAAATATCCAGGATAATCTCACCAAATTACCCAACCGTTTATACCTGGCTGAATACGCAGATATCTTGTTTTCCAAGCAACAACATCAGCAGGAAATTGCCTTTTTATATATTGATCTGGATCGTTTTAAGGCGGTGAATGATGTGTTTGGTCATCAGGTCGGAGACCAGTTGCTGATTCAACTGACTGCGCGTATTCATCAGTTATGGGGTGACCGTTCCAAGCTGCTCAGAATTGGCGGCGATGAGTTCCTGATGGTGCTGGAAAATACGTCCGTCAGCAAAGCTTCAGAAATGTCAGAGCAGATTCTAAATCTGATTCAGGACAGCTTCCTTATTGATGGCAAAACCATTAATATTTCGGGCAGTATCGGAATCGCGATGTATCCGGAGCATGGCAAAAATCTGCAAGATTTACTGGTAAATGCCGATGCTGCAATGCTCAGTTCTAAATATCAGGGCCGCAATACCTATTCAGTCTTTAATTTTTCTTCTGATCAGCATGAATCCAAGAGCCAGAGCAAGCTGATTAATGATCTGTATAAAGCAGTTGAAGATCAGCAATTTGTACTGTTTTATCAACCCAAATTTACCGGTAAACGAAAAATTTGTGGGGTAGAAGCCCTGATTCGCTGGCAGCATCCGTTACATGGGTTGCTGGGTCCCAATATGTTTATTCATGGCGCTGAGAAAACCGGGCTTATTATTCAGATGGGCTATTGGGCACTGGAGCAGGCTTGCAAACAGATCCAACTCTGGGAAAAAAATAATACCGACTTTTTCCCGATTGCCGTGAATTTGTCTGCGGTGCAGTTTGAGCATAAGCATCTATTAGCTAATCTGCAAAACCTGTTTAAACGCTATAAGATCAATCCGCAGCATTTGATGATCGAGATTACTGAATCGACCGCCATGCATTATATCGATGCCAGTATTCGTACCCTTGAACAATTACGTAATATCGGCATCCAGCTGGCGATTGATGATTTTGGAACCGGACATTCCAGCTTTTTATATCTAAAAAATCTGCCCGTGGATGAACTGAAAATTGATAAAGAGTTTATTCAGGATCTTAGCGTCGGCTCTAAAGAAGAAATGATTCTGGAAAGCATTATTCGGCTGGCGATTAAACTGGGTTTAAAAGTAACGGCTGAAGGCATAGAAACCACGCTGCAAGCAGATATTTTGACTCGACTCGGTTGTCAGCAATTACAAGGTTATTTGCTGGCAAAGCCGATGCCAGTCGAGTCATTGGAAATACAGGATTTTCTGTCTTAATTTGAATTTTTATACGCTACTAATGCGGTACTAAAGAGTACGGTGGACCTATATTTAGCGTTATTCAGCAGGCCAGTTGAATGACACAAACTCCCATATTTAAGCTTCATAACCGTATTATTTCTGACTCAATCTGGGCTGAAAAATCCAGCAGTCAGCAAGTGTAGATCTTATAAATACTGTCATTTCCTTCAGCCGTGGGCATACTTATTGGCTTTAGAAATCTGCTACAATATCGCCAATTTTCATATTGATCGTTTTTGATCTTGAGCACTGCGGTTCTGCAGTAGGTATTTTCCATGAGTTTTAAAGATGAGTTAGCGGCGCAGGTCGCTCAGCGACGTACATTCGCCATTATTTCCCACCCCGATGCCGGTAAAACCACCATGACAGAAAAGCTGCTGTTATGGGGGCAGGCGATTCAGGTTGCAGGTATGGTGAAAAGCCGTAAGTCTGACCGGGCCGCTACATCAGACTGGATGGAAATGGAAAAAGAACGTGGCATCTCGATCACGACCTCGGTGATGCAGTTCCCGTTCAAAGACAAGATGATCAACCTGCTCGATACCCCGGGACATGAAGATTTCTCGGAAGATACCTATCGTACCTTAACCGCCGTTGACTCGGCATTAATGGTGATTGATGGTGCAAAAGGGGTAGAAGACCGGACCATTAAATTGATGGACGTGTGTCGTATGCGCGATACACCGATTATTTCTTTTGTTAACAAAATGGACCGTGAAATCCGTGAGCCACTCGAGCTTCTGGATGAAATCGAAAACGTTCTGAAAATTAAATGTGTTCCGATCACCTGGCCATTGGGTACGGGGCGTGATTTTGCCGGTGTATTTAATTTAATCGAAGAAAAATTCTACATTTACAAAACCGGTTTTGGTTCAACCATTCCTACAATCGAAATACGTGATGGTTATGACTATCCGGATCTTCGTGAGAAAGTTGGTGAGCTGGCGTGGGCTGCATTTGAAGAATCACTTGAACTGGTGCAAATGGCCAATGAGCCATTGGATCGTGAAGAATTTCTGGCAGGCCGTCAAACGCCGGTATTGTTCGGTACAGCCTTAGGTAACTTTGGGGTTGACCATGTGCTGGATGCCTTCAGTCAATATGCACCGCCGCCGAAGGCCCATCCTACTCAGGCTCGTGTTGTCGAAGCTGATGAAGAAGGCTTTAGCGGTTTTGTCTTTAAAATTCAGGCCAATATGGACCCGAAACATCGTGACCGTATTGCATTCATGCGAATTTGTTCAGGTAAATATGAAAAAGGCCTGAAAATGAAGCATGTACGTCTGGATAAAGATGTGCGGATTAGTGATGCCTTAACCTTCCTGGCCGGTGACCGCCAGCATCTAGAAGAAGCGTGGCCGGGCGATATTATCGGACTGCATAACCACGGCACCATTCAGATTGGTGATACCTTTACCTCGGGTGAAAAACTACAGTTCACAGGTATTCCGCACTTTGCACCGGAAATGTTCCGCCGTGTACGCTTAAAAGATCCTTTGAAATCGAAACAGTTGCAAAAGGGCCTGAAAGAGTTGTCTGAAGAAGGTGCAACACAGGTATTTATGCCACAGCATAATAATGACCTGATCGTGGGTGCAGTGGGCGTACTTCAGTTTGAAGTGGTGGCGTATCGTTTGAAAGAAGAATATAAAGTTGACTGTGTTTACGAACCCGTGAACATCAATACTGTTCGTTGGGTGTCTTGTGATGACGAGAAAAAATTTAACGAATTTAAGAAAAAGGCCCACGACCAGTTGTCAGTCGATGGCGGTGGTCACTTGACTTATCTTGCGCCAAGCCGAGTGAATTTACAGCTCATGCAAGAACGTTATCCGGACATCGTGTTCCATAATACGCGCGAACACTAAACTTTCAGGCATTCAAATATCGTCTAAAAATATCAAACAGCTTCTCCGGAAGCTGTTTTGTTTTATGTTACATTTAAACTATTCATAACCTGATAGATTGTTTAAAAATGAAGTTCAGCAAGGAAGCCGCCCTCGGTGCTGTCATTGGTTTAAGTCTTGTCCTGAGTGGCTGTGATAAAAGCGAAAAAGAACCGGAACTTGACCAGCCGGATGGAAAAACAACGCCAGTTAAGCAAAGTGCCAGTATTTTGCCTTACCTGAATATTCAAGAACAACCGGCCAAGATCGCCTTGCCATTTTGTGAAATCAAAAACTGTATCAATGTCGATATCCAGACTTTATATACGGCTGATCCCTGGATGAATCACTGGATCGAAAAACAGCAGGCCAAGGTAATTCAGGATCAAATTGGCTTAAAACAGGATATGAGTTTACAACAGGCAATGAATGCCTATGTGAAAAAATCGGATGCCTGGCAGGCTCAACTCCAGCTCAATCAGGCTTATGAATTATCGCTGTATACCCGCATTCCCTATCAGCGTAATCAATATGTCTTGCTGCAAATTGGTATTGATAGTAAACAGGAAAATATCAGTGTGTATGAGCGCTATTATTTTTTTGTAGCCGATCGTCAACAGCAAAAAATGCTGACCCCACTGGATATCATCGATCCCAAACAACAGTTGTTAATGGATCAGATCATTCAAACCGCTTATGAAAAATGGTTAAAAGACAATAATCACGAGGTTCAGCAGCAAGCACCGAAAAAACTGTATTGGGGGCAGGCTGAGTGGTTCTTCGATCAGGAAGGGATTGGTCTGCATTATCGTAGTCATGACATTAGCAAAGATACCAAACAACTGGATATCTATTTAACAAAAGAACAAACACAACAGGTCTTGAAAGCCGAAGTCTATCGGAATATGTTCTAAAGGTCGTAATCCTCTCAGGATTAATTACACGTTTTGAAAAGGGTAATGAATGCCAAAATATAAGAATATTTTTTGTCTATCGATACTGGCATCCGCAGTTTTACTGAGTGCATGTCAGCCGAAGAGCAATGAGCCGAAAGAGCCGACTTCTCCTGAAGTGGTACAAACCGAGCCAGAAGTCCTGAAACTTAGTGGTGATACCGAAAAACTCAAGCTGGTGATTCCAGAGTGTGAGGGTAAAAACTGTCCGGAAATTTCGATTGAACGTCTGAACAGTAATCAGAGCTTTATTGATGAATGGATCGACCAGCAGATTTTGCAACAGTTAAAAAATATCCTGTCTGTCGATGCGATTGAGCCGGCAAAAGCCACTGCTGCCAGTGAAGCCGAAGTGGCTGCTTCTGAACCAAAAACAGCCTTGTCGACGGTCACTACACCAAAACAGCAGCTTGAGCAGCAAATTCAGCCTTCTATGCAGACCTTCTTGAATCTGGACAAGGAGCTCAAAGCACTGAGTGCCAGTCATAGCATTAGCCTGATGATTAAGCCCAAGATTCTGAATTCGGGTGATCCATTGGCGACTGTGGTGCTAAACAGTAGCCATTATCTGGGAGGTGCGCACGGGGCATCTGCACAGCGCTATTATAATTTTGATCTTGAACAGCAAACACTGGTCAAGCTGGATGACATTATTGCCGAGAAGCAAAAAGCCAAACTCGAAGCACAGGCGTATGAGGCTTTTAAAGTCTGGGTCATGGAGTCCAAGCTGGCAAAAGATGTCGCTGAATATGAACAGGCCTGGAAGTTCACACTGACCGATAATTTTTATCTGGCCAAAGAAGGTTTGATCTTACAATATGCCGAATATGAAATCGGACCTTATGTGGTGGGTTTGCCGCGCTTAATGATTCCTTATGCGCAGCTACAAGGCGTGCTAAAACCGCAATATCTGCCGCAAGCTGAAACAGCAGCCTCTGAGGCACAGCCAGCGTTAGCATCTAAAGCCGAATGAAGTTAAAACTGTTCGATACGCATACCCATTTTGATGTTCCCGATTTTGATCCTGATCGGGAACATCTGGCCTATGCGGCCAAAGCGGTAGGTGTGGAACATCTGGTTCTAATTGGCTTTTTGCAAAACCGCTTTCAGGATTTGTTAAAAACCCACCATTTTATCAACGGGTTGGAAAATGCACCGCATAGCCACTTGGCACCCGGCTTGCATCCGTTTTATATTGAACAGCATCAGGCTGAACATTTATATGATCTGGAGCAGCTACTTAGAAATGAACAATGCATTGCCATTGGTGAAATCGGTCTCGACACATTTTTAAAGCAGCATAAACAACCTGAAATTTTTCAAAAGCAGCAAGATTTTTTCGCTGCACAAATTGAACTGGCACAACAATTTGATAAGCCGATTTTGCTGCATATCCGTAAATCACATGCAGAAGTTTTACAAATTTTAAAACAGCATCAGTTTAAACAGGGTGGAATCGCACATGCCTTTGGCGGAGGTGTCGAGGAAGCCAAGGCTTTTGTCAAGTTGGGGTTTAAGCTTGGTGTTACTGGTCAGATTACCAATCCGAATGCCAGAAAACTGCATCAGGTGGTACAGGCAGTCGGTGCAGAACATCTGGTGCTGGAAACCGATTGTCCGGATATGACGCCGTTATGCTGTCAACAGTCAGGTGAGCAACGTACCCGCAATACACCTGCCAACTTGCCTTATGTACTGGAAGGTTTGGCACAAAGCTTAGGGCAAGATCAAGCCAAATTGGCACAGCAGCTCTGGCAGAATACCCATCAGGTTTTGAATTTGGCCGATGAATAATGCCGGTTTTTATTGCTCGGCTGTATCTGCTGTAATTTGGTATCTGTTAAAAAAAGATGCATTATGCAATTTCTAAAATGCCTCAGACTTGGCATCATGCATATATATTCTTTTAGGTGAGATTCACATGGCACAAGGACTTTTGGCGGGTAAGCGCTTCTTGATCGCGGGTATTGCGAGTAAATTATCCATTGCTTTTGGTATTGCTCAGGCATTACATCGTGAAGGTGCTGAATTGGCTTTTACTTATCCAAATGAAAAGCTGAAAAAGCGGGTAGATGACTTTGCTGAACAGTTTGGTTCAAAACTGGTTTTTCCTTGTGATGTGGCGGTAGATGCTGATATTGATAATGCATTTGCTGAGCTGGCGAAACACTGGGATGGTCTGGATGGCGTAGTGCATTCTATCGGTTTCGCACCGGCGCATACTTTGGATGGCGACTTTACCGAAATCACAGACCGCGAAGGTTTCAATATTGCACATGACATCAGTGCCTATAGCTTTATCGCGATGGCACGTGCGGCAAAGCCTTTGCTACAAGTTCGTCAAGGCTGCCTGTTAACGCTAACTTATCAAGGTTCTGAGCGCGTAATGCCGAACTATAACGTGATGGGTATGGCCAAAGCCTCTTTAGAAGCCGGTGTTCGTTATTTAGCTTCGAGCTTGGGTCAGGAAGGTATTCGTGTCAATGCCATCTCTGCGGGTCCAATCCGTACTCTGGCTGCTTCAGGCATTAAATCATTCCGTAAAATGCTCGACTTAAATGAAAAAGTTGCGCCATTAAAACGTAATGTAACGATTGAAGATGTCGGCAATGCAGCATTATTCCTGTGCTCGCCATGGGCCAATGGCATTACCGGTGAAATCCTGTATGTCGATGCCGGTTTCAATACCGTGGGTATGAGCGCTGATTTAATGGCGGATGCGGAATAAAAGTCTATTCTCTGCCGTGGGGGGAAGAGTTCCTCCCTTTTTTAAAGGAAGGTTAGGAGGGATTATTTTTCTTTAATCTTGCTAAACCCTTTCTTTAAAAAAAGAGTAAATGAGCAAAATCCCCTCATTCCCCCCTTTGATAAAGGGGGAATTCACTCAAGGCCATAAAAAAGACCGCATATGCGGTCTTTTTTAGATTTGCAGGACAGCGATTAAGCCTGACCATCTACAACGGCAGTTTGTGCACGTTGCATATTGGCTTCAAATTCAGCATCGAAGTTGATTGGGGTAAGCAGCAACTGTGGGAAGCTACCTTTAGTCACCATATCATTCACTGCTTCACGCAGGAACGGGAACAGAATGTTCGGGCAGTATGCGCCCAGGATGTATGGAAGACGCTCTTCTTCAACGCCATCTACCAAGAAGATACCGGCTTGAGTCACGTCGACGATAAAAGCAGTATCACCTTCATTGGTCGCTTGAACAACGACTTTTAAAGCCACTTCAAAATGAGTCTCATCAATTTTTTCTGCAGAAGAAGAAAGGTTGATGTTGAGCTCAGGTTGCCATTGCTTGGTAAAAACTTGTGCCCCAGGAACCTCAAAAGAAATATCTTTGGTATAAATACGCTCTAATGCCAATTGTGGTTGAGCTTGTTGTTCTTCACTCATTCTTTGATCCTTAATATAAAGTGATGATTTTAGTAGAATTAAGCCAGTAATTCATCAAGTTTGCCTTCACGCTCTAAAGCATAAAGCTGGTCGAAACCACCGATGAATTGATCCTTAATAAAAATTTGTGGCACAGTGCGGTGATTGGTACGCTGCATCAATTCAAGACGTACTTCAGGTGCTTCTTGAGATAGATTAATTTCTTTATATGCGACACCTTTACGCTCAAGCAACTGTTTTGCACGCACGCAATAAGGACACACAGTCGTTGAATAAACAATAACGTCAGCCATGATCAATCTCCTGTTCGTGGATTATTTGCTTTTCACCAAAGGTAAACCTTGGGCTTTCCAGTTGCTGATGCCGCCATCAAGACGGTATGCATCGGCATGACCCACTTGTTGTAGCGCAGTACCAGCCACCTGTCCAAGGTTGCAAATGAACACCAAAGGGCGATCAGATGCTTTCAGCTCTTCAACATGCTTTGTAATCTGGCTATATGGAATGTTACGGCTGCCGCTGATATGACCTTCACGGAAGTCTTTGGCATCCCGTAAATCAATCAGCATGGCATTTTTTGCTTTGACTAAAATTCCCAGCGACTGCGGAGAAATTTTACGACCGTTACGTTGACCTTCGATAATGAAGAACAAAACTACCAATACCGCGAGTGTTCCAAATAAGAAGGGGTGATTCCCCATAAACTCGAACCAACGTTCCACAATTCACCTAATTACAATTTTAAAATTGCCAAGAGTATAGCTCATAAATATGGTGATCAAAATCACCGCTTCAAGGGTTGAGGCACAAGAAAATTAATTTTTTTGCTGTGCTTCAGTGATTTCATCGATTAAACGCAAATAGCTGTCCAGTCGGCGCGGTAAAATTTCACCCGCACTCGCGGCCTGACGTAAAGCACATTGTTTTTCATGCTTATGCGTGCAGTTCCGGAACTGACAGTGTCCGAGCAGGTTTTCAATTTCAGGAAAACCGATTTGTACCTTATCTAAAGGCAGATGCCACAGGCCAAATTCACGAATTCCCGGAGAGTCGATCAGGGCAGCACCTTCACCAAAACCGATCAAACGGGTTGAGGTGGTGGTGTGCTGACCGAGTGCCGAGTTTTCCGAAATAATATTGGTTTTCTGGGCTGCATCTGGCACGATCGCATTGATCAGCGTACTTTTACCGACACCCGATTGACCGACAAAAGCCACCGTTTCATTTTCCAGACGATTGGACAATACAGTCAGATCACCATCGGACTGGGTTTGCATTACTTCATAACCGAGGTCTTGATATTCTTGTAGCAGAGTCAGAATTGGATCGTTCTCTTTTAACAAATCGGCTTTGTTCATCACTAGAAGCGCAGGAATATCGGCATCGGCACAGGCCACCAGATAACGGTCGATCAGGCCCGGTGCTGGCTCAGGCAATGGTGCAAACACAATCACAATCAGTGAAATATTGGCCGCTACCGGTTTAACCTTGTGATAGCGGTCAGGACGGGTCAATAAGGATTTACGTGGATGAATCGCCGTAATAATTCCTAAACCGGTATTCGGATCGGCTTGCCATTTAACCCGGTCACCCGTGACCAGTAAATCCAGATTGGTTCGGGTATGACAGCGCCAGACGCTGCCTAGTTCAATTTCTTTCCAGAAAGGTTCAGGCTCACCATCGGCGACCACAGGTTTTTCAGGGTGAATGTCAGGAGTAGACAAAGCTTGCACTTCAAGTTGGCGGCCGTAGTGTTGCACTACCAAACCTTCCAGATCACTGGAGGTATCGAGATCTTCTTGACGTGTTTTCTGTTGTTTCTGAATGCGGCGCTGTTGTTGCTCTGTCAGACGACGCTTACGTATTAAGGCCATTCATATCCTAAAAAACCGGGTAAATCAGATGGCAAAAATAGCATGAAGCAGCCCCCGAATGACACCCAAGATGTAATTAATTTGCTACTATAGTTGTTTTTAAACCCAATAAGATTGCACATTTATGAGCAGCACCGCTGATACCCGCCTGATTTGGATTGACCTTGAAATGACAGGTCTAGACACAGACAATGACCAAATTATTGAAATTGCGACGATTGTAACCGATGACAATTTGAATATTCTGGCAGAAGGTCCTGTGCTTGCGGTGCATCAGCCTGCACGTCTGTTAAATGCCATGGATGAGTGGAACACCCGTCAACATGGCCAGTCTGGTCTGATTGAACGTGTGCGTCGCAGTAAACTGACGGCTCAGGATGCAGAACAGCAAACTATTGAATTCCTGAAGAAATGGGTGAATCCAAAATCATCCCCGATGTGTGGTAACTCGATCTGTCAGGATCGCCGTTTCTTGCATCGCCTGATGCCTGAGCTGGAGCAGTATTTCCATTACCGTAATCTGGATGTATCTTCAGTGAAAGAGCTGGCAAAACGCTGGCGTCCAGAAATTATGAGTGGTCTCAAGAAAAATGCTTCGCATCTGGCGATGGATGACATTCGTGATTCAATTGCCGAACTGAAATACTATCGTCAATATTTCTTTATCATGAATAAAGACTAAATTCCGATGAATTGAAAAGAGGCGAAGCCTCTTTTTTTATGAGATTGATGCTTTTTTCTTTTGATATAAACTCTCAATCAGTTCAAATATCACCCAGGATATCAGTACCAAAATCAGATGGGTCTGGGTTTCATGGCGATCTAGGATCACATATCCGAATAGGCCTAAAATCAACAAACGAATAAAAATACTCAGCGCATAGTTTTTCTGTTTTTGGCTACTGTAAAAATAAAAATGTAGAGTGATCAGGATAAAATTGAGAGCCAAAAGAGCATTGATCAGCACAGTGTTTGACTCCCATATTTGAAATTTTATGTATGTATTTTATCCAATTATAAATGTTCCTGAATTTATCTTTCTGATTTTGCTGATAGATTTTGTATCAAAATTTTAGAAGCAGTAAAAAAATGCTGACTTTGCTAAAATAAGCCGTGATTTAACAGCTATTGATGACTTATGACTGAACTGCTTCAAGACGATGAATATGAGCGCCGCTTTGCGGGTGTTGCCAAAATTTATGGAGAAGACAGCTTCAGCCATTATGAAAAAAGTCATGTGATGGTGATTGGCATCGGTGGTGTCGGTTCTTGGGCAGTAGAAGCGCTGGCACGTAGCGGTGTGGGCGAGCTGAGTTTGGTCGATATGGATGTGGTGGCGGCATCCAATATTAATCGTCAATTGCCTGCCATGAGCACGACCTTGGGCCATGAAAAAATTGCAGTGATGGCCGAGCGTTGTCATGCCATTAATCCACGGATCAAGATTAATCTGATTGATGACTATCTGACGCCGGAAAATATCAAAGAAATTTTAGCAGGTAATCCTGATTTAATTCTCGACTGTATTGATGATGTGAAGGCCAAATTTGCCTTGATGCTGCATTGTCGCTTTAACAAGATTCCCTTGATTGTGTCGGGCGGGGCAGGCGGTAAACTGGATCCCCTGAAAATTCGTGTCGCAGACTTATCTAAAACCGAACAGGACCCGATGCTGGCCAAATTGCGTGCCCAGTTACGCGGCAAAGGTATTTGTAAAAAACCTAAAGAAAAATTCGGCATTACCTGTGTCTATTCAATCGATAATCCGTTCTCGAGTGCCGATGTCTGTGCCAGTGCCGGCTTGCGCTGTGGTGGTTATGGCTCTGCCGTGGTGGTGACATCAAGCTTTGCCATGGTCGCTGTGGCAGAAGGCTTGAAGAAGCTGGATAGTAAAAGAGCAAAAGCCTGATTTACAAAATAAAAAGCACAAGATATGTGCTTTTTTTGAGACGGCGTTTAGAATGAAAGGATTCATTTGCAGAACAAAAATAATGTTTTGGAGCAGTTATGTGGTTCTTGCTGGTATTGATTTTGGGGATAGGGGCCTTGGGGATTTGGATGTGGAAACGTCCGGATCCGGTGAAACGTGATCAGGCCAAAGCTGTGCAGCATGATCTATGGATTGAGCAGCTTGATGCACAGCTCAAGCATGCGGCGCGCTTGAGTTCAGATCCTGAACATCCGAATTATGCACGCGCCTATCAGATTTACCAGAATCTTGCCCAGCAACAGGAAATTCCACAGGCTTATGTCGGCATGGGGCTGATGCATTTGCAGGGTCTGGGACATGCGCAAAATACGGAAACAGCCATCAGTTATCTCGATAAAGCCTTTCATCTGGGCAGTGATGACGCAGCTTATCATCTAGGGCAGATTCATGAGGAGCAACGCTATCAAATGGCTGACCCGGAAAAAGCGCTGTACTGGTACCGACATGCCGTAGCCCGTGGCAATCTGGATGCCCAGTACCGCATCACTGAACTTTCTTCCACTACAGAAACAAATCCAGAAGAGAAGAACGCTGAACAGCAGCGCTTGGCCTTACTCATTCAAAATGCCGGGCAGGGACATAGCAATTCGCAGTATCAACTGGCGCAGTATTATTTAACAGATTCAGCGGCTCAAGATTTGGTTCAGGGAATTCATTATCTGTTTTTAGCTGCGCAGCAAGATCATCTGGCTGCCAATCAGCAGATCGCCGATGATTATGCGCGTGGACAGAGGCTGCCCCAAGACCAGACTCAAGCCCTGCAATTTATTAAACGCTGTATCAGTCTTGGTGATCAAAAAGGTCTCTATGATTATTATGCTGGCGTACTGCAAGGCCGTATCGATACCGACCAGCGTCAGCGCGTGTTCCAGCATTTGATGCAGCAGTCCAAAGAACATGCCGATGCGCATTCCAAGACTTTAATTGGACTGGCTTATTTTCATGGCTGGTATGTCGATAAAAATGAAACCATGGCGTTTCGTTACTGGTCTGAAGCTGCCAATACTCAGCATCCGCCCGCTTTATGCATGATTGCCGCGCTGTATTTTGAACAGCATCTAGTGGCTTATGAGCCGCAAAAGGCATTTGAATTATATCAGGCAGCATTTCAGCTCAGTTCCGATGATGCTTATGCACAAATGGGTCTGGCACTGTGTTATTTAAATGGCATCGGTACTGTAAAAGACACAGCCAAAGCCACCCGCATGATTCAGGCAGTGGCCCAGCAATACTGGCAGATCGAGGCTCAGTCTGAGGCAGATTTAATTTATGTGGTCGGGCGTTTTTATAGTCTGGCGGAATATCCATTGCCGACACGCGACAAAGCCATTCAATATCTGAATCAGGCGGTCGCGAAAGGCTCCAAGGAAGCAGCCTGGTTCCTGTATCAGGCTCTGTCAGGTCTTTATCCGGTCTTTATCCTTAATCCAGAGCAGGCCAATCGTTATCTGCATCAGGCTGCACAACTGGGACATGCACAGGCACAGGCAGAATTGGGCTTGGAGTATCTTAAAGGAAAACAGATTGCGCAGGATATTGCCTTAGGTTTGAGCTATCTGCAAAAAGCGGCTGCTCAGCAGAATAGTGTGGCACTGAATGCGCTGGGGGAAGCGTTTGAAAATGGCATAGGCACTGAGGCAAATATCGAACAGGCGGTACAGTATTACCGTCAGGCGGCAGCGCAGGTCAATGCCGATGCTTATAGTCATCTGGGACGTTTATATACCAAGGGAATTGGGGTGGAACGCGATATTGGAGTCGCGCGGGACTGGCTGGAAAAAGGCAGTTTGCTCGGGCATGAGCGATCAACTGAATTATTGAAAAATGTGCATGCCTATTTGCAAATGAAGTAATTTTTATTGACATCACGCAATATAAAAAACCGCTGTTAGACAGCGGTTTTTTTTATGGTTCAAGCTTTGTTTAAGGTAATTGCTGGATTGGACTGCCACCTAATGCCTGCATTAAAGTCACATAGGCATTGTACTGGTTCTGTCGGGTTTGTACCAAAGACAGCCGTGCATTCCGTGTGGTTTCCTGCGCATCTAGCAGGTTCTTTAACGCCACCGCGCCATTACGATAACGTACTTCAGTCAGACGTTCGGTACGTTCAGCCAGTTCGACATTACGTTGCTGCAAAGTGACTTGCTTACTGATTTCAGTCCGGTTCGACAAGGCATTTTCCACATCGGCAAAGGCTTCATACATGGTCTGGCGATATTGCATAATCGCTTTTTCATATTCCAGCTCATTGACTTGCAGATCACGTTTCATGTCATTCCATTGCAGGAAGGGCAAGGTCAGACCCGCACCTAAAGTCGCCACCGGATTCTTCAACGCATTTGAAAGCGAGGTACTGCTGCCAATACCTGTGGTCAAATTCCCAGTCAGACTGATTGAAGGATAATAACTGGCTTTGTTGGCATCCTTATTGGCCAGCGCTTTACGCAAACGTAGTTCAGTCGCTTGGAGGTCGGGACGACGGGACAATAAACTCGCGGGTAAGTCGGCCTGAATACTCGGTAATTGAATATTCGGTAAACGGCTTGGCTCCTGAATAGAAAGCTGTTGTACTGGCATATGCAGCAATACTGCGAGGCCGGTACGCGTTTCCACCCGTTGCTGCTCAATCTGGCTTAAGGTGGCTTGCTGGCTTTGAATCGCCTGTTCGGCCTGGGTTAAATCCAGACCGGACACCGCACCGGCACGATATTGTACCTGCACCAGATCATAGGTTTTTTGCGCTGTTGCCAGATTTTGCTGTACCACGCTATAACGCTCGTTTAAATAAGCCAATTGCCAGTAAAGCTGTGCCGTGGTGCCAATCAGGCTCTGCGCCGTCGCCTGTAAGTCCTGTGCAGATGCCAAGGCTTCCCAGCGCGCCGCTTCAGTCTGATTGGCCAGTTTGCCAAACAGATCCAGTTCATAGCTTAAGCCCGGATAGCCCAGTGAAAGACCCGTCGAAGCATTGCTGCCACCCTCCAGATCAAAACGCTGACCCGTTGAAATTCGTGCATCACCGACACGGACGCCTTGCTGGCTTTGTGCCTGTCTGGCCTGAATGCGCGCCTGCTGTAAACTGATGCCAGCCACCGCCAGATCTGTATTCTGCGCCAGCACTTGATCGACCAGACTGTTCAATTGCGGATCTTTAAATAAGGTCCACCATTGATCTGCCAGAATGTCGGCATGGATCTGCTGACTTAAAACCTTATTATTTTGAAAGTTGCCCGGCATATTGATCGCAGGCTGCTCATAAGGTGTTTTTACCACTGCCGCACAACCGGTCAGCGAGCTTCCCAGCAACAGGGCACTGGCAAGCTTGGTTAAATTCATTTGCATATCAGGTTCCTTATTCGCGAGAAAGCGCATCGACTGGATTCAGACGAGCGGCATTACGTGCCGGGATAAAGCCAAACACAATTCCAATCAGGCTTGAGCAGACAAAGGCAGCCACAATCGAAGTGGTTGAATAGGCCATCTGGAAAGTACCGCCGGCAAAGTGTGTAATTAGCTGGCCAATCCCGAGCGAGAGCAGCACACCCAAAATACCGCCTAAAATACACACCAGCACTGCTTCAATCAGGAATTGCTGCAAAATATCACTTTGACGTGCACCTACTGCCATACGTACCCCAATTTCCTGAGTACGTTCAGTCACGGACACCAGCATGATATTCATCACCCCGATCCCGCCGACCACCAGTGAAATCACAGCAATCGCCGAAATTAAAAGCGTCATAGTCGCTGTGGTCTGCTGAATGGTTTCACGAATACTGTCGGCATTCTGGGTAAACACATCCTGCGCGCCATGGCGCTGTACCAACAGGTTTAAAATTGCATTTTCAGCCGCCGCACTTGGATATTCATCCTTAATCCGCACAATGATGCTGCGAACGTTAGATTGCCCCAGCATACGACTCATCACGGTAGAATACGGCAGGTAGACATTCAGGCTGTCATTATTGCCCATCATGCCTTTTTGTGCATCAATCACCCCGATAATCCGGCTCGGGACGCTACCCAGTAAAATCACCTGACCCACCGGATTAGTACCATCTTTAAAGAAGGTATTTTTGGTATTGGTGTCAATGACAACATCTTGTGCCTGTTGCATGACGCTACTGCGGTCAAAGGGCTGACCGGACTGGAAAGTCATGCCACGCACATAAAAGAAATCTTCGCTGACGCCATTGACCGTGGTTGAGGCTTCAATTTCTTTATAACGGCCGGTAACACTGCTGTTCACCGACGGACTGACGCCATCAACATAAGGTTGTTCGGCCAGCGCATCGGCATCGGCTGGAATCAGGGTCTTGGCTTGTGAAGATCTGGAATTGTCTCCGAAGCCCCGCCCCTGAAATACGGTAATGGTATTGGTGCCCAGACTGCTGATATTTTCCAGAATCTGCTTCTGTGAACCATTCCCCAAAGCCACCACTGAAACCACCGAAGCGATACCGATAATGATTCCGAGCATGGTCAGGAAAGTCCGCATACGATGCGCATTCATGGCCAGCAATGCCATACGGAAGGCTTCACCTAGACGGTCAACCGCAGAACGCCATGAAGAAATCTTCTTTTGTTGATTACGGATCAGCGGCTGCTTTTCCAGATGGTCTTCGGCTTCAGGCACATTCGGCTGATCGGAAATGATATTCCCGTCTGAAATTTCAATGATTCGTGTCGCGTTTTTTGCCACATTATGATCATGCGTAACCAGAATGATGGTATGACCCTTGGCATTCAGTTCGCGCAAAATACGCATCACCTCAATACCGCTGTTCTTATCCAAGGCACCTGTCGGCTCATCGGCCAGAATCACATCACCGCCATTCATCAGCGCACGGGCAATCGACACACGTTGCTGCTGACCGCCTGACAGTTGACTCGGACGGTTCTGGGTTTTTTCGCCCAGACCCAGATCGGTCAGAATCTTGACCGCACGCGCATGCCGTTCCGATGAATCTGCACCCGCATAAATGGCAGGGACTTCGACATTGCCTGCTGCGTTTAAATCGCCGAGCAGGTGATAACGCTGAAAAATAAAGCCGAAATATTCACGACGTAACTGCGCCAGTTCATCTGCTTCCAGTTCCCGGGTTTCACGGCCTTTGACCTTGTAGCTACCCGTGGTGGGTTTGTCCAGACAACCCAGAATATTCATCAGGGTTGATTTACCCGAACCGGACTGGCCGACAATCGCCACCAGTTCACCCGGATAAATCTCCAGATTCACCCCTTTTAAAATCTGGACTGTGCCTTCACCCGCAGGGAATTCACGTACCAGATTTTTCACCTCGAGCAGAGGCTGCTGTTGTGAATTCATGCTTACATTCTCATTGGGCCACGGCTATTACCACCGCGTTTTGCTGCATCATTGGAAGTATCAGAACCATCGGCAATCACCACCTGATCACCACGTTTTAAACCTTTCAGCACTTGTGCAGTGGCACGGTTATTCAAACCGATCAGCACAGGGGTTGGTTTTGCAGTACCATCGGCTTGCAAGACACGAACCATGGCACGTTGCGCTTTGCCTTGTTCAATCAGCGCAATTTCAGCGTCAGACAGATTTAGGCGGGCAGGGCGTTCAGCGGCAGGACGATTGCCTTGAGTTGATTCAGTTTCAGGACGTGCTGCTGGATTAGCTTCGCTACGGGAACCTTCTCCGCGAGAACCTTCACCCCGATTGGCACGTGCCGGACGATTTGAGCTCTGAATCGCAGCGGCTGGAATGGTCAGCACATTTTTAGCTTCATCCAGCACGATATAAACCTGCGCCGTCATATCAATACGCAGTTTGCCGTCTTCATTTGGCACATCAAATAAAGCGTTGTAATACACCGCAGAACTTGACGATGAACCAGATGTATTTGAATCGGTATTAATCGAATTGGGTGCAGGTTCAACCTGACGTAGTTTGGCGTAAATCTTTTTCTCGTTATTGCCCAGCGTGGTGAAATAAACGGTTTGGCCTTCTTCCACTTTCATCACATCTGCTTCAGAAATTTCAGCTTTGATGGTCATGGTGTCGAGCTTGGCCAGTTTCACAATGGTCGGTGCACTTTGATTGGCATTCACGGTTTGACCTTCTTCGGTCACAATCGCCACAATCGTGCCATCCATCGGTGCCACAATCTGGGTATAACCCAAGTCTTCTTTGGCAGTTGCCAAGGTCAGGCGCGACTGTTCGATCTGTGCATTGATTGCCGTGATATCGGCCTGAGCCGTTTTATAACTGGCAAATGCAGATTCCAGCTCTGAACGGGAAGTCGCATCCTGTGCATACATGGCTTTCTGACGATTGTATTCAGCTTCAACTTTGGCCAGATTCGCCTGTCTCACCGCAAGCTGTGCCATCTGGTTTTTAATGCTGGCTTCAGCAGTTTTTAAATCATTTTCCTGACGAACAGAATCAATTCGTGCAATCAGCTGACCCTGTTTAACCTGATCACCGAGTTCCACATACATTTGTCTCACTTGGCCAGAAACCTGGGCACCTACGCTGACCATTTTGGTGGCTTCTAAAATACCGGTCGCCAGTACAGAACTTTCAATATCACCCTGCGTCACTTCAGCAGTAATATACTGTGGCGGCTGTTCTTTAGGTTTGAGGAAATACCACCCCGCAACGATTAACACAATGGCAATCACGGCGGCCATAATTAGTTTCGTCGGTTTTATTTTTGGCATATTGAGTACGAATTCGGATCAAAGATAGGGATTGATTATAAAAGCGAAATTGGGATAAATCGTGAATTTTTTGAATTATAATGAGAATTATTTTCTATTGGCTGATTTCTGAAAATATCGTCCATACAGACCATTTTAAAATGCTCCATGAATTGCTTGTTCTGACATTGATAACAGGATTTGACCCTCTATAGATAACATCGATCCTGTTTAAAAGATCATCAGGTGACTCTTGAATAAAATGATCACTGTCCCCAACAGTATTTTTTCAATCAAAGCGCTGCACAAATAAAATCGAGTGTGAATCAATAAAGACATAAGACCAAACATACTAGATTTGTTGTGTGATATTTGTTTTAAGGCTGTTTCTGGCTTAATTTTCCTCCCTTTAGTCCCAATAGCAAAAACCAGTTGAAAATTAAGTAGAAAAAAAATTAAAAACCCATGTTTTATATATGGATTTAAATAAATAAAGCTTGTAAGATTTAATTCCATAAAAAAATTATGGTTTTACCACTTAACAAGAAAATGCACATTTATTGTGCAAAAATAATACAACTTTGATGAGGGTTTAACGATGGAATGGAATGAAAGCTATAATATTGGAATCGACGTAATCGATAATCAGCACCGTCAAATTTTAGATTATATCAATGCTTTGGAGCAGGTAAAAAGCACAGGAGATCGCGATCGAATCAAAGAGGTCTTGGAGGATTTAATCGATTATACCCAGTCACATTTCAGCTTTGAAGAAAACCTGCTGGAACAGGTCAGTTATCAATACCTACCTTCGCATCGCGGTATACATGAATTATTTGTGAAACGACTCAATGATTATCGTCTCAAGTTCGAGAAGGGAGAATCGATTGAAAATGATTTATATCGTTTATTGTCCAAATGGCTGATCAATCATATTCAACATGATGATCAGGACTATGTCGATGCAGTGCGCGATAATATGTTGAGTTATTTACGTGCTCAGGAAAGCAAAAAAGGCAAGGGCTGGTTTGCACGTTTCTTTGGTTAAGCACTCGGCGCTAAAAATAAGCGTTGACCGCACATTTCAGCAATGGCCTGTAAGATGAGATGTTCAGGGTTCTCTTTGGACATTCCTTTAATGGCTGCATCAATACGGATTAACAGCTGGGGCCAGCTCAAAAAGCGTTGGGGGCTGAGACGGCGTAAAGCTTGCTGATATAGCCCGACTTTGGTTTTCCAGATTCCAATTTGCAAGGCATTTTGCGGCTGTTCAAACAATTGCATCAACAGACGCATTTCCTTGCTCAGGCTCCATAAGATCAGGCTCATCGGTTCACCTGAAGCGACCAGATACTGGAAAATCTTGATCGATTGCGAGAGATTGCCTTGCAGCAGGGCATCACTCAAATCATAGGTGCTATAGCGTGATTGATCCTGTAAGCAGGCATATAAATGATCAATCTGAATCACATCAACTTCAGCAAAGGTGTCACTGACCCGCATCAGGCTGTTTTTGGCTGCCAGCAAGTTGTGCTCATGATGCTGTTCCAGCCATTGCCAGGCATCATGGGCCAGTTTAATCCCCAGTTTCTCTGCTTCAACTGCCAAAATTTGCTGACGATCGCGTGGATAATTTGCAGTAAGCGCAACGCAGACACCATTGGCCTCAACCGTCTGGAAGAAGCTGGATTTGAGGCTGCTCGCATCTTGCTTGGGCATAACGACCAATAGCAGATTATCACTGTCTTGTTGTAAATAGCTTTTCAGCAGTTTGAGGCTACTGGCATCTGGTTTGATATTGCCATGCACTTCAACTGCCAGTTGGGTTGAGAACAATGACAAACTGTTCAATGCATTAAAGACATTTTTCCACTCAGAAACTGAACTGACATCATAACGTTGACGTTCGATGTCTTTGGCTTGCCAATGTGTGCGAAAGGCATCGATCAGGTTTTGTTCTAGCAAAGGCTCTTGACCATGCAAGACCCAGGCACCGCGAGCTTCATCGACACGTTTTAGGGCTTGCAGATAGTCAAGTTTCATAAGGCGTTCTTATTGAGCAGGTTGCGCTGGGGTATTTTGTTTGGCCAAGGGTAGGCGGTTCGATGAAATCTGACGCGCGATCTGCTGTGCCACATCATCAATAATCACCTGATTGAGAAACTTTTGTTCCTGGTCATCAGTGTTGACTGTTTCAATGTCATATTGATAAGTACGCGTTGCCACCACAGTGCGTGGTTCAGTGATCGGATTGCCTTGTGCATCTTCAATGCGAAAAGTCACATTTAAACGTAGCAAGGTTTCTACCAGCTTACCATTCAATTCTAAGCGGCGCGGCGTGTAATCGAGAACACGTAAAACATAAGCTTCTGGTGCATTACTGAGTTGTACGCCCGCAGCACCTAAATAAACCGCCAGCTTTTCTTGTAATTCTTCAGTATTGGGGGGTAAAGAAAGGCTCATAACAGAATAGGCCACAGGTGCCGAGCTTGGGTTGGTGCCTTTCAAATGGAAGCCACAACCGACTAAGCCTGCACTTAGACCACAAGTTAAAACAATTGCTGCTAAACGTTTGCCTAAATGCATGAGTATCCTCTTTTTCCCTCAGGGAAATATTTGAAATCCTGAACCGGATTGTAAAGTCAAAGCCCGCTGGCTGGCAACGGGCTTTGTTTGGGAATTGTGAAATCCTTTTGTTCCCTCATCCTAACCTTCTCCCAGAGGGAGAAGGAATTTCTCGCTTCTTTTAGGAGATGAGAAACATTGTTTCGCAAGAGGATGAGGATGTATATATTTACCTCTCCCTAACCCTCTCCTGAAAGGAGAGGGAATGTAAGGACTTAAACCACCAAGTTCACCAACTTATTTGGAACAACAATTTCTTTCTTGGTTGGACCAGTCAAGAATTGCTGAACTTCAGGCAATGCTTTGGCTTGAGCCAAGATGTCATCTTTAGAAGCATCTACAGATACTTCAAGCTTGCCACGAAGTTTACCGTTGACTTGAACCACGATGGTTTGCGTATTACGTGTCAGCGCAGATTCATCTACTGCAGGGAATAAAGTTGAATTCAATTCAATCCCAAATTCAGCCAATAAAGTCTGGGTTAAATGCGGTGCAAATGGTGCAAGTAAAGTTAATAGCGTTGTAATCGATTCACGTGCAACAGCAACGTCATTGTCATCTCGGGCTTCAAACTTGTTGTTCGCGTTTAGAAGTTCCATCAATGCAGCAATTGCAGTGTTAAATGCATGACGACGTTCGATGTCATCACCGACTTTTTGGATGGTTTCATGAGTTTTACGACGTAGGTCTTGTGCAGCCGTAGACAGTGCCGCTTTGTCGATGTTTGATGCACCGTTACCTTTTTCAAGGAAGCCTGTTGCTAAACGCCATACACGTTTCAGGAAGCGGTTTGCACCCTCAACACCGGCGTCAGACCATTCTAGTGATTGATCTGGTGGAGCTGCAAACATCATGAACACACGTGCCGTATCTGCGCCGTACTGGTCAATAATTGATTGCGGGTCGATACCGTTATTTTTCGATTTCGACATTTTTTCCTGACCACCAACAATTACGTCCTGACCATCACCTTGGTATTTCGCAGACAGAATACGCCCTTTTTCATCACGTTCGAGGTCGATATCTGCAGGGTTAAACCAGGTTTTCTTGCCTGATTCAGCTTCACGGTAATAAGTATCTGCCAAAACCATACCTTGAGTTAACAGGTTGGTAAATGGTTCATTACCTTGTACTACACCTTCATCACGCATCAATTTGTGGAAGAAGCGTGCATAAAGTAAGTGCAGAATCGCGTGTTCAACACCACCGATGTATTGATTTACTGGAAGCCATGTTTGAGCAGCTTCAGGTTTAACTAAACCATTAGTAAAATCAGGAGATGCATAACGTGCATAGTACCAAGATGACTCTACAAAGGTATCCAGCGTATCTGTTTCACGACGCGCATCACCACCACAGCTTGGGCAAGTGGTTTGATAAAACTCAGGCATCTTGTTCAATGGATTGCCTGAACCGTCTGGAACCACGTCAGTCGGAAGGACAACAGGAAGTTGCTCTTCAGGCACCGGCACTTGACCACATGATGGACAGTTAATCATTGGAATTGGACAACCCCAATAACGCTGACGGGAAACACCCCAGTCACGTAAACGGAATTGAACTTTAGAGCTTGCCAGACCTGTTGGTTCTAGTTTAGCTAGGAATGCATCGTATGCACCCTGAAAATCTAGACCGTCAAACTCGCCTGAATTCACCAGTTTGCCTTCTTTCGAACCGTACCATTCTTGCCATTCTGTTGCAGAAAAGTCGCTATCGTCAGCGCCTTTGGCATCAATGACTTGTTTGATGCTTAAGCCATATTTATTGGCAAATTCGAAGTCACGCTCATCGTGTGAAGGCACCGCCATCACCGCACCTGAACCGTAAGACATCAACACATAGTTGGCGATCCAGACCGGAACTTCTTCACCAGTCACAGGATGCTTAACAGACAGGCCTGTTGCCATACCTTTCTTCTCGGCAGTCGCAAGATCCGCTTCAGCAACTGAACCCATACGACATTCTTCAATAAATGCAGCAAGTTCAGGGTTGCCTGCTTCTGATTGGAGAGCAGCAGCTTTGAGTGCCATTGGGTGTTCTGCTGCAACAGCAACATAAGTCACGCCCATCAACGTGTCAGCACGTGTGGTAAAGACTGTTAAGCCTTCAGCGTAGATTTCTGGATTTGCTGAAGGGAAACTAATGTCCATCCCTTGTGAGCGACCAATCCAGTTACGTTGCATGGTCAGAACTTGTTGAGGCCAACCGTCTTTCAATGTGTCTAGATCATCTAATAATTCTTGCGCATAATCGGTAATGCGGAAGTAGTACATTGGAATGTCACGTTTTTCAACCAATGCACCTGAACGCCAGCCGCGACCATTTTCAACCTGTTCGTTGGCAAGAACAGTCTGATCGACCGGATCCCAGTTCACTGTTGAAAGTTTACGGTAGATCAAGCCTTTTTTATAAAGCTGAACAAATAACCATTGTTCCCAGCGATAGTATTCTGGGGTGCAGGTCGCAAATTCACGATCCCAATCTACTGCAAGCCCGAGTTTTTTTAACTGGTCGCGCATGTAGGCGATATTTTCAAATGTCCATTTTGCTGGTGCAACCTGATGTGCAATCGCTGCATTTTCAGCAGGCAGACCAAAAGCATCCCAACCCATCGGTTGCAGCACAGTTTCACCTTTTAAGCGATGAAAACGGCTGATCACGTCACCAATGGTATAGTTACGCACATGACCCATATGCAGCTTGCCACTTGGGTAAGGGAACATCGATAGAATATAACGACGTGGACCTTCTACTTTGTCGGCAACTTTAAAGGCTTTGCGAGATTCCCAATCCTGTTGGACTTGAGGCTCAATCGCACTGGCTTGATATTCGGAATCAATGTGAGTAGTCATAAACGTATCAGTGAATTACGGTGAAAAAAGTCTGTTGCACAGCATAGCGCAAAATGCACCTAAAAGTGAATTTTGCGCCGGCATTTCCCGAAGAAAAAACACGCTGTTCTATATGGAGGTATCTTATAAAGCGACTGCACGATTTTTAGATTGCTGCAAGGCTTCGTTCGCTTCACGTTGTTGCTGGTCCTGATTCGCAGGAACTTGAGGGACTTGTTGCTGTTGTTCTTGCGATATGTTCTCGGTTTGCACTTCAGTTTTAGCCGTTCTAGGTGATGCCGGTGCTGAATTTTTCCAGCCATAAGTATCCACTGTGGTGGCTTTTTTTGCAGATTTCGGCGGTGGCGTCTTGGTATAATGCGTGACGCCTTTCGCATCGACCCATTTATGATACTGAATCGCGGAAGCGCTGGTGCTGCAGATGCTCAAAACAACTGCGCAACTCAAACTGAAAGTGGTTAAAAAAGATATTTTCATTGTTCTTGGGCCTCGGCTTGCTAGGCATGGAATACTGCAATTATTGTAGTGATATTTTCAGTAAAAATGATGGATTTTTATCTGCTTTATTCAAAGCTAACTGCTTAAATAAGCACAACCTAAAGGATGAGATGTCATAGACAAATCTTCGTATACAAAAATTATTGATAAACAATTTCCTTTCATTTAATAAAAATTCATTCATTTTTTTTATATAAGACATATTAAAAATTTATAAAATTAAACCATTAACTCTATGAATTTTATTGAATTAGGTGAATAGGAAAGACAGTCAATGCATGGTTCTCAGTTGATATTGCTGTTAAAAACAGCAGATCTAGGCACTATAAGTATGGATTGTCTGTTTTTTAAACTTGACTTTAAAGCCTGAAAACACAAGAATGCTGCAATAGTTTTATATGCCTTAGATCGATCACCCTTCGACTAAGTGTCATTTCATGCAATGGGCGATTTCTCTAGCCGAGAAATTGAACAAAGCTAAGCAAAATATGTTTATCCCAACATGTTTTAGATCCCGTATTGCTCGAACAGCGAAGAGATCAGATTTTTTTCCTATTGCTATGAAAACTATGAATTTTGTGTGCTATAACAGTGCAGACAGTTAACAAATGAAACACTGCAAATGCCTCCCATTTGTGCAGTGAATAATATTAGGGTGAATCACGTTGGAACTTCTATCTGGTGGTGAAATGCTTGTTCGCGCATTAGCGGACGAAGGCGTTGAACATGTTTTTGGATACCCAGGCGGCGCAGTTCTTCATATTTATGATGCGCTATTTCAACAAGACAAAATCAATCATTATCTCGTACGTCACGAACAGGCTGCCGGTCATATGGCCGATGCTTACTCACGCGTGACAGGCAAGACTGGTGTTGTGCTAGTGACCTCAGGTCCGGGCGCAACCAATACGGTAACGCCAATTGCAACAGCCTATATGGACTCAATCCCGATGGTGATTTTGTCAGGTCAGGTTGCGAGTCATTTGATTGGTGAAGATGCATTCCAGGAAACCGATATGGTCGGTATTTCACGTCCGATCGTGAAGCATAGTTTCCAGGTGCGTCATGCCAGCGAAATTCCTGCAATTATCAAAAAAGCCTTCTATATCGCATCATCAGGTCGTCCAGGCCCTGTGGTGATCGATATTCCAAAGGATGCGACCAATCCTGCAGAAAAATTTGCTTACGAATACCCAGAAAAAGTGAAGATGCGTTCGTATCAGCCACCATTCCGTGGTCATTCAGGTCAAATTCGTAAAGCAATTGAAGAATTAATCAACGCTAAACGCCCAGTGATTTACTCAGGCGGTGGTGTAGTTCAAGGCAATGCTTCAGCACAATTGACAGAGCTTGCGCATTTATTGGGTTATCCAGTGACCAATACCTTGATGGGTCTAGGCGCATTCCCGGGTAATGATGAACAGTTCATCGGTATGTTGGGTATGCACGGTACTTACGAAGCCAACATGACCATGCACAATGCAGATGTAATTCTGTGTGTGGGTGCGCGTTTCGATGACCGTGTGACCAACAATCCTGCGAAATTCTGTCCGAATGCAAAAGTCATTCATATTGATATCGACCCAGCGACGATTTCAAAAACCATTATGGCGCACATTCCAATTGTCGGTGCTGTAGAGCCTGTATTGAATGAAATGTTGAATCAGTTGAAACAGCTGAATGTTTCTAAGCCAAATCCTGAAGCGATTGCGGCATGGTGGAAACAGATCAATGAATGGCGCAAGGTTCACGGCGGTCGTTTTGAGGCAGGTGTTGATGGTGTAATGAAGCCACAACAAGTGGTTCAGGCATTGGACAAAGTGACCAATGGCGAAGCAATCATTACTTCTGACGTCGGTCAGCATCAAATGTTTGGTGCGATGTATTACAAATACAAACGTCCACGTCAATGGATCAACTCAGGTGGCCTAGGCACCATGGGTGTAGGTTTGCCGTATGCGATGGCTGCGAAGCTTGCATACCCAGAACAGCAAGTGGTGTGTATCACGGGTGAAGCATCGATTCAGATGTGTATCCAGGAGCTTTCGACCTGTAAGCAATATGGCCTGAATGTAAAAATTCTGTGCTTGAATAACCAGGCTTTAGGGATGGTAAAACAATGGCAAGATATGAACTATGAAGGACGTCATTCAAGTTCTTATGTAGATTCATTGCCTGACTTTGCCAAACTGATGGAAGCTTATGGTCATGTCGGTATTCAGATTAACCATGCCGATGAGCTAGAGTCGAAACTTGCAGAAGCGATGGCGATTAACGACAAATGCGTATTTATTAACGTGATGGTAGATCGTACCGAGCACGTTTATCCGATGTTGATTGCGGGTCAATCGATGCAGGATATGTGGTTGGCTAAAGGGGAGCGCACTAAATGAGACATATTATCTCTGTACTCGTAGAAAACGAGTCAGGCGCGCTTTCCCGCCTAGTCGGCTTGTTCTCACAGCGTGGCTACAACATCGAAACATTGAATGTTGCTCCGACTGAAGACCCAACGCTTTCACGTTTGACATTGACCACTTATGGCGATGATCACAAGATTGAACAAATTACCAAACAGCTCAACAAGCTGGTTGAAGTGGTGAAAGTGGTTGACCTGTCTGAAGGTGCACACATTGAGCGTGAATTGATGCTGATTAAAGTAAAAGCACTCGGTTTATCTCGTGACGAAATTAAGCGTACTGCGGATATTTTCCGTGGTCAGATTGTTGATGTCACACCGACAACCTATACCATTCAAATTGCCGGTACGACTGAAAAAGTGGATGCGTTTATCGATGCACTAGCAGAACACACCATTTTAGAAGTCGTGCGTTCAGGTGTTTCTGGTATCGCACGCGGTGAAAAAGTACTCACCATCTAAATTTTAAAGTATTTCCTCATCCTAATAAGAAGGGGGTATCAGGCAGTGTAAATTTAAGGGTCACTGCCTGATTTAAACAGACAAACAAGCATTAAGCGGAGACAGCAATGCAAATTTTTTACGATAAAGACTGCGATTTATCTATCATCCAATCGAAGAAAGTAGCGATCATTGGTTACGGTTCACAAGGTCACGCACATGCGCTTAACCTGAAAGATTCTGGCGTTGATGTCACTGTAGGTTTACGTGCGAACTCTACTTCTTGGAAAAAAGCTGAAAATTCAGGTCTTAAAGTTGCTGAAGTTGCTGCTGCTGTAGCGCAAGCGGATGTAGTCATGATCTTGACGCCTGACGAATTCCAATCTCAACTTTATCGTGACGAGATTGAGCCAAACATCAAGCAAGGTGCTACTTTAGCGTTTGCTCACGGTTTCTCGATTCTTTACAACCAAGTTGTTCCACGTGCTGACCTTGACGTAATCATGGTTGCGCCTAAAGCACCTGGTCACACAGTACGTTCTGAATACCAGCGTGGTTCAGGTGTTCCTGATTTAATCGCAATTCACCAGGATGCATCTGGTAACGCGCGTAACGTTGCACTTTCTTATGCTTCAGGCGTAGGTGGCGGCCGTACTGGTATTATCGAAACTTCATTCCGTGAAGAAACTGAAACTGACCTTTTCGGTGAGCAAGCAGTTCTTTGTGGTGGTGCAGTTGAACTGGTTAAAATGGGCTTCGAAACTTTGGTTGAAGCTGGTTATGCGCCTGAAATGGCGTACTTCGAATGTCTACACGAGCTTAAATTGATCGTTGACTTGATGTTCGAAGGCGGTATCGCGGACATGAACTACTCTGTATCGAACAATGCGGAATATGGTGAATATGTAACGGGTACTGAAGTAATTAACGAGCAGTCTCGTGAAGCGATGCGTAATGCGCTTAAACGTATTCAGTCTGGTGAATACGCGAAGATGTTCATTCAAGAAGGTGCGTTGAACTACCCATCTATGACTGCTCGTCGTCGTCAAAACGCTGCTCACGGTATCGAAGTAACGGGTAACAAACTTCGCGCGATGATGCCTTGGATTCAAGCGAATAAGATTGTAGATAAAGAAAAGAACTAAGTTACGTGCCTCAAGAAAAGTAAGGCCATGCTTTAATTTTCTTTCGTACCTTGGATTCAAGCAAACAAAATCGTAGACAAAGAAAAGAACTAAGTTCTAATGTCTAAGTCAAAAAGCCCCTGTTTTTAACAGGGGCTTTTTGTGTGTGATAATGATGTTAGTATTAACGTTAAGTGCCTCAAGAAGAATAAAGCAGTGCTTTATTTTTTTCGTACCGTGGATTCAAGTAAACAAAATCGTTGATAAGGAAAAGAATTAATACTCCTTTTGGTTGAATTTTATGCTATAAAGGCCTCGTTATTATGGGGTTTTTTATTGGAAAATGCATGAAAGTTAAATGCTTAGGATTTGAGATTAGTACAGAAAAGAATCTAATAAATATTAATGATTTTATTGAGAGCAATTTAGTTTTTGAGATAAAAGATATTTTTAAGCGTGATGTATTTATTGATTGTAATGACCCTAATTACTACAAAGGATTAATTCTAACTATTAAAGATCAAAAAGCTTCTACAGCCAAAATGATATTCAATTCAGAAGGCTTATTTTGGGTTGCATAGCACCCATTATTAAGTTTTTGCTACTTCATCAAACAGTCACATAGAACACCTATGCTTTGCTTAAAACATACATAAGTAAGATAGGTGCGACATGAATCAGCCCTACAGCCAAGCCTTAACAAAACAACAAGCATTCCTTGATGGCTTTCAATTTGACTTAAAACAGCAACGTCTGAAAAGTCCTCAAAAATCATCTGCGCTTGCAGATTTGGTACGCCCCCGCTTAAAAATTGCCATAGTGACCGAAACATGGCCACCTGAAATTAATGGGGTAGCAAATTCATTGTTACAACTCTGCAAAGGGCTGAAAAAACAGGGGCATAAAATTTTATTGATTCGACCCGAGCAAAAAGGCATCTGTGCTGAATTTCAACCCTATCGGGAATGTTTGGTTAAAGCACAGCGTATTCCCAAATATTCAGGCTTACAGTTCGGTTGGCCGCAGTTTCTAAAGGTTCGCCATGCGGTAGAAGCCTTTGCACCCGATGTAGTGCATATCGTCACAGAAGGCCCATTAGGGCTTGCCGCGCAGCAAACTGCAAGATTCCTTGAAATTCCTGTATCAAGCGGCTTTCACTCTCCATTTCAGGAATTTAGCCGTTTCTTCGATTTGGCATTCTTGGTTAAACCCATTCAGCATTATCTCAAATGGTTTCATAATCATACCGCAATTACCTGTGTACCGAGTCGTGAGACTACCGAAGCACTCCGCAAATTTGGAGTGACGTGTCCACTGGTTGTGGTGGGGCGAGGGGTAGATACACAAGCCTTTTCACCTAAATGGCGTTCTGATTCCCTACGCCAGAGCTGGGGAGCTTCCAAAGAGACCCGTGTCATGTTGTATGTCGGGCGTTTATCGCCTGAAAAAGAAATACCAGTGGTGATTCAGGCATATTTCACATTGCGTCATATGCATTGTCGGGATGTGCGTCTGGTGGTGGTCGGAGATGGTCCAGACCGACAGCGCTTAGAGCAGTTGAATCATGATGCTTCGATTGTGTTTACCGGGAGTTTGCGTGGTCAACAGCTTGCTGAAGCCTATGCCAGTGCCGATGTGTTTTGCTTTGCGAGTCAGGTTGAAACCTTTGGCAATGTGGTATTGGAGGCGATGGCCAGTGGACTACCGGTTATTGCTTATGATTATGCTTGTGCACATCTACATGTACAACACGACCGAACAGGCTGGCTCAGCTCACTGGGTCTGCAAGAAGATTTAACAGCCAATATCTTAAAGTTACCAGATTATCACACACTTAGAAGAATGGGTGTGTATGCTTCACACTGTGCACAGAAGGTCGGATGGCAACATCCTGTAGAGCAGTTTGAACAGGTTCTGTACTCAATCACAAGGCAAAATAAATGACCTAATTAAAACAAGAGCGGGAGCAACATGATGAAAATCCACAATGCCAAACTCAAATTTTTAGAAATAGATTTAAAAGGCTGTGTCTACCTCAATCATCTCTCCCACTCAAATCGAATCGCTGCTTTTTTTAAAATCATTAGCCGTTTGGGGGATGGCGTGTTTTGGTATGTGATGTGTTTTGCTGCATGGGGACTTCGTGGCTTGGAGTATGGGCTACAGATGCTCTATATCATTTTGGGCGGAACGTTCGGTACGCTGATTTATAAAATTCTCAAAACAAAAACTGTACGTCCAAGACCTTATCAGGTGCATCAGGTGATTCGACTGGGTGAGCGGCCGCTGGATCATTTTAGTTTTCCGTCTGGACATACCTTGCATGCGGTAATGGCAACCACGGTCTTGGGTTATGTTGCACCGCTATTATTGCTGTTGATGCTCCCTTTTACGCTGCTGGTGGCTTTATCGCGCATGATTCTGGGATTGCATTATCCAAGTGATGTCGCAGTTGGGGCAATGATCGGAGGCATGATGGCCGTGGTCATTGTGCTGAGCGCACCTTATCTCAATATTATGTTGTAAAAATAAGTGAAAACTGAGGCGAAAGCTCGCAGATTTTTATAAATTTGCTAAAGTACAGCATTAAAGCAAATATGGTGAGAAATAGAGATGGGTTTACGTTGGACTGATACCCTGGATATCGCGATTGAACTCTACGAAGCGCATCCAGATGTGGACCCGCAGTGGATTCGTTTTACTGATTTACACGCCTGGGTATGTGCCTTGCCTGAGTTTACGGATGACCCGACTAAATCCACAGAAGGTCTGCTGGAAGCGATTCAAATGGCATGGATTGACGAAGCGCGTTAAGTGCCCGATTGAAAAAAGCATATTTTTACAGTGTAAAAGCAGAAAAATGCGCATTATCTCGGTATAATGCGCCAAATTTTCATGTCAACAATTGACTTAAGGAGCCTATCATGGCTATCGAACGTACTTTATCTATCGTAAAACCAGACGCAGTTGCTAAAAACCACATCGGCGACATCTTTGCTCGTTTTGAGAAAGCTGGTCTTCAAATCGTTGCAACTAAAATGAAACACTTGACTCAAGCTGAAGCTGAAGGCTTCTACGCTGAGCACAAAGAACGTGGTTTCTTTGCTGATCTTGTTGCTTTCATGACTTCTGGTCCAGTGGTTGTTTCAGTTCTTGAAGGCGAAAACGCTGTTCTTGCTCACCGTGACATCCTTGGCGCGACGAATCCTAAAGAAGCTGCTCCTGGTACAATCCGTGCAGATTTCGCTGTAAGCATCGACGAAAATGCTGCTCACGGTTCTGACTCTGTAGCATCAGCTGACCGTGAAGTTAACTACTTCTTCGCTCAAACTGAGATTGCTCCACGTACTCGTTAATTCGCAGTATTCAAACCAGATAAGTGTTATTATACTTATCTGGTTTTTTTATTCTTTGAATAATTCTTTGCTCACATATTGAGCTTCTCCTTTGATCTTTAGACATGGTTTAGGTAATACACATGAGTACTGAAGTCGTCGCTGTATCTGCAGTTTCAGCTGCACAGCAACCATCTCCGTCCACTCCCACACAGCAGAATGCTGTGGAAAAAGTGAACCTACTCGGCATGTCTCGTCCGCAAATGGAGAAATTCTTTGAGGATATGGGGGAGAAGAAGTTTCGTGCCGGGCAGGTAATGAAATGGATTCACCAATTTTTCGTGACCGATTTTGCCGAGATGACCAATATCTCGGGCAAACTGCGTGAAAAACTGGAACGTATTTGTGAAATTAAAGCGCCCGAAGTGGTGCATAAAAATTATTCTAAAGACGGTACCCGGAAATGGGTCTTCCGTGTCGGTGATGGTGACGGCTCTCTTGTCGAAACTGTATTGATTCCTGCTGAACATCGTAGCGGCCTACGTCGTACCTTGTGTATTTCGTCTCAAGTGGGCTGCGCACTGGACTGTTCATTCTGTTCAACCGGTAAACAGGGTTTTCAGCGCGATTTAGATCAGTCAGAAATCATTGGTCAGTTGTGGGTGGCGAACTATTCCTATATGGAAGATGTACCTGTGGCAGATCGTGAACGTTCAGTCACGAATGTGGTCATGATGGGCATGGGCGAACCACTGCTTAACTACGATGCCGTACTCAATTCCATGCGCATTATGCTGGACGACTTTGCTTATGGCATGTCGAAACGTCGTGTGACCTTATCGACATCAGGTGTGGTGCCGAAAATCGATCAAATGGTCAAAGACATTGATGTGGCACTGGCCATTTCATTGCACGCACCAAATGACGAACTGCGTAATGAACTGGTGCCAATCAACAAGAAATATCCGTTAGAACAACTGATTGCGGCGTGTCAGCGTTATATTGCCAAAGATGGTAATGAAAGTTCACGTAAACACGTCACCATTGAATATGTGATGCTGGATGGTGTGAATGATCATCCTGAACATGCACAGCAAATGATTAAGCTGCTGAAGAACTTGCCGAGCAAGATTAATTTGATTCCATTCAACCCTTTCCCGCACGCGCCTTATGGGCGTTCAAGCCGTAACCGCATTATTTCTTTCCAAAAAACTTTGTCTGATGCCGGTTTTGTGTGTACGATTCGTCAGACACGCGGTGATGATATTGATGCGGCGTGTGGACAGCTTGTAGGTCAAGTGGCTGATCGTACCCGTCGTGCGGAACAGTGGAAAAAGAAAATTGCGCAGTCAAATGAGATTATGCGTTCACAAGGATAATAAGAGGTCGCCAGTTGAGAAATCTAACATCTAAAATTGCTTTGATTTCAACAGTATGTGTGTCTTTAGCTTTGGTTGCATGTCAAACGCCAGATTTAGGTCAGAAAGATCCTGAAAAAGCCACCAAAGTCCGTACCCAATTGGCGGCAGAATATTTAAGAACAGGTGACTTAGATGCAGCCAAACGTGCGCTGGATCAGGCACTCGAAACGACTCCGCGTGATTCGCAAGCGAATATGATGATGGGCGTGCTATTGCAACAGGAAGGTAGTCAGCTCAATCTTGAGAAAGCAGATGCTTATTTCAAGCGTGCAATTTCGGCAGATCCGAAAAATGCACAGGCACGCAACAACTATGGCACGTATTTATATCAGCTAGAACGCTATAATGATGCGATCGAGCAGTTTAACATTGCCGGTGCAACTTTAGGTTATGATCAGCGTTTCCGTGCGCTGGAAAATATGGGACGTATTTACCTGAAAATGGGCGATGTGGTGAATGCTGAAAAATCATTCAAACAGGCGCTTCAGGCGAATCGCGATTCATATATATCAATGTTAGAGTTGTCAGAAATTTTTTATTTAAACCAGCAGTTCCCGGCAGCGACACAACTGTATCAACAGTTTGCGCGTGGTGTGGGACAGAAAAATCAGGGTGCCCGTGCGCTCTGGGTTGGCATTCGCACCGCGCGTGCCAGTGGTGATCAGTTGGGGATGCAGGTATTGGTGAACCAGTTACGTGCATTGTTTCCTGAAAGCCAGGAATACCAACGTTATTTGCAATTACAGTACAGTACTGAGGCCGTATGGAAGTAAATCCTAATTCACCTTCGAATCATTCGAGCGTAGCTCCAAATGCGTTAGGAAATATTCAACGTCCGGGCGAGTACTTGCGCCAGATTCGTCTCAATCAGCAACGTGATCTGGAAGATGTAGCCAAAGAGCTGAATATACCGGTCAAAACCCTGACTGCACTGGAGCAGGATGAATATAAGTCTTTGCCTGAGGCGACTTTTATCAAAGGCTATTACCGGATCTATGCCAAACTTTTGGGTGTAGATGCGTCGACTATTATTCAGCGTTTTGATGAAATTTATACCAATGATACCGGGTTGCTGCCGAATCATGCCCTGAACAATTCTCCTATTAAAATTATGGGGAAATTACCAGGCTCCAAGCGGGACCGCAATCGTAAGTGGTTAAAGCGCATTTTTATTACGCTGGTAGTGCTACTGATTTTGGGTGCACTTTTTGCCATGATTCAGAACTGGTCAAGTAGTAATTCACAAAATAGCAGTGAAGTCTCTGGAGTGGGTGCTTCTAATGTCGAGATTCTGAATCTGGATACAGGTAACGCGCTTTCGGGCGACCAGCTGAAACTTGAGTTTAAGCGTCCGACCTCTGTGCATATTGTGGACTCGGCGGGCAATGTTCTAGCAACTGGCCGTCAGGCATCAAGCTTGCAGCTAAATGGTGAAGCACCATTCCAGATTCGTCTGGATGATGCCTCGGCTGTATCGCTCAGTTTGAATAATGAAAATATTTCATTGTCACCCTACACTGTGAACGGAAAAGCAGAATTCCGTTTATCACCTTAACAGATCAAGAGTAGAGCAGAACAATGATCATAAATCCAATTAAACGTCGTCCAACACGTAAAATTCGTGTGGGTTCAGTTTATGTGGGTGGTGATGCACCAATCAGTATCCAGTCCATGACCAATACTGAAACCTGTGATGTGGCAGCTACGGTTGCACAGATCCAGCGCTGCGTCGATGCTGGTGCGGATATTATGCGGGTTTCTGTGCCAACGATGGAAGCGGCAGCGGCATTTGGTGAAATTCGCAAGCAGGTCAATGTGCCTTTGGTCGCCGATATTCACTTTGATTATAAAATTGCTTTGGCAGTTGCCGATTTGGGTGCAGACTGCCTGCGGATTAACCCGGGCAATATCGGCTCAGAAGCAAAGATTCGTGAAGTGGTGGCAGCAGCACGTCATAATGATATTTCAATGCGGATTGGTGTCAATGCCGGTTCACTCGAAAAAGACATTCAAAAGAAATATGGCGAGCCGACAGGCGCAGCATTGCTTGAATCTGCGATGCGTCATATCGACATTTTAGACCGTCTGGATTTTCAGGAATTTAAAATTTCAGTTAAAGCATCCAATGTGTTCCTGACCATGGATGCGTATCGTTTGCTGTCTCAGCAAATTGATAATCCGCTGCATTTGGGTGTAACCGAAGCCGGTATTTACCGTACAGGTTCGGTTAAATCTGCAATCGCCTTGGGTGGTTTGCTGATGGAAGGCATTGGCGATACCATGCGTATTTCGCTTGCTGCCGAGCCTGAAGAAGAAATTAAAATCGGTTTTGATATTCTAAAATCGCTGGGTCTGCGTTCTAACGGCATTAATTTTATTGCCTGCCCAAGCTGTTCACGTCAGGAATTTAATGTGATTTCCGTGATGCAGCAGCTTGAAGAACGTCTGGAAGATATTCGTACTCCAATGGATGTGTCGGTGATTGGCTGTAAAGTAAATGGGCCGGGCGAGGCTAAAGAAGCCGATATCGGTGTCGTAGGTGCAGCGCCACGTTCACTGGTGTATCGTAATGGTGAAAAAAGCCATCTAATTGATACCAATCAACTGGTTGATGAAATCGAAAATATGGTTCGTCAACGCGTTACCGAGCTTGAAGAAGCTAAATCTAAAGAAATTATTCGTACAAGTTTTTCTGAGTAGATCATGAGTTCAATCGTCGCAATCAAAGGTTTTAATGACATTCTCCCAACGCAAAGCCCAGCTTGGAGACGTCTTGAACAGCATCTGTCGGGTTTGATGGATGCTTATGGCTATCAACAAATCCGTTTGCCTATCGTTGAACAGACCAATCTGTTCAAACGTTCGATCGGTGATGCCACCGATATCGTTGAAAAAGAAATGTATACCTTTCTGGACAAAGGTAATCCGCCTGAGTCTCTGACACTACGCCCTGAAGGAACTGCAGGCTGTGTACGTGCCATGCTGGAGCATAATCTGCTTCGTGGTGCAACTCCTCGCGTCTGGTATATCGGGCCAATGTTCCGTTATGAAAAACCACAGAAAGGTCGTTACCGTCAGTTCCACCAGTTTGGTGTAGAAACCTTTGGTGTGGCGACTCCGGACATGGATGCAGAGCTGATTTTGATGACTGCACGTCTGTGGAAACGTATGGGCGTAGCGGACAAGGTTCAACTTGAATTAAATACTTTAGGCGAATCGGATGAACGTGCAGCCTATCGTGCAGCCTTGGTTGAATTTTTAGAGTCACATAAAGCCGATCTGGACGAAGATTCTCAGCGCCGTCTGACCACAAATCCACTGCGTATTCTGGATTCTAAAGATGCCAAAACCCAAAGCATCCTAGAAAATGCACCGAAACTGCATGACTTTATGGGTGAAGAAACTCTGGCGCATTTTGCCCAGTTACAACAGTACCTGACTGATGCCGGCGTGAGTTTTGTGATCAACCAAAAACTGGTACGTGGCTTAGACTACTACAACAAAACTGTGTTTGAATGGACCACAACACATTTAGGTTCACAAGGAACCGTGTGTGCCGGTGGCCGTTATGACGGTCTTGTTGGTCAATTGAAGGGCAAGCCTGATCAGTCTGTACCTGCGGTTGGTTTTGCCATGGGTATCGAACGTTTATTGCTTCTGCTTGAACAGGTTGAAGACAATACACCAACGCGTGATTGTGAAGTATTCCTGGTGGCTGAACCGGCTTCTCAAGGTCAAGCCTTGGTCATTGCTGAACAGATCCGTGATCAGCTTGAAGCAGCGGGGAGTCAGGTGCGTTTGAAAGTGGGCTCTCAAGGTTCAATGAAGTCGCAAATGAAAAAGGCCGATCAGGCCGGTGCTTTGTTTGCTGCGATTTTAGGTGAGCGTGAACTTGAAGCGCAGACTTTTACGGTGAAAGAACTGGCAACCGCAGAGCAATCGAATGTGCCATTTACGGACTTCGTTGCATTTTTTAGTGCTAAAATTTCTTTAAAATAATCGATAAAACATCAGGAAAAGGGTAGTCTCATGAGCGCAGTGGGTGATGAACAGTTTGAAAGCTTAAAATCCTTTACGAAGAAATATGGTTCTTCGATCATTACAGGGATTTTGATTGCGCTGATTGCCTTTTTTGGATGGGAATATTGGCAGAAGAAAAACCTGGCAGAGTCGCAAATGCACACTGCCAAGGTTCAGCAGTTGATGGATGATGCACAGGCGACGCAGGGCGATGCCTTTGCCAAGCTGTCTGAAACTGCGGACAAAATTGTCAAAGAAGCACCAGATTCAGCTCAGGCCATTCAGACTCAGCTGGTCATGGCGAAACTGGCCTATGACAAAGAAGATTATGCTGCGGCTGAGAAAGCGCTACAAAAAGTTGAAAACTCGACACTAGACGATAAAGGTCTGGTTCAGGTGGTCAAACTTCGTCTGGCTTATGCGCAACTGGCACAGAAAAAATATGATGCTGCATTGAAAACTTTAGAAGCAGTGACTGAACCTGCGTTTAAAGCAACTGCCGATGAAGCACGTGGCGATATCTATGTTGCCAAAAATGATATTGAAAATGCGAAAAAAGTATATCAAAGTGCATGGGATGCCTTGATTGAACGTAAAGAAGAACGTCAGATTTTACAAATTAAGCTCGAAAGCGTAGGCGTGTTGGTCGATGATCCGGAAATCGAACGCCCAATTATAGAAACACAAGCGGAAGAAGCTGCATGAATAGAAAATACAAAATTACCTGTGCCTTGACTGTTTTAACGCTTGCACTGGCTGGCTGTGCAGGTAAAACAAATAAAGTTCCAGAAGTAAAACCGAACCCACTTCCAAAACTGACCCAAGCCAAAACACTGGTTCCTGTATTTTCCACCAGTGTATCTGCGACAGATGCTGCCGATCCATTGCGTTTACGTCTGGATGCAGACAATGGTGTGGTTTTTGCGATTGATCCAAAAGGTGAGGTGTCTGCATTTAAGGGCAAACAGCGTCTTTGGCAGAAAAAAGTCAGCAAAGATAATCTAAGTTCTGGCGTTGAAGCGGCCGAGGGTCTGGTTGTTGTCGGTAGCCAGAAGGGCCAACTGTTTGCACTCGATCAGCAAACTGGTGAGCAAAAATGGACTGCACAATTGACGGGTGCTTTACTGGCGCCGTCACTGATTCATGCAGGTCGTGTGATTAGTGTGAGCAATGACGGTATGGTCTATGCGCATGAAGTGGCAAGCGGTGCACAAGTTTGGACTTATAACCTGCCTAATGTACAATTCAGCCTGCGTGGTATGGCGGCTCCTGTGCCATTAGATGCGCGTAATGTGCTGATTGCCTCTTCAAATGCGTATATTTATGCACTGGATGCCTTAAGTGGCGTACCAAAGTTACAGCGTCGTGTCGCCGTGTCGGATGGCCGTTCTGATATTCAGCGTCTGGTCGATATTGACGGTGAGCCGGTCGTTGCAGGCCAGTTTGTGGTGACGACCAGTTATCAAGGTCAGGTGACTGTACTGGACTTGGCTTCACAGCAAGTCATCTGGAGTGAAGATGCCAGCAGCATCCAGCGTCCAGAAGTTGTCGGCAATGGCGTATTCGTGGCGCAAACTGATGGCAAAATTAAAGCTTTTGAGATTAGCTCGGGTCAACCGCTTTGGGAAAATGATCAATTGCTGAATCGTCAGCTCAGTAATCCAGTGATGTTAGGCACGGATTTGGTGGTCGGTGATCTGGATGGTGTGTTGCACCTGATTGACCCGCGTACCGGACAAATTACTGGTCGTTCGAAAACCTCTGGTGAAGTGCGTAACTTACGCGTGATCGACAACCAGCTTTATGTTTCTACACGCAAGGGCGCATTAAGCATTTGGCAGAACCGTTAATTTTAACGAGCCTTATGTTAAACTAGCCGCAACCGTATTTTGTGAACGCGGGGTGATTGAAAAATCAATGCCCCGTGTTTTTATTTAGGGTATTTTTCCCCTTATATCTTCCTATACTTTCTGATGTTCAGGCCACTTTGACTGCCTGATTATTGAATAAAGGTTACTCTATGAAACCCGTAATTGCGCTCATTGGTCGTCCGAACGTCGGAAAATCAACTCTGTTCAATCAGATTACCAAGAGCCGTGACGCATTGGTGGCAGACTTTGCTGGTCTGACACGCGACCGTAAATATGGCGATGCAACCTATCAAAATAAATCTTTCATTGTGGTTGATACCGGTGGTATTGGTGAAAATGAAGGCGGTATTGACTCGTATATGGCAGAGCAATCTAAAACTGCCATTCATGAAGCCGATATTATCATTTTTGTGGTCGACGCGCGTGCCGGACTGCTGGCTTCCGATGAGCAGATTGCGCGTGAACTGCGTACTTTAGGTAAAAAGGTCTTTCTGGCGGCCAATAAAGTCGATGGCGTACATGCTGAAGCTGCCTTGGTTGAATTCTACAAACTGGGCATGGGCGAGCCGCTACAAGTTGCTGCCAGCCATGGTCGTGGTGTTCAGCAAATGCTGGAAGACGTGCTTGCCGATGTACCGGAAGATGAAAACCCGGAAGAGCATGATAAAAACACTGGTCTGCGTTTAGCGATTATTGGTCGTCCAAACGTGGGTAAATCTACGCTGGTGAACCGTTTGCTCGGCGAAGAGCGTGTGGTGGCATTTGACCAGCCGGGTACAACACGTGACTCGATTTATATTCCATTCGAGCGTGATGGCCGTCAATATACCCTGATTGATACTGCAGGGGTGCGTCGTAAAGGTAAAGTGGATGAAATGATTGAGAAATTCTCGATTGTTAAGACTTTACAGGCGATGAAAGATGCCAACGTGATTGTGGTTGTGGTCGATGCACGTGATGGTATTGTTGAGCAAGATTTGCATCTGATTGGCTATGCGCTTGAAGCGGGTCGTGCCATGGTCATTGCTGTCAACAAATGGGATAACATGACTGAATATGATCGCAAGCAATGTAAGCTCGATGTAGAGCGTCGCTTCGATTTCATTCCATGGGCAAAAGTGCATTTGATTTCTGCATTGCATGGAACGGGTGTGGGTGAGCTTTATCCTTCGATTCACCGTGCCTATGATTCATCTCGTTTGAAAGTATCACCGGCAAAAATCACCCAGATTTTAAATGATGCAACAGATGCCCACCAACCGCCTATGGTTCAGGGTCGTCGTATTAAAATGCGTTATGCGCATATGGGCGGACAGAATCCACCAACTATCGTGATCCATGGTAACAAGGTCGATAAAACCCCTGCGGATTACCGTCGTTATCTTGAAAACGTGTTCCGTAAAGTATACAAGCTTGAAGGTACGCCGATTAAAATCGAGTTTAAAACCTCTGAAAACCCGTTTGAAGGGCGTAAGACGGTGATGGATGAGCGTATTGCAGCGCGTAAACGTCGTTATGTACAGAAGTTCAAGAAAGCCGAGAAGAAATTTAAACGTTAATTTCTTTTTTTAGTTTTCGATAAAAAGCCTGCTGATGCAGGCTTTTTTCCCTCTTAGATTCTCAAATGTAAGGCAATTCTCATGGTCAAAGATTGATGAACTCTCTTACAATAGATTCAAAGTAAATATAGATTGAAAAACCATTGTGACTTCACTTATTCGAATTGATCTGCATGCGTTGTCTGACGCGAGTCAAAGCAACCAACTCCTGGAACGTAAGGCACAGATTCAAGCGCGTAAGATTGAGATAGCCGCGTTAAGAAATCAGTTTTTATCCAGTCATTTGGAATCCGCTGTCTTCAATCAGGATGTTGTGCGGACTACATTCGGCAAACCCTATCTCCACACTCATCCAGACTTCAACTTTAACCATAGCCATAGTCAAAATTTCTATGCTCTGGCAACGAGCAATAATGTCCAAAATTTGGGAATTGATATTGAAGAGCTGAGCCGTAAGGTTCGATTTGAAGCCATGGCACAACATGCCTTTCATCCTGAAGAGCTTAAACAGTGGCAGGCACTGGACTATGATTCCGAATACTGGTTTAAGGTCTGGACCACCAAGGAAGCTGTATTAAAGGCCTCAGGACTGGGCATACGCATCAACCTGAATGAGTTAAATACCCAGATTCATCCAGATCAGAATGGTGGAAGATGTGAACATCCAGAGATCGGCGTCTATGCCTATCAAAATTATAATATGGCAGGATGTATGCTCACCGTGGCCTGGCAAAGTGAGCATTCATACAAGGGTTTCAGATTTCCGCTAATCCAGATTCATCAATCTGTTTAAATCAGCAGAGTAGAAATAGACTCTATTGTCTGGCAATCAACAGGTTGCTGATTCGGTTCACAAACTGTGGACTCATACGTGATAGATGAAATAAAAATTTACTTTTTAATCCAACCGGATGGTGCGTAGCGTGCCAGATGGAATCTTTAAGCTGTACCAGTTTTAGAATATCCTGTGCGACATCCTCTGCTTTCAAATGTACCCCCATTTTTTTAATACTTTCTGCCTGCATATCTTTCACCATGGCTGTACTGACGAAAAGTGGCATCACATCAAGCACCCGAATCCCATAGGGTTGCCATTCAATATCCAGACTTTCAGTCAGACCGCGCACGGCAAATTTACTGGTCGCATAAGAGGCCAAATCGGCCTGTCCATAAATGGCGGATGCCGAGGATAAATTAATGACACGAGCAAAGGAAGATTCTTTTAAATAAGGGAAAGTGGCATGACAGCCATTGAGGAGACCTTTAACATTAATATCCAGCGTGCGATGATGCGCTGCAATTGTGGTGTCTTCAAAAGGCCCTGAATATAAAATTCCGGCATTATTCACCAGAATGTTGATTTCACCGGCCCAGGCTGAAAACTCCGCCAAAGCTGTTTCCCAGGAAGTATAGTCTGCCACATCCAGAAAGCCAGCTTTGGCATGTTCGCCCAGTTGCTGGGCCAGCTGTTCGGCCTGTGCCACATTGATATCATAAATACCGACTTTATAGCCGTGCTGGTAAAATAGCATGGCTGTCGCGGCGCCAATTCCTTGTGCTGCCCCACTAATCAATATACTGTGCATGTGCTTGATCTCCTTATTGTCTTTTTTTCTTGAGCATAACAAGAAACAGGCAGATTGACGCGACTATTTGGTAAAGAAGAGGTTTTAAAAGTGGAACAATTGCTTAATATCATGCGTGAATTACGTGAAAAATGTCCATGGGATCAGCAGCAGACTCCCGAATCTCTGACCCAATATGCGATTGAAGAAGCTTATGAAGTAGAAGCTGCGGTACGTTCTGGAAATGTTGACGAGATTCGCGATGAGCTGGGCGATCTGCTGTTACAGGTGGTGTTCCAGTCGCAAATGTACAGCGAGCAGGGTGCTTTTGATTTTCAGGATGTGGTGCAGGCCATTAGCGACAAGCTCATCCGCCGTCATCCGCATGTATTTCAGGCTGAACAGTTTGCAAAATTGAGCCCGGAAGATGTCTCTCAGCTCTGGCAAGAAATTAAACAGCAAGAAAAGCAGGGCAAGCCACGTTCCCGTTTAGATGAAATCAAGCATGCACCGGCCTTGGTACAGGCAGATGAAATCCAGAAAAATGTCGCAAAAATCGGCTTTGATTTTCCCGATGTCACTGGGGCATATGACAAAGTAGAAGAAGAGCTGGCCGAGTTAAAAGAAGCTTTGGCAAGCCAGAATTCCGATGAAATACAGGAAGAATTTGGTGACTGCTTATTTTCTCTGGTCAATGTTGGCCGTAAACTTGGAATCTCGAGTGAAATGGCATTATTAGGCACGATCCATAAGTTTCGTACTCGATTTGCCTTGATGGAACATCAGGCGGAAAAACAACAACTCAATATAGACCGCTTGTCACTGGCTGAATTGGATCAGCTCTGGGAACAGGCCAAATTAGAATTAAAACAAAGAGCGGCGCATGAACAAACAACAACATCGAACAAGTCCGGCGTGGATTAATCTTCTTCTGGGTTTATGGCTAGGCTATATTGCTATTGGAACTGCACATGCAACTGCGACCGATTATATGGAATGGAAGACCAGACAACAGCAACATGATGCGCGGCTCAAACAACAGAATGCATCGACTAAAGCAGATCACTATCTGGCAAAACCGGCACTTTCGGTACAAGCGACAGGTGATAGAATTAGTTTAAATAGTGCAAATATTGAACAATTGCAACAGTTGCATGGCGTGGGACAAAAGAAAGCCCAAGCCATTGTTGAGTATCGGCAGAAAAATGGGAAATTTAAAAGCATTGAAGATATTCAGCTGGTCAAAGGCATTGGGCCGGCATTATTTGCCAAAAACAAGGCCAGACTCGCGTTGTGAATAGACGGAATTGATGCAAAATACAGAATCAATCTGAGCGGCAGGATTGACATAATCAAATTGCCCTTTAGTCGTGTAAGCGATATGATTAGCGTCATCTTAGAATTTTACGTTCAGACGTAGGAGACAGCGTCTTTTGCAAACTTTGCGCGCGTCAAAATGTGGTTTATCAACCGCTCAATTACCTTCTTATATTCTCGATGTGATTGATGCCTTAAACAAGGCAGGCTATGAAGCTTATATCGTGGGTGGTGGTGTTCGAGATCTGATGTTAGGTTTGAATCCTAAAGATTTCGATGCAGTTACCAATGCAACCCCGGCTCAGGTCAAGGAAGTATTCGGACGACGTTGTCGAATTATCGGACGGCGTTTTGAACTGGCGCATGTCTATTCAGGGCGGGAACTGGTTGAAGTGGCCACCTTCCGTGCACCTCCAAAAAAAGCAGTCACCTCGGCCGCGGGGATGATTCTGCGTGATAATAACTGGGGCAGCATCGAGCAGGATTTTGCCCGTCGCGACTTCTCGATCAATGCAATGTATTACCAGCCGCGTAAAGCGATTGTGCTGGATTTCTGCAATGCTGTAGATGATATTCACAGCAAAACTTTACGTTTGCTCGGTGATCCGGCCTTAAGATTTGAAGAAGATCCGGTGCGGATGTTACGTACCTTACGTTTTGCTGCCAAATTGAATTTCAATATTGATGAAGCAATTTTGGATATCTTTACCCCGGAAATGACCCAGCTGCTGCGTGATGTCTCTCCGCATCGACTCTATGATGAATCACAAAAGTTATTCACCATGGGGCATCTGAATCGTGTGTTGCCCATGCTGATTGATTTCGGAATCTGGCATCAGCTGTTCGCCGATATCAAAGCTGAAATCACGCCGTTTATGGAGCGTGCCGCGAAAAATACCGATCAGCGTATTTCGATTGGCAAGACCATCAATCCTGCATTTTTCTACGCGGTACTGTTATGGCAGCCATTCCTCGAGCGTTGTGAGTTTTATCTGAATAAAGGCGTGGTCGCAGCAGAAGCACGTGCCCAAGCGGGTCTGGATGTTTTGAAACGTCAGGCAACCCGAACCATTATTCCTCGCTTCGCCGAGACTTTCATTCGTGAAGTCTGGGAAATGCAGACCCGTTTACTGAATCCAAAACCGCAACAAATTGAGGCCTTGTCTAGTCATGCGCGCTTCCGTGCCGGATTTGACTTTTTGCTGTTGCGCGAAAAATCAGGCGATGCAATGGCGCAAGGCATGGGCAGCTGGTGGGATGCTTATCAGCAAATGAGCGGTGACGAGAAAGAGCGGGCGATTAGCCAGTACAACCGTCAACGTGCCAAGAGCCGTCGTAAGGCCACTCAAGAAGAACATCTGGAACAGAAACTGACGGCACAACAGGATCTCGCCGAGATTGAGCCTTTAGTCAATGAACCTGAACCACGTAACCGCCGGGTGCGTAAAGCCAAGTTTGAAGATAAGGCGAAAACCCTGTCACATGTGGCAGCCAGTGCCAGTGGTGAAATTGGCGCAGATCATCCGATTATGAAACGTAAGCGGGTGCAACGTGATTTAAGCCAGGTGGTGTTTGGGCCAACACAATGATCGTGACGTATATTGGCCTGGGCAGTAACCTGGGCGATTCACGCCAGATTTTGGCAGAAGCTGTACAGAAACTGGCGACATTGGGTCAGGTGAAAACTTCGCATCTGTATCAAAGTCCACCGATGGGGCCACAGGATCAGCCAAATTATCTGAATGCTGTGGTGCAGTTGAATACTAATCTGGCAGCTTTAAGCTTGCTGGATTATTTGCAAGCCTTCGAGCAGGAAGCCGGTCGGGTACGTTTGCGTCATTGGGGCGAGCGTACGCTGGATCTGGACTTGCTGATCTACGGAGATGAACAGATACAGAATCAACGCCTGACTGTACCGCATGTCGGCGTGTTAGAGCGTGATTTCGTACTCATTCCGTTGCTGGACATTGATGCTGAAATACAGGTTCATGCTACATCCTTAAAAGACCTGGACATCGTCAAGCAATCGACCTTAACGGTACTCGATGACACAAACTGGGCAAATATTTAATTTTTGAGTTATGGGTATGTTCGCGAGAACTTCAATCATAGAGGAACATCTTCATGGTCAGTCTGAGTGACTTAAGACGCTTCAAAGCAGATGGACGCAAATTTTCATGTCTGACTTGCTATGATGCCAGCATGGCCAAAGCCATGGAAATTGCAGAAGTAGACAGTATTCTGATTGGCGACTCTTTGGGAATGTCAATTCAGGGCCGCGATTCGACTTTACCAGTGACTGTTGCAGATATGGCCTATCATACCGCTGCGGTACGCCGTGGTAACCAGCATGCCTTTATCATGACTGACTTGCCGTTTATGAGTTATGCCACCTTAAATGATGCCTTGCAAAGTTCGAAAACCGTGATGCAGGCCGGTGCGCAAATGGTGAAAATGGAAGGCGGTGCATGGCTGGCAGAAACCGTGCAGGTGCTGACTCGTAACGGTATTCCAGTCTGTGTGCACTTGGGATTGACGCCACAATCGGTACATGTCTTTGGCGGTTATAAGCTGCAAGCTCGTACCCGTGAAGCAGCGGATCAACTGATTGCAGACTGTAAAGCAGTGGTTGATGCAGGTGCTGCACTGTTACTGCTGGAATGTGTACCGGCACAATTGGGTCAGGAAATCACAGAACTGTTTCCACAAATTCCGGTGATTGGTATCGGTGCAGGCGCAGCCACTGATGGTCAGGTCTTGGTAGTACAAGACATGCTGGGTTTAACCTTTGGCCATACTGCAAAATTTGTCCGTAATTTTATGCAGGAACAATCGGGTGCTACTGCCATTCTGGATGCTTTTAAAGCTTATCATGCTGCAGTTTTAGATGGATCTTTCCCGGCACCCGCACAAACTTTTCAGGTTGAATTGTAAGATGAAAACAGAAACCACCATTCAGGGATTAGCGGCCTCACTTAATCCGGCACGTGCCAACCGCAAGATTATTGGTTTTGTACCCACCATGGGCAATCTGCATCAGGGTCATTTAAATCTGGTACGTGAAGCGCGTAAGCTGTGTGATGTGGTGGTGGTCAGTATCTTTGTCAATCCGATCCAGTTTGGACCCAATGAAGATTTTGATAACTACCCGCGTACGCTGGAGCAGGACCAGCAGCTTTTGGCAGACGTCGGTTGTGATATCGTCTTCGCGCCAACGGTTGAGCAAATGTATGGCAAAAAACCGCGTCTGACCAATATCAGTATCTCTGACATTACTGATGACTTGTGTGGTTTGCAGCGCCCCGGCCATTTTGATGGTGTAGCGGTGGTGGTGACCAAATTGTTTAACATTGTTCAGCCAAACTATGCTTTCTTTGGGCAAAAAGATTATCAGCAGTTGGCAGTGATTCGCCAGTTTGTACAAGACCTGAATATTCCATTAGAAGTGATTGGCGTGCCAATTGCCCGTGCAGAAGATGGTTTAGCCTTAAGTTCTCGAAATGGTTACCTAAGCCAAGAGCATCGTGCAATCGCACCGGTCATTTATCAAAGCTTACAAAAGGCTGAACAGCAGCTCCATGCTGCGATTGAACTGGATACGGTATTGGCCGAGCTTCGCCAGACTTTAACAGATGTCGGGTTTGTCGTAGACTATGTTGAAGCACGAACGCCAGAATTAAAAAAAATTCATACGTTTAATCAAGATGTTGTGTTATTTGTAGCTGCAAAGATAGGTAATACACGTCTGATCGATAACCTGCAGGTCAAATACACTGCCGGATAGGATGAAAGGGTAGCATGTATGAAGCGCATTTTAATTGTCACGGGACAATCTGGTTCAGGTAAATCATCTGCATTGCAGGTGCTTGAGGATCTGGGTTATTACTGTATTGATAATCTGCCTTTGGCATTGCTTCCCGAAATCGTGGCGAAACTGCACAGTGAGAACAATCTGGAACAGTTGGCTTTGGGGGTCGATGTACGCAGTACCCGTGCCGATTTGCAAGAATTTGATCATGTGTTCGAGCAGCTACAACAGCATGGCTCGGTTGATATTATCTATCTGACCACGCAGGATCAGGAACTGATTGCGCGCTTTAGTGCCTCGCGTCGGCCGCATCCTCTAGCTTCGCGCTTTAAGAGTCTGAACGAGTGCATTCAGGAAGAAAAAATCCTGCTAATGCCCATCCAGCTGCGTTCTACCGTGCACATCGATACTACAGATAAAAGCGTGCATGACCTGAAACATACCTTATTGACCAAGTTGGGACAGACCGATAACCTGATCCTGATTTTGCAGTCTTTTGGTTATAAGCATGGCATTCCACTGGATGCCGATTATGTCTTTGATGTCCGGCATTTGCCGAATCCGCATTGGGAACTAGAATTACGCAAATTTTCAGGACTCGATCAACCGGTGCAGGAGTTTTTGCAAAAGAGCGATCAGGTCGAAGATATGTTTAATGATATTTACCATTTTCTGGACAAATGGTTGCCAACCTTTTCTGAAGGGCATCGTCATTATATGACTGTGTCAATTGGCTGTACCGGTGGCCAGCATCGTTCTGTTTACATTGTGGATAGACTAAAAAAAGCCCTTGAGGCAAAATGGTCTATTCAAGTCCTCCATCGAGAAATGAAGCACTGGTCATGATTGATACCACTGTTGACGTAATTAATAAACTGGGTTTACATGCACGCGCATCTGGTAAACTTATAGAAGTGACTACCAAATTTCGTTCCAGTATCCAGATTGGAAAAACGGACAAACTGGTAGATGCAAAAAATATCATGTCCTTGCTGATGCTCGGTGCGGGCAAAGGAACAACTTTACGCTTGGTGATTGAAGGAGCGGATGAGGACAAAGCCTTATCTGAAATTCAGGCACTATTTGCAGCAAAATTTTATGAGGCAGATTAATCGTGGCACGTCGACCGAACAGTTTAACTGAAGAAGATTTCGATTCTTTAGAGGGACGCGCAAGTAAAACCGAACAGAAAAAAGCAGTCCAGCGTATGGCGGCTTTGGGTGCACAGCTGGCTGAGCTGAGTGCTAAACAAATTAAAAACTTGCCTGTTGAAGAGCGTTTGATTGAAGCATTGCTCGATGTACAGGAATTTACCTCACATGAAGCACGTCGCCGTCAATTTTCACGTATTGGTAAATTACTGCGCAATGAAAATGAAACGGTGATTTTATCTTATTTAACACCAAAACAAGGTCTTAAAAAGACAGCCCAATTACAGCGTTGGGTCGATCGAATTGTCAAAGATGGTGACCCGGCCATTAATGAATTTACCAAAACCTATAATGCCACAGAGCGTCATACCTTGCGTCAGCATTATCTTCGCGTACACCGTGATTTAAAGAATCAGGCACCTGAAGCAGAGGTCAATGCGTCTAAGTTAAAGTTATTTAACTATGTACAGCAAGTGGCGTTAATTTCAGACAATTAATTCTTCGTTAAAAAAGCGGTCTTTTTAGGCTAATGCCAGTCAGTTAAGGAATTGACTGGCATTTTCTTTTTCAAATTCATGATTATATCTGATAGATAGAAAAGTCATCCGCAACTGTTTGAGGCATGAGGTGTATTGCACCGCAAGATGCCTTCCTTGCGAAGCTTCGCTTCTCATTTGGGCGAAACCAAAGTAACAAATTATTTTTAAGTATTTGATTTATAAATTTAAGACTCCGTCGTGAACGACTAAAAAGTTAAAGAGTCTATTTCTAAACTCCTTAACTGATCAGCATTAGTCTTTTTAGGCCGCTTTTTTTGTCTTTACCTTAAGTGCGCTGTTCCTTGTGTAAAAAATACCCTGAATTGGATTCATTCGTCCTCAGCATGAAATTTCCATTTTTAATGTAAGCTTGAGTGATAAAAAATCACAAAATTTTCGCAATTAATTTGTTAAAGACTGTAATTTCTTTACAATTCAAAGGCTATCTTTCAGACAGTTTTTTTGAGACTTTAAGTTGAGACTCAAGATCATTGTTAAGTATTTTTTAAAAATAAAAAATGAATTTTGAGCGTTATTAGAGAGTGAAGCCAATCTAATTTATTTTTTTAAACGAAATTTAAATTTATATAGTTGAAAAACCATTAACTTTTATTTAAAAGGGGATAAAAATCGATGCTGAGTATTTTTTGGTCAAGAGTATGTTAAAGTAAATACAAATAAACATGCTTAATTTTAGCTTAGATATTGAGTTTCAAATACTTAAGCAGACTTTTTTTGAAGATTAAATTTTCAAGTTATTCTTAATTAATTAAATATCAGTGCCTTGCGGTTATGAGTGTATTTGGATAGAAACAGATTAACAAATCCTTTAACCTATAGGTGAGTTTTCAGCGTTCAGTAAATATAGAATCTTTGTTATTGATTGTATAAATTTGGTCGACAGTGTTTTCTATATTCCATACATATTCAGAGAGGCAGACATGGAACTAAAACTGCTAGAGGTCGGTCAGAATACGGAGCTTTTAAGCTCATGTCGTATATCTCTCATTTTAGGCGTCTATACCTCCAATAATTTACTAGACACCTTCTGTAAGGTTGCCCGTAAAGTCCTAGGCGTTAAAACCAGTATTATTGGATTCCATATGGAGCCGTATATCTGGTACAGCTGTCCGCACGGTTTTCGGGCCTTGCATGCTCCGCAGGAAATTGCCATCCCTACATATCTGCAACAGGCAGATGTCATCGACCAGACTCATCCTGCTTATGCAGAATTGTCGAATTATGTGAAAGAGCTGGGTGTGGCGCATCACCGACTGGTCACATTTAATTTAAAAGCGAATGCTGGTCAGCCGCTAGGTCAGGTGATTTTTTTTGATGATCAAACTGACATGTTTGATCAGGATGATATTGAGACCGTTAAGCAATTTGCTGAAAGTTTAGTAATTCGAATCCAACTCAATGAAGAACATACTGAGCTGAAAGAGCTATACGAACAGCAATGTGCACAAAACTTTAGTACAACCAAATTTTTCCAGATCATCGCACATGATCTGCGTGCGCCATTTCATGGACTGCTGGGCTTTTCCGAAGTTCTGGCGCAGGAACGCGATACCTTGGATGAGTCCAGTATTCAGAGTATCGCGGATTATTTATATGATAATGCACAATCGACTTATAACTTGCTGGAAAGCTTGCTGACCTGGGCCATGGCTGAGGGTGGACGCTTTGTATATCATCCGATTAATTATGAACTCAAGCAATCCAGTAAAATTGTCTGCAGTGTATTGCACAGTCTGGCGTTGAATAAAAAAATTGAATTAATTGACAATATTCCCGAAGACATTAAAGTCCATGCGGATATCAATATGATTACTTCAGTGTTGCAGAATCTGGTTTCCAATGCGCTGAAATTCACCCCGGTTAATCAAGGCGGTAAAGTCATTTTAGAGGCAGAAATGGACGGTGAGCAGGTTAAAATCACCATTCAGGATACCGGTCTGGGCATGACTGAAGAGCAGATACAGAATCTGTTCAAGCCGACGTTGATGGTGAGTGTCCGAGGTACCGCTGAAGAGAAAGGTGCTGGTTTAGGTTTGGTATTGTGCAAGCGCTTTATTGATCTGAATCATGGTCAAATCGCGGTGGATTCAAAAGAAGGTCGAGGTACGACCTTTACGGTGCATTTGCCAATGGTCACCAATGATCATCAGGCACTGGTGCTTGAAGATCTGCATGCTGAGAAATCCTAAAAGATAATTTCAAACTAAAACACTCCCCCTGAGACAAAACTCCTGCTATAACTAAGCAGAACGTTTCGGGGGAAGAGTTGAGTGATGAATGCGACACAATTGCAAAAAACCTTAAGAGCAAGCCAATATGCTGAACAGGTATTGGCCAATCACCAGAGCCTCCTGGAACAGGATTATGCAATTGACCAGTTTCAGGCTGCACTCAGTCGGGAATATATTGATCAGCTGGTGCAGCACTGTATCCTGAATATTATAGACGAAGCCGCCTGGATGCGCGCCATGCGTATTCTGCGGGCCCGCCTGATGTTTCGCTGGATCTGGCAGGATGCCAATCAACTGACCGATGTCATCACCCTCACCCGAGAACTCTCCGATTTTGCCGATGCCTGTATTTGTGCAGCCAAAGATTTTGCCCGTATGCCGATTGCTGCCAAGTATGGCCAGCCGATTGCTTATAACGGTAAAGTTCAGGATCTTATTGTCATCGCTATGGGCAAACTCGGCGCGCAAGAACTTAATCTTTCCAGTGATATTGACCTGATTTTTGCCTTCGATGAACAGGGTGAAACCGATGGACGCAAATGTATCGATGTGCAGCAGTTTTGCATCCTGTGGGGACAAAAACTGATTCACCTGCTGGATCAGATCACGGCGGATGGTTTTGTGTTTCGGGTCGATATGCGTCTGCGTCCTTGGGGTGATGGTTCAGCCCTGGCCATTAGTCATGTGGCCTTAGAGAAATACTTAAGTCAGCATGGCCGGGAATGGGAGCGCTACGCTTGGATCAAGGCGCGTGTTGTCAATCCAAGTCCGGAAGGTGATGCTCTGCTTGACATGACCCGTCCTTTTGTCTTTCGTAAATACGTGGATTACAGTGCTTTTGAAGCCATGCGCGAAATGAAAACCATGATCGAGCGTGAAGTCCAGCGGCGTAATATTGAAGATGATATCAAGCTCGGTGCTGGCGGTATTCGCGAAGTTGAATTTATCGTGCAGGTCTTTCAGCTGATTTATGGTGGAGCCAAACTTGAATTGCAGGATCGCCAATGTCTGGTCAATCTGAACCATCTCGATGATGCTGAACTCTTGGATGAACAGGCAGTCCAAGATCTGGAAGATGCCTATTTGTTCCTGCGCCGGGTGGAACATGCGATTCAGGCCTTAAACGATCAACAAACCCAATCTTTACCGACTGAGCCTGATTTACGTCAGCGAATGGTAGAGACCTTAGGTTTTGCAGACTGGTCAGGTTTTATGACTGTCCTGAACCAGAAGCGAGCCAAAGTCATTTATCAGTTTGAGCATCTGATTAAGGAAAATGAACCGGAAGCCCAGGTCGAAAGTTTTGTCCAGCTGGAAAAGAAGCTCAACGATGTTCTGGATGATGCCGCCAAGAATCTGGTTCATGAATTCTGGCATGGTCATGCATTGAAAAAGCTACCGGCCAAGGCGATTCAACGTTTAAAAACCTTTTGGCCTTATCTGATTGAAGCGATTCTGGAGTCTGCCAAGCCGCAAATGGCGTTGTTGCGTCTCATGCCCTTGGTTGAGTCGGTGATGCGCCGTACTGTCTATCTGGTCATGCTGATTGAAAGTAAAGGCGCACTGCAACGACTGGTGAAAATGGCCACGGTGAGTCCCTGGATTTGTGAAGAACTCTCACAATATCCGGTATTGCTGGATGAGTTTCTGTCGATGGATTTTGAGTTACCGAAACGACAGGATCTGGAAGATTCTTTACGCCAGCAATTACTCCGTATTGAGATTGATCAGGTTGAAGATCAGATGCGGGTATTGCGCCTGTTTAAAAAATCCAATGTCTTGGCCGTAGCAGCCAGTGATGTTCTGGCTGAAAGTCCTTTGATGAAAGTTTCTGATGCCTTAACCGATATTGCCGAAGTATCTGTCAATGCAGCTCTGCATTTGGCCTATCAGATGGTGGCCAAAAGGCATGGTTTTCCACTGGATGCCGAAGGCAAGCGCTGTTCAATCGAGCATACTGCCTTTGCGGTCATTGGTTATGGCAAGGTCGGTGGCATTGAACTGGGTTATGGCTCGGACTTGGATTTAGTGTTTATTCATTTTATGGGAGAACAGGCCGATACGGATGGACTCAAGCCGATTAGTGGTTTTGAGTTTGCCATGCGCGTGGCACAAAAATTCATGTCATTGATGACCACGCAAACCCTGGATGGGCGGGTCTATGAAGTCGATACCCGTTTACGTCCTTCAGGTGAAGCAGGCCTTTTGGTCACCAGTCTGAAAGCCTTTGAACAATATCAGCTTAAGAGTGCCTGGTTATGGGAGCATCAAGCCTTGGTGCGCGCGCGTCCAATTGCGGGTGAGTTAAGCCTAAGACAAAAATTTGAAATCTTACGCCGTAATATTTTGATTCAGCCTCGTGATGAAAATTATGTGCGGGCAGAAGTACTAAAAATGCGTCAGAAAATGAAGGATCATCTGGGCTCCTCCAAAGCGCAGAAAAAAGATGGAATTTTTCATTTAAAACAAGATACAGGTGGTATCGTAGACATCGAATTTATGGCACAGTATGCGGTGTTGGCCTGGAGTGGGACGAATAAAGATCTCGCCCATTTCTCCGACAATGTAAGAATTCTTGAGGATACCGCAAAATCAGGTTGCTTATCCAGCGACGATGCGACTGCTCTGATTCAAGCTTATCTCAGTGAACGCGCCGAGAGCCACCGCTTAGCCCTTGCAAATCAATCCATGCAAGTGTCTGCAAGCGACTGGCACGATACCCGAATGACCGTTTGCAAGTTATGGCAAAGACTAATTGATCCAAGTGCAAGCTTTGCGCTGGATAGTGAATAATTGTGAAAAATTGGAGTTTGTGGCATGAATTTGGCTGATCGTGATGGTTTCATTTGGCAAGATGGACAACTGGTTGACTGGCGTGAGGCGAAAACTCACGTATTAACACATACATTGCATTACAGCATGGGTGTGTTTGAAGGCGTCCGTGCCTATGAAACTCCGAATGGAACGGCTATTTTCCGTCTAAAAGAACACACCAAGCGTTTGTTGAATTCTGCAAAAATTTATCAAATGAAAGTTCCATTTGATCATGCAACATTAGAACAAGCGCAAATTGATGTGGTGCGTGAAAATAAACTGGCATCTTGCTATTTACGTCCAATCCTTTTTATTGGCTCTGAAAAATTGGGTATTGCAGCGACTGATAATACCATTCATGCCGTGGTTGCTGCATGGAGCTGGGGTGCTTACCTTGGTGATGAGGCAATGGCGAAGGGTATTCGCGTGAAAACATCATCGTTTACGCATCATCATCCGAACGTGACTATGTGTAAAGCGAAAGCGTCTGGTAACTACACGTTGTCGATTCTGGCGCATCAGGAAGTTGCGCATTCTGGTTATGACGAAGCTATGTTACTTGATCCACAAGGCTATGTTTGCCAAGGTTCAGGTGAAAACGTATTCTTGGTACGTGACGGTGTGATTCATACGCCTGATATCGCAGGCGGTGCGCTTGATGGTATTACCCGTCAAACCATCATTACCATTGCTAAAGACTTAGGTTATGACGTTGTTGAGCGTCGTATTACTCGTGATGAATTCTACATTGCAGATGAAGCATTCTTCACAGGTACAGCAGCAGAAGTGACGCCAATTCGTGAATACGATGACCGTCAAATTGGTGAAGGTGTCCGTGGTCCAATCACGACGCAAATCCAGAAAGCTTATTTTGATGCAGTTCAGGGTAAAGATCCTAAATATGCACATTGGTTAACTTACGTGAAATAAGTAATAATTTACTGATTGAAAAAACCTCTCATTTGAGAGGTTTTTTTTAAGGGATATACTTATTCTGCCGAACTTATGTCATCATATTCGGTATCCAGAAGATTTTAAGATGAGCTTAGGCATACGCAATGAGTAACATCGTTATTTGTATGAAATGGGGAACCAAATACGGTTCTGAATATGTCAATCGTTTATACAACATGGTTAAACGACATACGACAGTCGATTTCAAAATGGTCTGTCTGACGGATCGTACTGAAGGAATTAATCCTGAAGTACAATGTTTCCCAATTCCACCTTTGGCATTGCCTGAAGGTGCACCTGAGCGTGGCTGGAATAAGCTATCTACTTTTGAACCGGATTTATATGGTTTAGAAGGCAATGCGCTATTTCTCGATCTTGATGTGGTGATTGTCGATAACATCGATGAGTTCTTTAGCTATCCGGGTGATTTTCTGATTATCCATGACTGGAAACGTCCTTGGCGGATTACTGGTAACAGTTCGGTGTATCGTTTTAAACTGGGTGCATTTCCGGGACTTTTACCGTATTTCCGTGAAAATTTTGATGAAATCCGTCAGAAATTCCGTAATGAGCAGGCTTATTTGTCTTGGTATGTAGATAAAGAGGGCAAGCAGACTTATTGGCCGGAAAGCTGGTGTAAGAGTTATAAATATCATTGCCTGCAAAAAATTCCGATGGCTTATTTCAAGCCCCCAGTGAAGCCTGAAGGCGCCAAAATTATTGTGTTTCATGGTGAAATTAATCCACCTGATGCAGTCAATGGTGGTGGTGGAAAGTGGTATCGTTATGTGCTGCCATCGCAGTGGATTAAGGATGCTTGGCAGTAGGTTCTAGAGTTTATTCAACCTAATTATTAATTAGAAGTGTTATGGAAAAAATAGATTTTGTTATTGCTTGGGTCGATGGTAATGATGTAAAACATCGACTTAAAAGGCAACAGTTTCAATCTGCTAATATAGTAAAAGGTGCAGCAGAAGAAACTCGATTTGCCAGTAATGATGAAATCTATTTTTCAATTGCTTCAATTCTTAAATATGCTCCCTATTTTGGAGCAATTTATATTATTACTGATAAACAGCAGCCACAACATATTCATGATTTTGTTGAACAAGGATTATGTACTCCTGAACAGATTAAAATAATTGATCATCAGACGATATTTGCTAGTCACGAGCAGTATTTGCCTACATTTAATTCTTTAAGTATTGAAACCATGCTTTGGAATATTCCAGGCTTATGTCGCTATTTCATTTATTTAAATGATGATTTCTTCTTCAATGCACCTTCTAAACTTGATGACTTTTTAATTGAGGATCGAATTAAAATTTATGGGCATTGGCAAAGTAGCTCACTCATAAAAGCAAAATTCAATCTACGTAAAGGCTTCAATAAATATTTTGGTAAGCCTTTACAGCCTAAATATACGATTGCACAAATGCTCAGTGCTGAGTTATGTGGGTTAAATCAATATTATGAAATCCATCATCGCCCTCATATACTCGATCGTGACATACTACAAAAGTATTTCGAAGAGAACCCCGAAATATTAGATCAACAGATTAAACACCGGTTTAGAAGTGCTTTACAATTTTTACCAGTAGGACTCAATAACCATTTGAAAATTCAAGCTAATGAAGCAGTTCTGTATGATGATATCAATATTGCTTATTTAAAAAATGAAGCATCGTTACCTTTATTTTTAAGAAACTTAAATGATGTAACTATTAAATTTGGCTGTGCTCAGAGTTTAGATCAATTCGATTCTTTACAAAAATCGAAGATATCTTCTGCTTTAATTGCTAAATTTAAAGATTATTTACCTCTATTTATTCATCATTAAGAGTTAGTCATGAAAGTTATAACTTATTTAATTAATTTAGACGGAAGTGATGAACGTCTAAAAAATGCAACACAACAGCTTAATAGTGTGGGCTGGGATTTTGAACGATTTTCTGCAGTAGATGGCCGTGGCAAGACTTTAACTGAATTTGCCAACTATGATAATCAAGGTGCGCAACAGGTTCTCGGGCGTAGCCTGATGAACTCAGAATTAGGATGTTATCTGAGTCATTACGGTTGTGCTGAAAAATTTTTAACCACTGATGCAGATTATTTGGTTGTACTGGAAGATGACCTTAAAATTAATAATAACTTTAAGATTAAAATTGACAGCATCATTAAATATTTGCATCAGCATAAAGATCTAAACTGGTATCTCATTAATATTGCTGCAAAAAAGAAAAAATTAGCAAAAGATATTACGCAAATAGAGGATATAAGTCTATGGCATGCTTTTTATTTCCCAATTCGTGGCTTAGGGTTAATCTGGTCGCGGCAGGGAGCACGGGCTTTTATTGAGGCTGGCAAAACTATAAATATGCCAGTTGATATTTTCTTCCAGTCTTGGTTAAGTCAAAATGGCAAAGGTTTAGGAGTTTGGCCATCATTAGTAAAGCCGGCAGGGGTGGATAGTGATATTTTGGGAACGGTTGCAGCTCAGGGGATTTCTCGTAAAGCACTCGAAAACAGAAGCAGTTCCTATGGCTTTAAAAAACAAAAGCGCATGTGGCGTGATCGTTATTATGCACTCAAGCATTTAGTTGCAACGAAGTAAGTAATTCTATGAAAAATATTGTCATCAGCCTACAGACGGCAAAAGCACGCCGTGAGCATATTGAAAAAGAATTTGGTCAACAGAATATCAGCTTTGAATTTTTTGATGCCATTACTCCTGATAAAAATCAACAGTATGCTGAAAAGTTTGGGTTAAATTTAAATTCTTTTAATTTGAAACCTACAGAAATTTCTTGCTTTTTAAGTCATATTTATTTATGGGTTTATGCTGAAGAAAATAATTTAGAATATATTGCTATTTTTGAAGATGATATTTATTTAGGTGAAAATGCCAATCTATTCTTAACAAATGCTAGTTGGATTCCTAACGATATTGATGTTTTAAAATTAGAAGCTTTTGATAAATATATTGAAGTAGATAGAAGTAGTGTTTTAAATACTCTAGATAATAGAGAAATTTATCATTTAATTTCTAAGCATATTGGTGGAGCCGGATATATTATTTCTCATAAAATAATTAATAAAATTTTATTACGACTAAAACAAGAAAAAAAAATCAAACCTTTAGATCATTATTTATTTGAAGATTTAATTTTAGACAATAATACTAATATAGTTCAGATTTTACCTGCTCTATGTATTCAAGATTTTATAAAACATAGTACATATGAAAACTTTGCTAGCTCTCTAGAGGAAGAAAGGCGCAAACGATTTAATAGTATAAAAGTTAAGTTAACATTTGTTCAAAAACTTAAAAGGGAGATTTTGAGATTGGCTTTGCAAGTTAAAGGAATATTTAGAAGAATTATGTATCGAAAAAAAGTTACATTTAGATAATAACTTATTATATCTAATAGATTTTTTTACGATTTTCCAACTTCCTAAACCTTTTATACCCCCACAAATACTGTTCTGGAGCGACATTAATCATGCGCTCCATTTCTTTATTTAAAGTATCTACAGAAAGCTGCAAATCTTTCGATAAAATATCATTTGATAATTCAGTCACGTAAATATCATAACCCGATAAATCTTCACGTCTTAAACAACTGAGTCCAACCACAGAGCATTGTGTTTTAGCCGCAAGTTTGGAAAGAAGCGTAGAAGATAGCGCATTTTGACCATAAAAATAAGAATAGATTCCACCAGATTCTTTCGGGACATGATCCGGTAAAATCGCAGAAAAACCACCCTGTTTGAGATGCTTAAATAAAGCACGTACACCAGAATCATCGGTCGGAACCAGTGTCGCATTCAGACGTTGCCGAGCTTCCAGCATAAAGCGATCGACATCTTCATTTTTGCTGGGCTTATACATAATCACAGGGGAGGTATGTTGATTGACCCAGACATTCAACAGCTCCCAAGTACCAAAATGAGGCACTACCGCCAAGCAGCCATGCGGGTTTTTTAAAGCCTGAATAAATAAATCTGCACCATGCACATCTCGAATTAAAGACAGCGCATAATCTGGTGATGAACCCCAAATCTTGACCGATTCCGCATAGGTCATACACTGACTTTTCAGGCTGCGTTTACTTAAATCAGCGCGTTCAGATTCCGAAAGTTCAGGATAGGCAGAGGCCAGATTAATCTCAGTTACTCGGCGTGCAGAAGAATGGCTGAGATACAAAAGAGATCCAGCCAGTTGCGCAAGATTTTGAATAAATCTTAATGGAAATTTGGAGAAATTTTTCAGTAAGGTGTACATGCTATCCAGAGCGTCAGATTATAGGTCTTTATCTGGATTGCCCTTCAGCACCATATAAATCAAACCGACGAAAATCAGTAAGGCACCTAAAATACTGCTCAGGCAGAAATATACAATACGTTCATTGGTATCGAGGTTGAACAGGTTGTTGGCAAGGATATAACGCATGAACAGCCATTGAACCACTGAAAATACAATAAGCATAATGCTGCGATTACGAACTGCAGGACGCATAGCCATTGCTAATTACCTTAGATTAAAAACTGTCGCTATTATGCCACTGTTCCAGATGTGACTCAATCACACAAAAAAAGCCCCGCACGAGGCAGGGCTTTTTCACTTAAATCTTCAAGAATTATTCTTGAGATTCAGCTTTTGGTTTTTCACGTAAGCGAATACCAAGGTCACGCAGTTGGTTTGATTCAACTGGTGCCGGTGCTTGCGTCAATGGACATTCCGCAGTTTTGGTTTTCGGGAATGCGATCACGTCACGGATTGAAGATGCACCAGTCATCAACATTACCAGACGGTCAAGACCGAATGCCAAACCACCATGTGGAGGTGCGCCATAACGTAAAGCATTGAGCAAGAAGCTGAATTTCTCTTCCGCTTCTTCTTCATCAATGCCTAAAGCTTCAAAAATCGCTTTTTGCATTTCAAGGTTATGAATACGCAGCGAACCACCACCCACTTCAGTACCGTTCAATACCATATCGTAAGCAACAGAAAGTGCAGCACCCGGGTTGTTCTTCACCTCTTCAACGCTTGATTTCGGTAGCGTGAATGGGTGATGCACAGAGGTCCATTTGCCATCGTCAGTTTCTTCGAACATCGGGAAGTCAACGACCCAAAGCGGTGCCCACTCACATGTTGCCAATTTCATGTCATGGCCGACTTTAATACGTAAAGCACCCATCGCATCGTTTACGATTTTGGCTTTGTCCGCACCGAAGAATACGATATCGCCATTTTCAGCACCCACACGTTTTAATAGATCAAGCACGATTGGCTCGATGAATTTCACGATTGGAGACTGAAGGCCTTCGATACCTTTTTCAAGTTCGTTAACTTTGATATAAGCGAGACCTTTTGCACCGTAGATGCCGACAAATTTGGTGTATTCATCAATCTGGCTACGTGGCAATGAACCTGCACCCGGTACGCGAAGCGCAACGATACGGCCTTTCGGGTCTTTAGCAGGACCTGCGAATACTTTGAATTCAACGTCTTGCATCATATCTGCAACGTCAACCAGTTTCAAAGGAATACGCATATCCGGTTTATCAGATGCATAGTCACGCATTGCATCGGCATAAGTCATACGTGGGAATTTGTCGAATTCAACATTTAAAAGTTCTTTGAACATTTTAACCGTCAAGGTTTCCATCAAATCCATAATGTCATCGTCACTCATGAACGATGTTTCAACGTCAATCTGGGTAAATTCTGGCTGACGATCCGCACGTAAGTCTTCATCACGGAAACATTTAGCAATTTGGTAGTAACGATCAATACCGCCCACCATCAACAACTGTTTGAATAGCTGTGGAGATTGTGGAAGCGCATAGAAGCTACCGTTAGATACACGGCTTGGTACTAAATAGTCACGTGCGCCTTCAGGAGTCGCACGTGTCAAAATTGGTGTTTCAACGTCTAAGAAACCATTGTCTTCGAAGTAGTTACGAATCAGGTTGGTTAACTTAGAACGGAAGCGTAAACGATCTAGCATTTCTGGACGACGGATATCCAGGAAACGGTATTTCAAACGGATTTCTTCAGAAATATTGGTGTTTTCGTCATTCAAAGGGAATGGCGGAGTTTCAGACTGAGCAAGAACTTCAATTTCTTTACCCAAGACTTCGATTTGACCGCTCACCATATTGGCATTTTCTGTGCCTTCATAACGGCGACGTACACGGCCTGTAATTTTTAATACAAATTCTGAACGTACTTTATCAGCAGTTGCGAATGCTTCAGGAGTATCTGGGTCAATAACCACTTGAACAAGACCATCACGGTCACGCATGTCAAGGAAGATGACACCACCGTGGTCACGGCGACGGTGTACCCAACCGCATAATGTTACGGTTTGGTCAATTTGAGCTTCGGTTAAAGAACCGCAGTAATGAGTTCGCATCATAGCGTTAGAAATCCAACTATATGGGTTAAGGTCAGCGAATACGTAAACAGCGTACCGCTTTGAGTAAAGGTAGGATTATGCCTCTTTGGGCATGTTGTCACAAGAACTTGGGTCAAAAACAATATCATTTTAAAGTGAATAGGGGAAAGCCAGTGCTTTGTTTAACCCATCCTGCGATCTCTGTCTAAAAATAAAAACAATAAACAGCCCAGACTGAAGGTGATCAAAAAGCCTTGACTAAATTCATTGATAGAGCGACCAGTAAAATAATAGAGATCCGATCGCCAGACTTCCGTAGAAATATAGCGCGCATAATCCCAGACCGAAAATAGGCCGGTAAATATAGAAAAGAGCAATAAGCCCCAGGCAAACGATTTGATTTTTCGGCTGACTGCCAGATATTGCTTATGCTTTTTATAGTAGTGCGCACTCATCCACAGCATAAACGGCAAAACAATCATGGACGTGCCAATCTGTAAAATCCGGTGCAGTGGATAACTTTGTCCAAACAACTGAAAATGTTGGGCTAAGACTTCATGGAAGGCAAAAGTTCGAAAATCGACATGGGTTATTCCATCCCAGATTAAATGGGTGGCTGTACCAATGATGACTGCCAGACACATCACCAGGATGAATTTTAGTGCTGAAAGGATATTGTGAATCTTTAAATCATGCTGAATACCGATGAAACGGTAAATCACGGGCCGGTAAATCAGGTACCAGACGGCACAAAAAGCCAAACCAATCCAGAGATCTGGATGAATCAGAGAAGACCATAAATGGGTGATATTCGAATTAGTATGAGTAAACAAGCGATGCAGATCGGGAACCATGCTCCCAATTGCCAGCGCAGCAACAGGAAGTCTATTCCCAGTCAAATATGAAATAGGTGGAGCAAGCACAGCATGCGATAAGGTAAAGGGCATAAAGACAATATTTTAATGTAATCAAAAGTATTCAAAGGACATTCTAATAAAATATAGCACTGATTATCGTAAAGGATTGCAAAAATAATGAAATGTTATATTATAACATTAATCCAGATTACTGAATTTGAGCTTCGGTCATGTCCTTCCCTAAGAATCTAATAACATTGTCAATTTTTGCTGTAGTTGCGCCTACAGTATTTGCAGAGCAATCCCCATCTTCTATCCCTGTTCAGACCATGGACACGATTCAGGTGCAAGCTCATCCATTGGTGCAGACTGCGGCGGATTTCGCGGTAGCGGATCATGTTGTAGATCAGAAAGCCTTGTCTGAACGTGCAACCACCATTGGAGATGCATTGGCAGATGAACTGGGCGTATATTCTAACCAGTTTGGTACGGGGGCCAGCCGTCCGGTGATTCGTGGGCAAGATGGGCCACGTGTCAAAGTCTTGCAGCATGCTTCAGAGACAGCCGATGTTTCGACGTTATCTCCAGATCACGCCGTCACCGTCGATCCGATTTTGGCAAAACAGGTCGAAGTGATTCGTGGGCCATCGACGTTACTCTATGCAGCAGGAACAGTGGGTGGTCTGGTCAATGTCACCGATCAGAAAATTCCAACGCAAATGCCTGAAGATGGTCTGGAAGGTACAGTCGGTCTGCGCTATAACACCGGTAGTGATGAGAAACTGGCGAGTGCAGGAATTACGGCTGGAATTGGTGAAAACTTTGCTTTGCGTGTAGAAGGCTCAAAACGTAAGGCCAATGATTATATTGCACCAGATTATGTCGTTGAAGAGTCTCATGGAGATCACTCACATTTTCATAAACAGCGCCGTGTAGACAATACCTTTGCCGAAGGGCAAACGGTGAATATTGGCGGTTCATGGATCCATGACCGTGGTTTTGTTGGTTTGTCTTATAGCGACCGTCAGGATCAGTATGGTCTGCCAGGACACAGCCATGAATATCATGGCTGTGAAATTCATGGCGATCATTTTCACTGTCCAAAACCGGGCGAAGATGAGCATGATCATGAAGAAACAGCGGGGCCGTGGGTAGATTTAAACTCTGAGCGTTATGATGTTCGTACCGAGCTAGAACAACCTTTTGCCGGTTTTGACAAGTTGCGTGCGCATGCCAGCTTTACCGATTATGAACATGATGAACTGGAAGAAAATGCAGTCATCAGCAACTTTAAAAGTAAGGGTTATGATGCACGTTTAGAGCTGGTACAGGTTCCTGTTGCAGGTTGGGAAGGTGTCATTGGCACCCAGCTTTCACAGCAGAAAATTAATTTATCGGCTCCAGAATCGCATAGTCATGCAGAACACGATCATGAAGGACATGAACACGATCAGAGTGAGCATGCGGATCATAATCATGATGTGTTGATGGCAGATACCAAAACCCAAAAATACAGCCTTTTTGCTTTAGAACATAAGCAGTTCGGCGATGTTCATGTTGAACTTGGAGCACGTGTCGATCATCAAAAAGTAAAAGTGGATTCGGAGCAAAAAGATTATTCCGGTACGGGTGTTTCTGCCTCTGCCGCTGCGAATTGGGAGTTTGCACCGAATTACAAACTGTCTGTAGTGGGATCACATCAACAGCGTTTGCCTCTAGCGCAAGAGCTGTATGCTGATGGTCTGCATTTTGCGACCAATACCTATGAAGTGGGGAATCCTGATCTTGATAAAGAAAGGTCAAATAATCTTGAATTAGGTCTGCACTATGCAGGGGATAAACTGGATTACCATGTGCATGTCTATCACAACTGGTTTGATGATTATATTTATGGCGAAACGGTAGCGCAGAAAGGTAATTTGCGCGGCGTGCAATATACCCAAGACCAGGCCAGATTCTATGGCACTGAGGCTCAAGCCGGTTATCAGATCAATGATATGTACAAGCTGAGTGTCTTTGGCGATTACGTGCGTGGCAAAATTGAAGCTGAGAATGCACCACGTATTCCTGCCGGTCGCTTAGGCAGCAAAGTGGAAGCAGATTTTGCCGATGGCTGGTCAGGTCTGGCTGAATATTATCATGTCTTCAATCAGGACAAAATTGCCAGTTATGAAGAGGAAACCCAAGGCTACAACATGGTCAATCTGGGCTTAAGCTATACCAATACCCTTGCAGATAACAAGGCTTATCGGGTGTATTTCAAGGCCAATAACCTGCTCGATGATCAGGTCTATTCCCATACTTCATTCCTGTCGAATATTCCGCAAGTCGGTCGTAACTTTAGCGTCGGTGTGCAGTATGATTTCTAAGGCAGTGATGAAATAACTGACCAAATCAAAGAGATGTCACTGAAATTGACTTGAAAAATCATCTGATAAAACCTAGCCTGAGCATATTGGGTTAGGTTTTTTCTTATGCGTATCTTTCAACGAATTCACAATAAACTGAACTGGTCAAATCGCCGTTATGCGGCATTGATTATCAGTCTACTGGCGGTCAGTTATCTGGCATCTGCTGTTTATCATACTTATAAGCCTTTACCAGAAGGTCTGAATTACACCGGCAAGCTGCGCCATGCCGAAGTCAAGTTTCTGGCCGATCGGACTTATCTGGATGCCGAAGGAAAACAGCACTTAGATCATCGTATTTTTAATGAAATGCTGAAGATGATTGAAGAGGCCAAATCACTGATTGTACTGGATCTGTTTTTATTTAATCAGCAAACCGGTGCCTCGACACAGGAACATCAGGCATTGAGTCAACAGTTGAGCGATGCCTTAATCAGTAAACGCCTGTTGCAACCGCAAGTTGAAATCAAGTTCATTACCGATCCGATCAATTCAGTCTATGGCGGAATTCAGTCCGAGCAGTATCGCAAGTTACGTCAGCATGGTATAGATGTGATTGAAACCAATCTGATCCCTTTGCGGGCGTCCAATCCGAGCTGGTCGGGGTTCTGGTATTTATGTTGCCAGGGCATTGGTAATAATCCGGAAAAAGGCTGGTTACCGAATCCATTTGGCCCAGAAAAAATTACCCTGCGCAGTTATTTTGATTTATTTAACTTTAAAGCCAATCATCGTAAAACTTTGGTGGTAGACACCGATCAGGGCTGGAAAGCGCTGGTCACCTCCATGAATCCGCATGATGGGAGTTCGCGGCATTCCAATATCGGTTTATTGGTCTGGGGAACCACAGCCGTGGATATTCTGAGAACAGAACAATCGGTCGGCATCATGTCACAGGCCAATATGCCAGCCATTATCGCGGGTGATTTTCAGGCAGAATCTACCCAGCCACAGGTGCAGGTCCTGACGGAAAAAGCCATTTATGATGCGACTTTAAATCTGATTCAGACGGCGAAAAAAAATGAACAGATTGATCTGGCCATGTTTTATCTGTCCGAGCGCAAGATTATTAAAAGTCTGATCGCGGCGCATGAACGCAAGGTTAAGGTTCGGGTTTTACTCGATCCCAATAAAGATGCCTTTGGCCGTGAGAAAAACGGGATTCCAAACCGGCAGGTGGCTTCGGAACTGCACAAGGCAGGCATTGATGTACGCTGGTGCAATACCCAGGGTGAGCAATGTCATAGCAAAATATTGATGAAGCGTAATGCTCAACAGGCTGAAATGATTTTAGGTTCGGCCAATTTCACCGCACGCAATCTGAAAAACTATAATCTGGAAACCAATATGCGCGTGCTGGGTCAGCATCAGGCAGAAGTGTTTAAAGATGCCCAACAATATTTTGATGGTGCATGGTCAAATCTGAATGGCCGTGTGATGAGTGTGGACTATAGACAATATGAAGACAATTCATGGTCTAAATATTGGCTGTACCGCTTTATGGAATGGAGCGGCTGGTCGACGTTTTAGCATCTCTAATAATCTCCCTAAATCCCTCTTTTGAAAAGAGGGACTTTACCTCCCTTTTTTAAAGGGAGGGTAGGAGGGATTTTTTAAGGCTCCGGATTCGGTGGAACCAGTTCATCCAGTTCTTTATCGGACAATGCTTCAAGTTCAGCAAGATCCGTTTTAATTTTCCATTGCTCTTCATGGTCGACCGGATTGGGTAAACGCGCTTCTAGCCAGTCACAGACTACATCTGGCGGGAAATTGGCATGATTACATTGAATCACCCAAGACAAGAAATCTTTGGCGACACCATTCATATACGGTGGTGGCGATACTGGCAGGAACTGAGTCGGAAGACGTTCATTTTTAGAAATATAATTCAGGACATGACCTAGTTCCTGTACGGTCTGCCAAGCCAACGGATGATCTACATTGATCTGAAATTTAAACCACCATGCCTGTTTGCCATCTGAACCATAGCTATCAATCCGTTCTTTTTGAACACTCGGCACTTTAGAAAAATATTCATGTAAACGATCGAAATTTAAATCAGACACAGTATTCAACTCGAAACATTAAAAAAGTGATTTTAGCATAAAGCAGTCGCCTGCCGATGGGCCTGCTAGATTGAAAATACGCAGGCACATTACAAAAAATTGCAGGGTCAGTAAGCGTATTCATATTTTCTGCATTTATTTTGTTTAAAATATAAACGAGTGATTGAGAGGAAGCTCAAATGAAAATAGTGTTATTGAGTGCAATATTTGCTGCATTGCTATTGGGGGCTTCTGCACAGACGATGGCCGGAAACGCTTGGGGCGGATATACAGGGGTTGAACGTTCTAAGCCGAATTACCGCGCTGCACCATCACGCTCTTATGATCCACCACGGCACTCTTATCCGCAGCGTCCGATGCCACCTAGACCACATTACCCGCAACGACCGACCCATTGGGGTTATCCGCCTGCTCAAAGTCAAAGTGGTCTCAATATCCAGTATCAGGCACCGACCACGATTTATCAAAATTCCAATAGCTATAGCTGGGTGAATGGCGATCCGAATGTGGCTCGAATTGAAAGTTCAAGATATAGCGTTATCAGTGACTGGCAGCGTCTGGGCTTACCTGCACCACCGCGTGGCAGTTACTGGATTTATGAAAATGGACGTTATGTGCTGGTGCCGAATCGTTAAGTTAAAAATCCCCCTTTATTCAAGGGGGATTTTTTATATCAAGCCAACTCATCATCTTCCGGACGAGGCGTTTTGCCTTGTGGCACTGGTTTCTCGCTGTGTTTGTCACGAATCACCGATGGATAGGTCCATGACGCATAGCGCACCACTAAAATGGCAAATGCCATAATCAGGATCGAACCGGTAATAATCACCAGATCCATACTGGCTTTATGCGTGTGCTGAATGTCCGCAATGAGCAAGCGGGTCAGTGCGGTAATGGCAATATAAATCAGGAAGCGTACCGGCATATGATTGGTTTTAAAATAGATCCCCACCATGGCACCGAGTTCGAGATAGATGAACAGTAAAAGAATATCGTCAATGGTGGCGAACTGTTTCACGGTCAGAATATCGATGACGGTATGGCCAGCGGACCAGATCACCATACAGCCAATAATAAACAGCGCAATATAATGAAAACTTTCTACAGCAAGATTACCAAAACGGTCGAGGAGGGCTTCAAGTTTTTCAACTTTGGGATGGGGTTTCGGCATAAGATCCTCCTGATTTTTATGTGATATAAACAATACTTATAGAATAACCTGCAAAAATTATGCACAGAATGATTGGATGAAAAATAAAGATTAAATTATTTGAACTTTTGCGCTTTTTTTAGACTAAATTGCTATATTGTATGGGTGGTACATTGAATAAATAGGAGAAAAAAGTGTTAGATAAAATTCAAACAAAAATTGACCAATTAGAAGCCGGAAAAAAATTAATCCTCGGCGTAGGCATTAAGGCTGAAGATATGCAAAAGGTGGTGGAACTCTGCGAGTCTTTAGAGTCAGAGGGGAATATCAAAATTGTGAATAAACATCTGAATCCGAAAAGCAATAATCAACCGGATTCTTTAATGATTCAGAAAGTTTAAGTTTCGAATTGCAATCAAAAACGCCTGCATCAAGCAGGCGTTTTTGATTATGGCTGTTTCAGCTTAAGCTTGAGTCGTGAAGTAATCTTCAGAGAAGTTCATGATCAGGTCAGAACCTGATTTTACTTTGGTGATGCGTAGAGCCAGCTCAGGCAGAATGCGTTGCACAAAATAATTCGCCAAAGCCAGTTTGTTTTGATAGAACTCGCCCTCTTTATTTTTCGCAGCATTGGCAATACGTGCGAACATATACGAGAAGCTGAGCAGACCGACAGCGTGCAGATAGTCGACCGCGGTCGAGTTCGGGAAATCATGACTTTCTCTTGCTGCTTCCAGAATAAACTGAGTCACCGATTCGACTTCAGTCGCTGCATCCAAAGTGGCGTCTTTAATGAAGTTTAGGTCTGCATCCAGACTGTTGGCAAAGTCACGGATTTCAGAGATATATTCAGAGATATATTCACCGCCACATTTAATGGTTTTACGACCGATTAAATCTTGTGACTGTACGCCGTTGGTGCCTTCATAGATCTGGGAAATACGCAGGTCACGGATACATTGTTCCACACCCCATTCACGGATATAGCCATGACCACCAAACACCATTTGCGCATCTAATGTTGCCTGGAAGGCAGTATCGGTTAAATAGGCTTTTGCGATTGGCGTGAGTAGTGCCACGCGGTCATTGGCTTTTTTCACCGCTTCTGGATCGGTAGAGAACTTGGTAATGTCCAGTTGCTGACCGACATAAACTGCAAAGGCACGAGACGCTTCATTGTTGGCACGTACATTCAGCAGCATACGGCGTACATCACCATGCACCAGAATACTGTCCGCCGGTTTGTTTGGTGATTGAACGCCAGCCGCACTGCGACCCTGTAAACGGTCTGTGGCATATTGTGCAGCATTTTGATAAGCAAATTCAGAAGCACCTAAGCCCTGAATCCCCATGGACAGGCGTTCATAGTTCATCATTACGAACATTGCAGCGAGACCTTCATTTTCTTTACCAACGAGGTAACCTTTCGCACCGTCAAAGTTCATTACACAGGTTGCTGATGCCTTGATTCCCATCTTGTGTTCGATTGAACCTGGGCCGACCGGGTTACGTTCGCCAATAGAACCATCTTCATTCACCAGGAATTTCGGTACGATGAAGAGGGAAATACCACGAGAGCCGGCAGGCGCATCTGGGGTTTTTGCCAGAACTAAATGAATGATGTTTTCCGTCAGGTCATGGTCACCGCCAGTGATGAAAATCTTGGTGCCGCTGATGCTATAAGTGCCGTCTTCGTTACGTTCAGCTTTGGTCTTGATAATACCCAGATCAGTACCGGCATGTGGTTCAGTTAAGCACATGGTGCCTGACCATTCGCCCGAATAAATTTTAGGTAAATAGGTTTCTTTTTGTGCTTGTGAAGCATAGCTATTCAACGCCATGCCTGCACCAACAGAAAGCAGTGGATACAGCATAAAAGATGGGTTGGTCGCGAACAGCATTTCATCAGAAAGTACTGTCAGCATTTTCGGCATTTCCTGGCCGCCCCATTCCATATCTGCGCCCAGACCAATCCAGCCGCCTTCTGCATATTGTTTGAATGCTTCTTTAAAGCCAGCAGGTGTGGTCACATTGCCATTTTCAATTTTTGCGCCTTCTTCATCACCTGTACGGTTCAGTGGAAGCATGACGTTTTGCGAAAATTTTGCCATTTCTTCAAGAATCGCTTCTGCTGTCGCAGCATCCAGATGCGCTAGATTTTCATTGGCCTGCCAGAACGGTTCTGCATTGAAGACATCGTTCAGGATGAATTTCATATCGGCAAGTGGCGCGTTATAAATTGGCATGGTGTGTCACCTGTTTATTGTTTGATTAAATGAGTTTTAATCAGTCTAAAACACTCAAAATCTGAATGTTAGACGACTAAAGGTTAATTCTGTAACTCTTTATAAAGAAAAAGGACTGCCTGTTGATTGACCGTCCTTTTTCTGAAATGTAGCTAGTCTGAGACTAACTTAGAATGCGAAATGTTCTGCATCCAGGTTCATCAATGGCTCTACACCTGTTGCGATCACGTCAACATGTGAACGAACGCGTGGCAGGATTTTCTTGAAGTAGAAGCGTGCAGTGGTCACTTTGGCATTGTAGAAGTCAACTTCAGTGGTGCCAGCAGCCAGTTGCTCTTGAGCAACCAGTGCCATACGTGCCCATAGGTAAGCCAGGGTGACATAACCAGAGAAGTACAGGTAATCGACCGCAGCTGCACCGACTTCTTCAGGGTTTTGCATCGCACGCATACCAATTTGCATGGTCAGGTCGCCCCATTCCTTGTTCAAGGCAGCCAATGGCTCAACGAATTCTTTCATTGCAGCATTGTCTTTGTGCGCTTCAGCAAATTTGTGGATCATCTTGGTGAAGTCTTTCAACATCGCACCTTGCGTACCCAACACTTTACGACCTAACAAGTCCAGCGCCTGAATTTCAGTGGTACCTTCGTACAAACAGGCAATACGTGTATCACGTACGATTTGCTCCATGCCATGCTCAGAAATAAAGCCATGACCACCGAAGACCTGCACACCGTGTTTCGCAGCTTCAGAACCGGTTTCAGTCAGGAATGCTTTTGCGATTGGGGTAAGTAGAGACAAGATATTGTCTGCAAATTTACGATCGGCTTCTTCTACAGCATGTTCAACCACGTCCGCATATTGCGCCAACAGGTAAACCAGTGCGCGACCTGCTTCAGCATATGCTTTTTGGGTTAGCAGCATGTTACGTACAGCTGGATGCACAATGATTGGATCTGCTTCTTTTTCCGGGTTTTTAGGGCCAGACAGTGAACGCATCGCCAGACGGTCTTTGGCGTAGGCAAGTGCACCCTGGAAAGAACCTTCAGACGCTGCCAGACCTTGTACTGCCGTACCGATACGTGCGGTGTTCATGAAGGTGAACATGCAGTTCAGACCACGGTTTTCAGGGCCAATCAGGAAGCCTTTCGCGTTATCGAAGTTGATCACACAGGTTGCGTTACCGTGGATCCCCATTTTATGTTCGATTGAACCACAACGTACGCCATTGCGATCGGCAATAGAGCCATCGGCATTCAGGTTGAACTTCGGTACGATGAATAATGAAATACCTTTGGTACCTTTCGGTGCGCCCGGTAAACGTGCCAGTACGATATGGATGATGTTTTCAGCCATGTCGTGTTCACCCGCAGAGATGAAGATTTTCTCGCCAGAAATGGCGTAGCTGCCATCTGCTTGTGGCTCGGCTTTGGTACGGATAATACCCAGGTCAGAACCTGCATGCGACTCGGTCAGGCACATGGTACCCGTCCACTCACCTGAAACCAGTTTAGGCAGGTAAGCATCTTTTTGTTCAGCTGAACCGTGGTGTTCTAAAGTACGAACCGCACCGTGAGACAGGCCAGGGTACATGCCCCATGCCCAGTTCGCAGTACCGACCATTTCAGAGATGGTAATCCCTAAAGAGTTCGGTAAGCCTTGACCGCCATACTGTTCTTCAGCAGAAAGTGAAGGGAAGCCCAGCTCGATGTATTTTTGATACGCTTCTTTAAAGCCTGTTGGTGTAGTCACCACGCCGTCATTCCAGGTACAACCTTCACGGTCGCCCGCCTGGTTAATCGGAGAAAGTTCATTTTCACAGAAATCAGCCGCAGCTTCTAAGTACTGATCTACCAGTTCACGGCTTACGTTTTCTTGGAATGCAGGGAGATTTGCATAGTGTTGTTCAGCATTTAATAATTCATGCAACACAAATTGCATATCACGTAAAGGCGCTTTGTATTGTGGCATATCGGTTTCCTCAATACTGGTTTAACCAGCGTTATAATCTTAGATGAACTAAAAACGTATCTTCACTGACACGGTTTGGAATGATTCTAATCCTGCAACATCTTCCCCTGCGGTACAAGCTTTTCAGGGGGATTTCTTGGTGACTGTAAAGTCAAAGATTAATATGCATGACGTATTAAACATATTGAGTATAAAGGCTTTAGTCATATTTTGTATGATACGAATAGTCAACTATCCAGGGTAAATAGCACGCAATAAAAAAGCACCCGAAGGTGCTTGTCGTGAATCATTGATTCCTATGCATTAATAGGCAGATGTTTTGGGCTGGAAACGAACATGACATTGACCATTCACTGTTTGTTCACCTGCTTTGATCTGTGCAGCAGTACCATCTTTCTTGCCTTGACAGGCTTGCAGCATTGCTTGTTGTTGTGCCTGACGCTGAGCCAGACGTTGATCAAACTGTTTGGTCAATTCTGCACGTTTTGCATCAGTTAATGCTTCACCGCGCATCATGCCACCACGGACATCGGCACGCATTGGACGATGTTCACCTTTCATACCGCGGTGTTCGCCGCGCTCGCCTTTCATGTTTTTACGATCGGCTTTAAAAACGATAGTGCAATTGCCATCAATGGTTTTATCACCGGCCTTGATTTGAACCGCTGAACCTACGGCTTTATTGTCACAGGCCTGTTGCAGCTGTTTGGCAAATTGCAGACGTTCCGCACGCTTTTCCTTAAACTGCTCACGCTGTTCAGGCGAAAGATGATGCTGTTTTTTACCCTCATGATGATGTTTCATCATTTGGCGATGCTCATTGTTCGGTACATTACTGGTAGATTGACAGGCAGTCAAAGCCCCCATAGAAAGAACACTGGCGCTGATTAAGGCTATTTTTGTCATGGCTTGCATTGTATTTATTCCCGTCAAGAACCTGATTTTATGTCAGGTAAAGATTAAACAATAAAGATGAAGAAACAATGAAGAGTTTTTTGATGCCATGTTCGCTACAATAATGAATATAGAAGAAAAATTGAGATTTCTGTTTTGAACATTCGTCGTATTCCGATTGCATTACGTCTATTTTTGACCGTACTGTTGACCACGCTGGTTATTACCACAGTGAGTCTGGGTGTACTGCATCTGAATATGCAGCGTAATTTCGCCCGCTATGTGGCTGATGTCGAAATGCAGAAACTGGATTATGTGATTAAAAATCTGGCGGATGTCTATGCGGTGTATCAGGACTGGGGCAATGCGATTCAGGCCCAGATTCTACAAATGGAAGGGGAAGCTGCGCCAGATGATTATGACCGTTTATCACGCTGGTGGCTGCGCCGTCAGTATGATATTGCCTTGCAGCAGCGCTATTTTCAGGAACAGACCCTGGTTCAAGTCGCACCCAGTATGGTCGATCCGGCTTTGCCACCGCGTCAGGTCAATGAAGAAGAGTTACGCCTCCTGGCTTCCAATCTACCCTCGCAGTTTCAGCCCTTTGAAGGCCTAAAATTTCCGCTGAGTTCCAATCAGAATCTGTTTAGAACTGACCGTAAGAATGGCGAACAAGCAGCACAGCAGCCGACCGGCAAGAAGCAGTTTATCCAGATGCCGGACCGTCTTGGTCTCAGTTCACGTCTTTCGCTGTATGATGCAAAACGGCGCTTTGTGGTCGGTGAGGCTTCAGATGAGCAGATTTCCTATCGCCCGATTATGGTGAATAATCAGATTGTCGGCTATCTGGGCTTAAAGCCGGTTCTGGATCAGGATGATGCCTTAAGTATTAATTTTTTTAGTAATCAAAAGCGTTATTTGTTCTTGGTCTATGCGCTCAGTATTTTGGCCAGTCTGATTGCCTCCTTGTTATTGGCGACTTATTTCAAGAAACCAATTCAACGTTTGCTGAATGGTACGCGTGCTCTGACCCAAGGCAATTATCAGTATCAGGTCAAAGTCAACCGCAATGATGAATTGGGTGATTTGTCCAATGAATTAAATGCCTTGGCTGTGATTCTGGATCAGCATGAAACCTCACGCCGTCAATGGGTGGCAGATACCTCACATGAATTGAAAACGCCACTGGCGGTATTGCAGGCACAGATTGAAGCGATGCAGGATGGGATTCGTAAACCCACCCCTGAACATTTTGCTTCCATGCTGGCGCAGGTCACCAGCCTGAAAAAACTGACACAGGATCTGGCCGCATTGGCACAGGCCGATGCGCAGCAATTGCAATTTTACTTCTCGACGGTGAATCCGTGGGAGGTGGTACAGCAGGAACTGATCAACTTCCAGCCAAACTTTGAACAGGCCAAATTGACGGTCACCGCAAATGGCGAAGATACTGAGTTAAATCTGGATCTGGACCGCTTTAAACAGATTGTGGCGAACTTGCTCAGTAACAGTATTCGCTATACTGAAGCGGGCGGGCAGGTGCATATTCATAGCATGCAGGATGAGAAAGAATGGAGCTTATATGTCGATGACAGCCCATTTGGTTTGAGCGATGAGCAACTGGCGCGGATTGGCGAGCGTTTCTACCGTGTCGATGATTCGCGTACCCGGGCGACTGGCGGAACTGGGCTTGGTTTGGCATTATCATGTAAAATTACGCAGGCGCTGGGTGGCAGCTTAAGCTTTGCGCATTCACCACTGGGTGGTTTACGCTGCAAACTGAGTTTTCCTAAACAAATGAAACCCTAAAGGAAATATATTGATGAAACATGTCATGCTGGTTGAAGATGAAATCGAACTTGCACAATTGGTGCGAGACTATCTGGAAGCTGCTGGTTTTGAGGTCAGTATGTTTCATGATGGGCAGGAAGCATATAACAGTTTTACCCAGCGTAAACCGAGTCTGATGATTTTGGACTTGATGGTGCCGCGTATGGACGGTCTGACCATTTGCCGTAAAGTGCGTGAACAGTCAGATTTGCCGATTATTATGGTGACCGCGCGTACCGAAGAAATTGACCGTGTGTTGGGTCTGAATATGGGTGCAGATGATTATCTCTGTAAACCATTTAGTCCGAAAGAACTGGTTGCGCGCGTACAGGCTGTGTTACGTCGTCTGGATCGTAAATCAGAACCGGAAAGCAATGATTTATTTCGTATGGACAAATCACAACAGCGCATCTGGTATCAACAAAAAGCCTTGAATTTAACGCCGACCGAATTCCGTTTGCTGGAGTTATTCCTGGAACATGTCGGACAGGTCTATTCACGTGCGCAATTGCTGGATCATATCAATCCGGACAGTTTTGATGTCGCAGACCGGGTCATTGACAGTCATATCAAGAATTTGCGCCGTAAGATTTCAGATGCGGCTGAAACCGGTAACCGCCATGAGTGGATTCAGGCAGTGTACGGTGTTGGTTACCGTTTTGAATATCCCGAAGACTGATTAAAAAATAAATGTGGATGTAATTATTAACCATCCACATTTATTTAAACTTGTACTTTCAGAAAATATAAATCGTTAATCTGGTCCCATAAAAACTCATAGTCTTGCATGAGTGTAATATCGTTTCCGTAAGGCTTAGGAGTTCTATAACTTAATATCGTTCCTTCTTTGTACGTACTTTTATGCCTGAAATCAAAATCACGGGTATCATCTGAATATTTTATTTGGTTGCAATAGTGGGCATGATCAGTTGCGAGAATGAAATAACAAATGTCGACTCCATTTTTCTTGTAAAGTTCTAAATTTGAAAGATCTTTAAAGACATCGTAGCGGTTGTTAGGTTCCCGATGGTTACTTTTCTTAAAGAATTTTAGTTCTATAGCAGCACAAGTTTGATGATTACCATCTTGATAACGAATTAAAATATCAATTCTTGCTCGCTCAGATTGACTCTTAATACTCGTTGTTTTTAAAGGTAAAAATGTTTCAAACTCTAAATGGAATTTGTCGCTTAACCTAAACTCATATAACTGCCCAAGTGTTTTTAAAATATGTCCTAGTTCTAATTGGAAAGCACTTTCGTTATGTGTAATTAATCCTCCAAATGCGAGTTTGTGAGTAAGCAGCTTATATGCTGTTTCAATAATTTCATGTGTCAGTTTAGTTTGATCAATTTTTTGCATGTTTTTTGAGTCTATTTATTAAGACGAACAACTCACCATCACTTCAGGCACATCACTTGGCAATGGCGCTAAATCTTCAGGCTGTTCCAGATCTGGCTGTTTTAGATAAGGCTGGCTCAATAGTTTAAATAAACGATCTACTTCAGAAAAATCATCCCGCTCTGCCAGTTCAATGGCTTTCTGTGCCATATGATTACGCAGAATATAATGCGGATTGGCCAGTTGCATGGCGGCGTCTAATTCTTCAATATCCTGTTGTTCGCGAATGCTTTCATATTGCGCCAAGAATGCTTCAAACTGACGACGATCCAGACAATCGTCTTTCATGGCTTCATAGTCTTTATTTTGCAGACGGATAAAACTCTGAGTGTAGTCCAGTTGCTCGCTTTGCAAAATGCGTAGAAATGCCATCGCACAATCAAAACTGTCTTTATGAAAACTTGGCAAGCCCATTTTCTGGTTTAAACCATGTTTGTAATGTTCCAAGAACGTCTGCTCATAATGTTCCAGACAGCAGGCCAGATCCTGTTTCCATTGTTCTTTGTCATAATCCGCAGGGCAGAGGGGAACCAGATTGTTTAACCATTGCCACAAGTTCCAGTGCCCGATACTTGGTTGTTGCTGATAGGTATAACGCCCCTGATAATCCGAATGGTTATTGATCCAGTTCGGACGGAAGCGCTCCATAAAGCCATAAGGACCAAAGTCCAAAGTTGAACCGGTAATATTCAGGTTGTCAGTATTCATCACGCCATGCGCGAAGCCAACCAGTTGCCATTTGGCAATCATCACCGCTGTGCGCTGAATGACTTTTGTGGCAAAGGCTAATAGCGGCTGTTCGGCTTGCAGGCATTCCGGATAATGCCATTCAATACATTTCTGGGTAAATTCAGCCAATAACTCCGGCTGATATTGATTGATCCATTCAAAATGCCCGAAACGGATATGACAATCTGAGGTACGTAACATCATCGCACCCGGCTCCAGCCTTTCGCGTTGAATGCCTTGCGTTGAGGAAGTAAAGCCAACCGCATTGCTCGCCGCCACACCCAAAGCATTTAATGCATGACCCGCCAGATATTCACGAATCACCGAACGCAGTACTGCACGCCCATCACCCATGCGTGAATAGGGCGTTGCACCCGCACCTTTTAAATGCAGGTCAATAGTCTGACCTTCCTGATCAAGAATCTGTGCAATTAACAGGCCGCGACCATCTCCCAATTGTCCGGCCCACTGTCCAAACTGATGACCTGCGTAGACCATGGCCAAGGGTTGAAACTCAGCAAAGACTTTCTGACCACTACACATCTCGACCCATTGCGCTTTATCATCATCTGACCATTGCAGTTGTTCTGCCAAAGCTACGTTAAAATGCCCGGCTTTTGCGCCTTTCAACGGCAGCGGAACTTGATGGTGATAAAGGGCAGCAGGAAGGGTTTGATAACGAGAGTTAAAATACATGGCACTCAGTACAGGCTTGGAATACCTTGACTATAACAAAGTTGCCTGTAGAAAACTGTTGTATAAACGAGAGTTCAAGTTATCTTTCAGACATAAAAAAGCCCCGATTGGGGCTTTTTTGTGAGCAGTTTTTATTAAGATACTGCTGATTTTTTCAAATTACGAACCAGTAGATTCAAGGTTGCCCGGTGATGGGATAAACGCTGTTCAACCAGCTGGAATTCAACTTTCAGTTTGTCATCCATCTGGTGAATTTTTTCTGCCATAGAAGCCTTTTTCACCTGAATTTCTTGCTCTTTCAGTTTGGCCCAGTCATTTAAAGTTTGGGTAAAGGCATCATATTCCTGAGCAATCTTGGTTTTCACAGTAATGATGTCTTCAGAAACATCATGACCATAGACCGCAAGATCCTGTTCAGCATATTTAAACTTCATCGCCAGTTCCGCTTTTTTGATATTAAAGCTAGGAATACGACGTAAGTTTTTGGCTAAACCCAGTTTAGAGCAGGTCCAGATCAACCATTTGGTTGGATCGTATTGCCACCATTTCACGCCATTACGGTAATCGTACTGGAAAATGTGGTGGTAATTATGATAACCCTCACCCCAGGTGGCAATCGCAAGTACGAAGTTGTCACGTGCAGTGTTCTCGTCGGTATAAGGACGATTACCCCACATGTGACACAGCGAGTTGATGAAGAAAGTCACATGATGGCTCAGGATTAAACGCACTAATCCACCCAGCAGCAAGACTCCCCAGACATCGCCGACTGCCCAGCCAATTGGAAGCAAAATAGCAGCATGAACGGCAATCACTAATGGAATATAGTATTTGTCCTGAAACATGACGACTTTGTCTTTTAACAGATCTGGCGCATTTTTATAGTTTGCCACACCTGATGGATAATCACGTAACATCCAGCCGATATGTGCATACCAGAAACCTTTGTTGATCGAGTACGGATCTTGATCCACATCATCGACATGACGATGATGAGTACGGTGACCAGATGCCCAGAACAAGATACTATTCTGTACAGCAAATGTACCCATAATCATTAAGATGATTTTTAATGGTAGAGTGGCTTCATAAGCACGATGTGCCCACAGGCGATGGTATCCTGCTGTAATGCCAAGGCTGCTTACGCCCAGTAAAACAAACATGCTGATCCAAGCGGCGGCGCTAAAATCATGGTGATACGCATATAACGGAATTGCAATCAGTGCGACAATGGGTAATAACACCAATGCAAACACCGCAATCCAGTTAATGGGGGCTTTGGGTAAGGGAGCATTCATCTCCAACAGCACTCCTAGAACCTCGGAAGGTTTAACAAAAAGCAGAAACCACTGTTGATTTTAACAGCAGCCTATCTTGTTTATATTAGCATGTGGCCTATAGCATCACTAGCATTATTGTACGGTTGTATTGTACTTGTCAGTAACAGGATAAGTAGGGCAAAAACGACCATTTTGCCAGTCTAGACGGGGCTTGATTTTCGACTAAGTGACTGAGGATTATCGGTCTTTTAGACTATTTAATTGGGCTAATATTAAGCGATTTAACTGTTCATCATTTCTACAATATTGCCAGAAAATTTGCAGAATATATCTCATAGAAAATTAATTTAACATTCAAGTCGAATCAATCTAAAAGTCAGACACGCTTTAATAGCTTGACATGAAATCGAGCTGTCTTAAATAAAACGATTTGAACTGATCAATAATCAGGGTGTTTTTTAGAGTTGCTGCAGCATCAGTTTTGGGTAATCGGTAATCAGCCCTTGAATTCCCCAATCACGCAGCTCTTTGGCTCGGCTCACATCATTGACCGTCCAGACACTGATATTCAATTCAGCAGCCTGGGTGGCCTGAATCAGGTCTTTGCTGGCCAGCTCATTCATCCAGCCAATATGACAGCAATCCAGTTCTAGCGCCTGATCAATCGCTTGATATTTTAGGTCGGTTTCGATGAGTAAACCGCGTTTTAGCCGGGAATTTTGCTGTTTGAAGGCTTGTAGGACTTTGGCATCAAAACTGGTAATGATGGCCGCCTGCTCATAGCCTTGCAGTTGCTGTGCAACGTCCAGTGCAATTTTCTCAGCCGCAGCTTCGGAATCGACACTTTTGATTTCGACTTCAATATGCTCAAAGTCTCGAATGACATTTAAGGTCTGATTTAAAAGGGGAGTGGCTTCGACTTTATTCCAGTCTGACCAGGTCACAGCATGATTATAGTGTGCAAGATCTTGACGATTGCATTCATATAAATGCTTTTGCAAACCTGTGGTTCGCACAAAGTCGTCATCATGCATGATGATTAAGGCATTGTCTTTGAGCTGACGCACATCAAACTCAACGGCGCGAATACCGATGTCTTGAATATATTGAAAACCGCCTAGGGTATTTTCAGGGGCTTCGCCACGTGCACCACGATGACCAATTATGCGCATAGACTGCCCATAAATTGAGAAGTTGATTTCATTGTATGCGTGCTATGTGACAAAAAGATGATAAGGCTTATTGTCGTCAGATGCACTGTAAAATCAAGATACATCTGACGCGTATTTTTAGATTTAGAATCAAGAAATAATTCTAGTTTTCGATGCTGTCATTGATATTTTTTTGCCACAGCACTTCTGAACCGCCCTCGCTGCGTTGCAAGGTGCGCGATGCTACAAATAGCCAGTCTGATAAACGGTTCAGCAGTTGTAGCGACGCTGCCTGAATATTCTGGTCGCGAGAGTGGACTGACATCACGCTACGTTCTGCCCGGCGGCAGACTGCGCGCGCCTGATGGGCAAAGCTGCAGACTAAAGTGCCGGCAGGCAGAATAAAGTCTTTGAGCATTGGCAAGGCTTCATTCATACGGTCGATATCATTTTCTAAAAAATCAATCGACACAGGTTGTACCAGATTAAAACCCGGAATACACACTTCACCACCGAGATCAAATAACCAGTGTTGAATCAGGCTTAAAGATTTGTCCCAAGTGGCTTTATCTTCAATCGTGCTTGCTGAAATCTGTGCACGTAATACACCAATCACGGCATTGAGTTCATCCACATCACCGAGCGCATCAATACGTAAATCGTCTTTGGCAACGCGAGAACCATCACCCAAACCTGTGGTGCCTGAATCGCCTGTGCGGGTATAAATCTTACTTAAACGGTGACCCATGTGATTTCCTTGATTTTTAAATGCTGTAAATAAAAAGCATCATGCCATAGGCATGACATGATGCTCAAAAGTATTTATTGAAACGCTGAACTTAGTATGTAAAGGTTACACCGGCAGAAGCGAGGCGGCCTTCATCAATATAATAATTATTCCAGTTGTATTCGATCTTATGACGGACATCACCGACATTTTCTATGTTGGTAAAGACTTTGACATGTGGATTGATATTCCAGTAGGCATTTAAATCGACGGTCGCATAGCCCGGATTATGGTCTGAATCACTCCAGCTTTTTGACTTGGAACGAGCAATAAGAGAAGCACTCATTCCATAAACTTCATTTTCCAGGCCTGTAGTCAGAGTGAGGGTCTGACGTGGTCGTTTAGCTAAAGCAACATCCGCTTTGCTATCTTTAGCTTGCACATATGCAAAAGCAGCATCAATGAACCAATCGTTTTTTTTCCAGTTCGATGCAAGCTCGCCACCACGAAGTGTCGCTTCGTTGATATTATTTAACTTGCCATCTACTTTTTGGATCATGTGATCTATATCATTTTGATATACAGAAATTGCAACAGATGAGTTTTGAGTGAGAGCATGGTCTAAGCCGATTTCATAAGACAGGCTTTCTTCGGCTTTTAGGTCTGGATTTGCAGATTCGCCACTGTACAGCTCATTCAGATTCGGTGAACGGAAAGCAGAGCCGATATTCGTATAGACGCTGAGTTGAGGTGATATTGCATAACGTGCAGCGGCTTGGCCTACCGTATGGGTGCCATATTTTTCGTTGTCTTCAACACGGATGCCAAGTTGCGTATTAAGTTTGTCTGATTGATATTGATGTTGTGCATAATAGCCTTGTGATGAAACATCACCTTGATAGGCTATTCCATAGGACAGCACATCGCCATCAAGCTTGCTGTAAGTTGTGCCTAATAAAAAATGATGCTGATCATTTAAATTGAGTTTGGCATACATTTCAGCTTCTTGAGTGGTGCTATATGAATAATCGACCTGACCCAGATAATTCGCAGCATTTTGATCGAGTTGATCATCAAACTGCGATAAGCGAGCATTGAGTTCTAATTGTGAACCTAGGTTAATGCGCCCTTTCAGGTTAAACATTTCATTTTCAAAATCTTGTGAAGTAAGGCTACCTGCGTTGTAATCACTTATGCCTTTATTTTGGCTGTAATCAAGAGATAACGCATATTGGTCTTTGTCGACACCAAATTTGGTGCTGAAACCTTTTTGGTCAAAGGAATAGTTTTCATCTTCATTATCTAGAACAGATTTTCCGTCAGTTTCTAGACGTTGACCACGGATTTGCGCATAAAAACCATCTTCAGCTAAATCGGCACCCACAAGTGATTTGTAGGTTTTATTCTCGCCAATTTCACCAGTCATAAATGCAGATGTTTTTTCAGGTGTTTTAGACACGAGTTGTACCACACCACCAATCGCATCTGTGCCATATAGAACGGATGCAGGGCCTTTTAAAATTTCAATTTGCTTGAGATCAGTCGTATCAATAAAAGGTAAGGAAGCTGAACTGCTTAATGCTGTATTCAATCGCATGCCATCACGAAGAACGAGTGTATGTGAAGAGCTTGTACCTCGCATAAAAATAGAGGACTGTTGTCCATAACCGCCGAGCTGAGCGACGTTTAAAGCAGCCTCTTTTTTCAATAAGTTTGGTAATGAAGCAATAGGAGATTGCTCAAGAGTCGCAGCTTCAATAATTGAAATACGCGCGGGTACATCTTTGATATTTTGTTCACTACGAGAAGCAGTCACCACAATGGTATCCAAAGATGCTTTTGCAACTTTTTGCTCGGTAGCAAAAACAGGTGAAGTGATACCCAACGCAAGTGCGATCGCACCTACCAAGGCAGTAGGTTGAAATTGAATAGACATGAAATGCTCCATACATTCACTTCCCCGTGAATGATTGGGTGATAGAACACAACAAGCAGGTTTCCGGACTTAAATGTGCAAAGTACAGGCTTTGCTGTCTATCCACCTTCCCACATCAAGATGCAGTGGTGTAAACCGAAGTGGTTTATTTGATAGACGTTTCATTTTTACCGTTGCGGGGGCAGTGCTGGATTTACACCAGCTTCCCTAAAGCAGGAGGCTACTTTGGCTTGTTGCAAGATGGGCGCAGTATAAAGTTTGTATGCCTTATACACAATCTGCAGCAAGAATAATCCGGATGAACTTTACGCAAGCCGGAAAAATTGCATTACAATGATTTGCCCCAATCTTATAGATTGTTCAAGACATTGGTAGATCTAGAGCCAGAATAATATGCGAACCCGTGCCAAAATTTGTGGAATCACCCGAGTCGAAGATGTTCATGCTGTGGTGAACGCAGGTGCAGATGCGATAGGATTCGTATTTTATCCACCGAGTCCCCGAGCTGTTACAGCCGCTCAAGCTGCTCAACTGGTTCAAGCCATTGCACCTTATGTGCAAGTGGTTGGACTGTTTGTGAATCATTCAGCTAATGAGATTCAGGATATCTTGCAAACGGTTCATCTTGATATTGTGCAATTCCATGGTGATGAAACGCCGGAACAATGTCAGACAATCGCTCAACAGGTCGGACGCCGCTGGTACAAGGCCATTCAGGTCAAACCTGATCTTGACGTAGTTGTAGAAATTCAACGTTATCAAGATGCTGGCGCGAGTGCAGTGCTGTTAGACGCATGGCATCCTGATCTGAAAGGTGGTACGGGCCACAGCTTCGATTGGGAGACATTTCCCAAACTTGATATTCCCTTGATCTTGGCAGGCGGTTTAAATCCTGACAATATCGAACAGGCAATTCTCACCACACAGGCCTATGCCGTAGATGTGAGTGGCGGTGTCGAGTCCGCAAAAGGTATTAAAGACCAACAACTCATAGAACGCTTTATGCAAGGAGTCCATCGTGGATCAGCAAAGTACTAGCCAGAACAGTCAGGCAGTTGACTATACCCAATTCCCGGATGAACGCGGGCATTTCGGTATTCATGGCGGACGTTTTGTGTCAGAAACACTCATGGCGGCTTTAGAAGACTTGGAAAAGCTCTACTTCCGTATGAAAGATGATGCACAGTTTTTGGCAGAATTTGACCGTGATCTGGCGTTTTACGTCGGTCGTCCGAGTCCTTTATATCATGCTGAACGATGGTCGAAAGAGTTGGGTGGTGCGCAAATTTATCTGAAACGTGAAGACCTGAACCATACCGGTTCGCATAAGGTCAACAACACTATTGGTCAGGCCTTGCTTGCGAAATTGTCAGGCAAAAAACGTATTATTGCCGAAACAGGTGCCGGTCAGCATGGTGTAGCAACTGCCACAATTGCAGCACGTTTAGGTCTTGAGTGCGTGGTATTTATGGGCGCTGAAGATGTCAAACGTCAGGCCATGAACGTGTACCGTATGCGTTTGCTTGGTGCGACAGTTGTGCCTGTACAAAGTGGCTCTAAAACCTTGAAAGATGCCATGAACGAAGCCATGCGTGACTGGGTAACCAATGTCGATTCAACTTACTATGTGATTGGTACCGTGGCAGGCCCACATCCATATCCGCAGCTGGTACGTGATTTCCAGTCGATTATTGGCCGTGAAGCACGCCGTCAGATTCAGGAGCAAGCTGGTCGTCTGCCTGATGCCTTGGTAGCCTGTGTTGGTGGTGGTTCCAATGCAATGGGCTTGTTCTATCCATTCCTGAACGATCAAGATGTGCAAATGTACGGTGTAGAAGCCGCGGGTTTGGGTATTGAAAGCGGTAAACATTCAGCGCCATTGAATGCCGGTCATGTCGGTGTACTGCATGGAAACCGAACTTACCTGATGTCGGATAAAGAAGGTCAGATCATTGAAACGCATTCAATTTCTGCCGGTCTGGATTATCCGGGTGTGGGGCCAGAACATAGCTTCCTGAAAGATATGGAACGTGTGAACTATGTACCGATCACGGACAATGAAGCCCTACAGGGTTTCCGTGATTTAACCAAGATTGAAGGCATTATTCCGGCGCTGGAAAGCGCACATGCTATGGCTTATGTATCTAAACTTGCACCGACCATGGACAAGGATCAAATCATTATTGCGACGGTTTCAGGTCGTGGTGATAAAGACTTGATGACTGTGGCACGTATTGATGGCGTGGAAATGGTTGAGATGTAACTGTTCTGATCAGCCTCTTCCTATGGGATAGGTTTGGAGAAGGTAAGTTAAAAAAATCGTGCTAAGAAAACTTGGCACGATTTTTTATTGAGTAGATTTTGAAAAAACACACTGGTATGGAATTAAGAAAACTCACCTTCAGCGCGTTCTTTGGCCCATTCGCGTAAAACAAATTTCTGCAATTTTCCGGTCGAGGTTTTTGGAATTTCGGTAATCACAACATCTTTAGGCGCTTTAAAACGTGCCAGATGCTGTTTGCAGAATTCCATAATCTCTTCCGCTGTTGCAGTTTGTCCTGCTTTGAGTTCTACAAAGGCACATGGTACTTCCTGCCAGCGTGGATCCGGCTTGGCCACAACAGCTGCCGTTAAAATGGCAGGATGCTGATACAGCACTTCTTCGACTTCTAGTGAGGAAATATTTTCCCCTCCGGAAATAATCACGTCTTTAGATCGGTCAGTAATTTTGGCATAGCCATCAGGCTGACACACGGCCAGATCGCCGGTATGGAACCAGCCACCGGCAAAGGCTTCTGTGGTCGCTTCCGGATTTTTCAGATAACCTTTCATCACGATATTGCCACGGAACATGATCTCGCCCATGGTCTGACCATCATGCGGAACTTCCTGCATGGTGTCAGGATCAAGCACTTTCATACCATCTTGTAGCGGATATGGCACACCCTGACGTGAATGCAATTGCGCCTGTTCCTGAATAGACAAATCACTCCAGCCAGCCTGTGATGCACAGAGCGCAGAAGGGCCGTAGGTTTCAGTCAAACCGTAAACATGCGTCACATTAATTCCGATATTACGCATGCCTTCAATAATTGCAGCCGGCGGGGCAGCACCCGCCACCATGACTTCGACACGATGGTCAATTTTGGTCTTTTTCTCTTCAGGCGTATTGATCAGCATTGACAGGACAATCGGTGCGCCACAGAAGTAATCGACTTTATGTTCAGCAATTAGTTTGAAAATCAGTTCGGCATCGACTTTACGCAGGCAGACGTTGGTTCCGCCGTTGGCCGCCATAGTCCATGCAAAGCACCAGCCATTACAGTGGAACAGTGGCAGTGTCCATAAATAGGTGGCACGCGGCATCATGCCACAAGCAATGATATTACTGGCGGCATTAATGTAGGCACCGCGGTGATGATAGACCACACCTTTCGGATTACCCGTGGTTCCAGAGGTGTAACTTAAGCTGATGGCATCCCATTCATCTTGAGGCAAATGCCAGTCAAAATTTGCATCGCCTTGGGCAATCCAGTCTTCATATTCGATTTGACCAATACGGCTGTCTTCACCTTCAAACTCTGCATCGGCCACATCAATCACATAAATTTCTTGTGAAACCAGCGCCAGTGCTTCGGTCGCAAGTGCAGTAAATTCAGGGTCGACCAATAAGACTTTGCTTTCAGCATGTTCCAGCATAAAGGCGAGCGTCTTGGCATCCAGACGGGTATTTAAGGTATTGAGTACCGCACCTGCCATTGGCACAGCAAAGTGCGCTTCAATCATGGCAGGGACGTTAGGCAGCAGGACAGACACGGTATCATTTTTACCGATGCCTAATTTTTGGAGTTGGTTGGCAAACTGACGGCAGCGATTGTATTTTTCACGCCAGGTAATGCGGCGCTGACCATGAATAATCGCATTTTGATTCGGATAGATATAAGCTGCACGATCTAGATAGCGTAAAGGTGACAAGGCTACAAAATTTGCGGGGGTACGCGGTAATTCATCGTATGCGCTAACCATGGTAAAACTCCGTTGTATCGTTATTTTCATATCCTTTTGAAAAGATATGCACTTCTTCGAAATCTTGCATTTATGCTTTAGTCGAGTAAATTAATATAAATTTTAAGTCATTGAATATTAATTAAAATATTTAGCCCTATTTGATTTTTTTGAACCCGTGGGTTCCCATATTTGATTTTTTAGGTATTTTACTCTAATTGAGTCAGTAAAATAATATGAGCCAGAGAATAATAATGAAAATACAACAGGCGAATGCAGTCTGGCGAAACTGGTCAGGGAGTCAGCACAGCGCTCCTCAAGTTTTTCAGCCCAGAGAAATAAGCGAATTACAAGGTTTGGTGAAGTCACAGGCAAAGATTCGTGCAGTAGGTGCGGGGCATTCATTTAGTGCTTTGGCTAAAACCAATGATGTGCTGCTTCATCTCGATCATTTAAAAGGTGTGGTGGCTTTGGATGAGGCAAAAGTTCAATGTACCGTGCACGCTGGTACGCGTTTATATGATTTAGGTGAATATATTGCCCCGATCAATCAAGCTTTACCCAATCAGGGTGACATTGATCAGCAAAGTCTGGCGGGAGCGATTTCCACGGGAACGCATGGCACCGGCATCGATTTACCCTGTTTATCTGCTTTTGTGGACGGTTTTGAATTGCTGACTGCAGATGGAGAGCTGTTGCAATGTGATCATCAGCAGAATACCGAGATATTTCAAGCGGGGCGTGTGGCGTTAGGTAGTCTGGGGATATTGACCAAAATTACCCTGCAAAATCGTCCGCGCTATAAATTAAAAGAACAGATTCGGCTGTGTCCATTAAAAGAAGTATTTGCGCATATCGATCAATGGAAACATCAGCACCGGCATATTGAATTTTGGGCTTTTCTTCATTCTGATCAGGTCATGCTAAAAACCCTGGATGAAACGGATGATGAAATTCAGCCAAGGCAGGAGAACTGGCCATCTGAAGATGCGTTATTGAGCTTGTGTTCTGAATTGACCCGATTTATTCCTGCATCTAATCCTTATCTGCAAAAACTGCTCAGTGTTTTTGTTAAACCGAGTTGTTATGTAGATTGGTCATCCCGGATTTTTCCGACTCCGCGTCAGACCAGATTTAATGAAATGGAATATCAGCTTCCGGTCGATTCCGGCTTGCAATGTCTGCAGGAGGTTTTAGCCACCTTAAGGAAGCAGAATGTGCCGATGTTTTTCCCGATCGAATTCCGTTATGTCAAAGGCGATGAGATCTGGCTGAGTCCTTTTTATCAGCGTGATTCGGTTTCGATTTCGATTCATCAATTTTATAAACAGGATTGCCGAGCTATTTTCGATCTGGTCGAGCCGATTTTTCAGAAGTATCAGGGACGGCCACATTGGGGAAAGTTGCACAGCATGACAGCCGCTTCGCTGTGTGATCTTTACCCAAAATGGGATGATTTTATGAGATTGCGCCAGCAACTGGATCCGCAGCAAAAATGGCTGAATCCGCATTTACAGCAGTTATTTTTGTCTGAATAGCAGGAGCGAATTATGCAATCGAAGTATTTTCAGCAACTGACCCGAGATTTGCAGCAGCAGGGAACTGGTACACCGCAACTGATTCTGGATCTGGCTCAATATCAGCAGAATCTGGAGATTGTACAGGCAAAAATCCCTGCGCAGCTCAAGCCGCGTCTGGTGGTGAAGTCTCTAGCCAGTATCCAGCTACTCAAACTGGCCAGTGAAAAGCTGAATACCCGACGATTTATGGTATTTCATTTACCCCATCTTTTAGAAATGATGAGAGCATTTGAACAGGCCGATATCTTGCTGGGTAAGCCAATGCCGATTCATGCGGTACAACATTTTTATCAAAACGTTCCTGAACAAAATAAAGCAAATGATCAAAGCAATATTCAATGGCTGGTCGATGACATAAAACGCTTGAAGCAATATCTGCAATTCGCTCAAGAATCTAATCTTCAGTTAAATATCAATATTGAAATTGATGTCGGCTTACATCGTGGTGGGGTGAGTAGCCAGCAACAGTTGATAGCCTTACTCAAACTTATTCAGCAATATCCCGTCGCTCTCAGGCTTTCAGGGTTGATGGGCTATGATGCACATGTCGCCAAATTGCCGAATATTTTGAAAAGCCCCGAAAAAAGTTATCAGCAATCGCAGCAGATTTATCAACAATATAAAAATACTATTCAGCAGCAATTCCCCGATTTATGGCGGGCAGATTTGTGTTTTAACGGTGGTGGCAGTCCGACCTTTATGCAGCACTGCCAGCAGAGTGTCTGTAATGATCTGGCTTTTGGCTCGATGCTGCTCAAACCCAGTGACTTCGATCTGGACAATTTATCCGTTTTAAAATGTGCGCTCTGGATTGCCACACCGATTTTAAAGGTATTGTCTTATAGCCAGATTCCGGGTCTGGAAATGCTGAATCATTTGCCGCATCGGCATAAAGCACTGTTTATCTATGGTGGCTATTGGCAGGCAGATTATATTTATCCTGAAAAAAGCCGGCCGCATCTGTTGTATGGTCGCAGTAGTAATCAGGAAATGCTTCAGGTACCTAGGCAATGCAATATTCATGTCGATGATTATGTGTTTTTAAGGCCGACACAAAGTGAAGCCATCATTCCACAATTTGCCCAGCTCTATGTTTATCGTGAGAGAACATTTATTGAGTGGCAGACTTTCCGGGAATAACCACATTTTGAATTAAGAGATGAGCCTAAGTCTTTAAAGATCAGGGAAAGATTTGGGAGTAAATCTGATTTTTATTGGGGAAAAGGTTTAATCATGCGGCCAAGCCGTGTAAAATTCGAATCGATTTTATTTATCCACCGTTTTTATCTTTTGAGGTTTTCCTCGATCATAATCTCGCGGTGACATGCTCCATGGTACGGGGCATCACTCCTTAAGGATTTCTTATGCCAATTATCACTTTGCCAAATGGCGATCAAAAACAGTTTGATCAAGCCGTATCTGTGATGGACGTTGCACTCAGCATTGGTCCTGGTCTTGCAAAAAATACCGTTGCTGGTCGTGTAAACGACCGTTTAGTGGATGCGTCTGATCTCATCACTGAAGATGCAACCTTACAAATTATTACGCCTAAAGACGAAGCCGGTGTCGAAATTATTCGTCACTCTTGCGCGCATTTGGTGGGTCATGCGGTTAAGCAACTGTTCCCAGAAGCAAAGATGGTCATTGGTCCGGTCATTGAAGAAGGTTTCTACTATGACATTTGGATGCCACGTCCATTCACATTAGACGACATGGCAGTCATCGAAGAGCGTATGAAAAAGCTCATCGATCAAGACTATGATGTTGTGAAAAAAATGACCCCGCGTGACGAAGTGATTGCAGAATTCACAGCGCGTGGCGAAGAATACAAATTACGCTTGATCAACGACATGCCTGAAGAAACACAAATGGGCTTGTACTACCATCAAGATTACTTGGATATGTGCCGTGGTCCGCACGTACCAAATACCAAATTCTTAAAATCGTTCAAGCTGACTAAAATCTCTGGTGCTTACTGGCGCGGTGATGCGAAAAACGAACAGTTACAACGTATTTATGGTACAGCGTGGGCAGACAAGAAACAGCTTGCAGCTTATGTAAAACGTATTGAAGAAGCAGAAAAACGCGATCACCGTAAAATTGGTAAAGCGCTAGACTTGTTCCATATGCAAGAAGAAGCACCGGGTATGGTGTTCTGGCATCCGAACGGCTGGACCATTTACCAGGTACTTGAACAATACATGCGTAAAGTTCAGCAAGACAACGGCTATGAAGAAATCCGTACCCCGCAAGTAGTTGATTTCACGCTGTGGGAAAAATCAGGACATGCTGCCAACTATGCAGACAACATGTTCACCACGCATTCTGAAAACCGTAACTACGCGGTTAAACCAATGAACTGTCCTTGTCACGTACAAGTGTTCAACCAGGGTTTAAAATCATACCGTGATCTTCCGGTACGTCTGGCAGAATTTGGTTCATGTCACCGTAACGAGCCATCAGGTTCTTTACACGGCATTATGCGTGTACGTGGCTTTACCCAAGATGATGCGCATATCTTCTGTACCAAAGAACAGATTGGGCCTGAAGTTGCAGACTTTATCAAATTGACACTCGACGTATACAAAGATTTTGGCTTCGAAGAAGTACAAATGAAATTATCAACACGTCCTGAAAAACGTGTCGGTGATGACAAACTTTGGGATATGGCTGAAAAATCTTTAGCAGATGCTTTAGATGCTGCGGGTCTTGAATGGGAGCTTCAGCCGGGCGAGGGTGCATTCTATGGTCCAAAGATTGAATTCTCTCTGAAAGACTGTCTGGGGCGTGTCTGGCAGTGTGGTACCATTCAGTGTGACTTTAACTTGCCAGAACGTTTAGATGCGTCTTATGTCACAGAAGATAACGACCGCGATCAGCCAGTAATGTTACATCGTGCAATTCTTGGCAGTTTTGAGCGTTTTATTGGTATACTGATTGAACACTACGCAGGCTTCATGCCACCTTGGTTGGCGCCGATGCAAGCGTGTGTGATGAATATTACCGATTCTCAGGCAGAAGCATGTGAGTCAGTTGTCGCAAAACTTAAAGAAAACGGTATTCGTGCAATTTCTGACTTGAGAAATGAGAAAATCGGCTTTAAGATTCGTGAACGTACTTTAGAGCGTATTCCTTACTTACTGGTACTTGGGGACCGGGAAGTTGAAGAAGGTACAGTAAACGTCCGTACCCGCTCAGGAAAAAATTTGGGTACTATGTCAATCGATGCTTTCGTTGACCTAGTAAAAGCAGCCGTTGCCGAACGCGGCCGGTACATTGTGGAGTAACAGCGATTAAACAGCCTGACCGTAATCAACAGGGCGGTAACAAATCAAACCGTCCTGCCTTGAATGATGAAATTCGTGCGAAAGAAGTCCGTCTTGTAGACGAAAATGGTGAGCAAAAAGGGATTGTAAGCTTAGCTGAAGCCCTGCGCGCAGCAGAAAGTGTGGAACTTGATCTTGTCGAGATCGTAGCCAATGCTGAGCCACCAGTATGTAAGATCATGGACTTCAACAAGCATTTGTTTGATCTTAAGCAAAAGCAGAAAGAAGCGAAGAAAAAACAACATCAAGTCCAGGTGAAAGAAATCAAGCTACGCCCGGGTACTGATGTTGGTGATTACAACGTAAAACTACGTGCAATCATCAAGTTCCTTGAAGAAGGTAACAAGGTGAAAATCACCCTTCGTTTCCGTGGCCGTGAAATGGCGCACCAACAGTTGGGTCTGGCTCAATTGCAAAAAATTGAAGCTGACGTGGCTGAATTCGGTACTGTTGAACAGATGCCGAAAATGGAAGGCCGTCAAATGGGTATGCTGCTTGGTCCTAAAAAGAAAAAGTAAGCACTCATGAAGCGAAAAAAGCCCTGCAGATGCAGGGCTTTTTTTATGCCCTAAAATTCCAAGCAGTTTGTATGGCCTGCATAATCTGTTGAGCCTGTTGCCGGGAAAACATTGATAATTGAATCCTGAAAAATCCGAGACAGATTTGATTGATCAGATCAGGCTGGCATAATCTAAAATCTAGCGTGCCATCGCGTTGACTGATGAGATGCGCTGGAGTTCTACTCAGCCAGCGCTTGAGATGGGCTTTGAGAGAATCGTATCGAGGATTCAGAAAGCTATAGTGTACCGAGTGCCGTTTTAAGCAGAGGCTGATCCGGAAACCGGCCAAAGTATAATAAATTGCCTGAGACGTTATTTTTAGTTTGGTTCCCAGCATGAGCAGCGAAAGACCAAGAAAGCCGCCGATATAAACATAAAAGCCAGGCGACTCTTGCCATAAAAATAACAATCCTTGCAGAAAGCTGGAATTGCTACGCAGACTGCTTAAATAAAAAATGCTGAATATGCCAACAGGATAACAGAGTAGTAAATATCCAATAGCGCGCATGATCGGACTACTCTGATGAAACAGGATTTTTTCTGACGCGTTCATAGCTTATTTTTATGATCATAAAGCGTATTGTTTTAATGAGCTTAGAGAATCTGGAGTCAAAAAGAAAGGCCCTTTTGGGCCCTTCTTTTAAGTCAAATCCAGCTTATTCAACTGATTTTTCATCATTTTCGATCAGCAGTTTATTGCCAATCGGAATTTGGCGCGGCAATTTCTCTTCTGGAATGATACGTTGCAAGTCAATGATCAATAGACCATTTTCATAATCTGCCTGTTGTACTTCAATATATTCATCCAGACGCAAAGACAATTTAAATGTACGTCGTGCAATGCCTTTGTGCAAGAATTCGGTATGGTCATTGCTCTGGTTTTCAGGCTTACCTAAAATGGTCAGTAACTTATTTTCCAGACGAATGTCGAGTTCTTCCTGACGGAAACCCGCAGTTGCGACCACAATCCGATAATTATTTTCGCCATGCTTTTCGATATTATACGGGGGATAATTCGGCGCATCACTTTGCATGGCATAGTCAATAAAGTCATTCAAGCGATCAAAACCGATACTACGACGAAACAGAGGATGAAGATTTAAGTTGCTCATGATTAGAACCTTCTCGATTAAGCAAAGTTATAAAAACAAGAAAATAAGATCTGTCATGTCAGACATCGACAGTACATAAGATTGACGCAATCCTTATGCACAAATAAATATGTGTCTGCTGTAAAAATTTTCAAGATAAAAAATAAAAAAATACATGAATTTTTATTAAGATAATGATATTTATATAAAAATATTTTTAAAATACAGACTTGTTGTTTCTGGCTGAATCCTCTATGTTGAATGCATCATGGCATAGATAAAGTGCAGGGAGTATTAAAAAAATGATCGATTTATATTATTGGGGCACCCCCAATGGCCATAAAATTAGCATTGCTTTGGAAGAAATGGGGCTGAAGTATCAAATTTTTCCGATTAATATTCTGGAAAATGACCAGTTCCAGTCTGACTTTCTGGCTATTTCTCCTAACAATAAAATTCCGGCGATTGTCGATCAGGAAGGGCCAGATGGCCAGCCGATTTCAATCTTTGAATCGGGTGCGATTTTGCAGTATTTAGGTCGTAAAACCGGCATGTTCTATCCGACAGATGAAATCAAACGTATTCAGGTAGAACAATGGCTGATGTGGCAAATGGGTGGACTAGGCCCGATGCTTGGGCAAAATCATCACTTTAGCCGTTTTGCGCCTGAACGTATCGCCTATGCCACCGAGCGTTATGTCAATGAAAGCAAACGTCTGTATGGCGTGTTAAACAAGCAGCTGGTCGGGCAGGATTATGTGGCTGGTGAATATTCGATTGCCGATATGGCGATATTCCCGTGGTTGTTGCGACACGACTGGCAGCAGATTAATCTGGCAGATTATCCTGAAGTGGCTAAATATATCGATCGCTTGAATGCACGTCCTGCGGTTCAGAAAGCGCTTGCTATACAGGTCAGTTAAGCTGCAGCCTTTATGCTAAAATAGCCTTAAATAAATAAAGCCACCCTTAAGGTGGTTTTTTATTGGATGGATATATGAACGATTTTCTTCTGAATTTTACCAAGATTGTTGAAAGCAATACCCGAATTTACTGGAGTATTCTCTTCGGTATTGCTGCATGTTTAGTGCTTTATATTGCTGAAATTGTACATATTGATCAGGTAATTGCTGCTCTCAATACCAAAGATCAGCAGATTTTGCGTGCAGCGATTGAACCCATTACTCAGCAGTATAAATGGGGACGGATCATGGCAATGGTGGCAGCAGTACTGTGGTCCAGCTGGGAATATAGCAAAGCCAAGAAAAAACTGCGTTTAAGCCATTAATACTGGCATGAGCCTGTTTCTGCTCTTTCTATCAGCCTTCGGTGCAGCGACATTACTGCCTTTACAGTCTGAAGCTGTGCTGCTTGGTCTTTTGGTACAGGCAAGCCATAGTGTGGCACTGTTAATTGCGGTGGCCAGTCTGGGGAATATTCTGGGTTCCTGTGTCAACTGGTATCTGGGGCTCAAAATCGAGCATTATAAAAATAAAAAATGGTTTCCGGTGTCAGAAGACAAGATGCTCAAGGCACAAATGATATATCAGAAATATGGCTATTGGTCTTTGCTGCTGAGCTGGGTGCCTATTATTGGAGATCCCATTACTTTAATTGCAGGACTACTGAAAGAAAACTTTGCCCGATTTTTACTCATTGTCAGCCTGGCGAAAATTGGACGTTATCTGTTTATTTATGCGGCTTTTGCCCTGTTCTAAACCTGAAGCGATTTTTCTGATTCTGTTTTGCGCACTATTTTTAAAGTGAAATCATAAAACCATCCTGTTTAAATTCGCTTATTGGATGAAGATGCTTTTGTTTTAAACAAAGATGCTTTAGAATACTCGCTCCCTTACCTGCAGGTCGTTTTGTAATGGTGCAAACGAGCCGAACAGGTGTTCAAAAGAGGTTGTTATGCCTAAGATGAAAACTCGCCGTGGTGCAGCTAAACGCTTTAAAGCGACTGCTAACGGTTTTAAGCGTAAACAAGCGTTCAAACGCCACATTTTGACCAAAAAATCTGCTAAGCGTATTCGTCAATTGCGCGGCTGTGTAATGGTTCACGTAAGTGACGTTGCTTCAGTTCGTCGTATGTGCCCGTACATCTAAGGAGATTATAAATGGCTCGTGTAAAACGTGGTGTACAGGCTCATCGCCGTCACAAAAAAATTCTTGCTCGCGCTAAAGGTTACTATGGTGCTCGTTCACGCGTTTACCGCGTAGCGTTCCAGGCGGTAATCAAAGCTGGTCAATATGCATACCGTGACCGTCGTCAGAAGAAACGTCAATTCCGCGCTTTGTGGATTGCACGTATCAATGCTGGTGCACGTCAAAACGGTTTGTCATACAGCCGCATGATTTCTGGCTTGAAAAAAGCTCAAGTAATCATTGACCGTCGCGTTCTTGCTGACATCGCTATGCATGACGCAGTTGCGTTTGCTGCGATTGCTCAAAAAGCAAAAGATGCGTTGGCTGCATAAGTCTTTATGACTTGAAAAAAGACCGCCATTTGGCGGTCTTTTTTTGCCTGAAAAATGGGAAATAGCTAATGCGCGATTTTCGTGAAATATGGTCGCCCATCGATCAGACTAAAAAAAGTTAAGTTTGCGAATAACGACACCGATACTATTTCAGAAAAATGGGCTGAAACTAATACTGTAATCTGCTTGAATTTAACCTTTTATTTCCATCTTTACTGAGCAATAAAAAGAGCATTATCTCGAGCGCTGAGTAAAAAATAATTGCGGTTAAATTCAAATAATCGAAAAAATATCAAACCCTGGTTGAGTTGAGATTCAATTGTTTGATGAATGATCAAAACTCATCGCGAAAACCGACAGCATTATTTCAAGCTCATCTCTGCTGTCGAATATCGACATATCCACTGGATTCGGCTAAGTTTTATCCAAGAAGTTAATATTTTCTTGCTGAAATCTTAAAGACCAAAATAGTAGCCAATCAGACAGATAATCACGGTAATCACAATCAAGGTCAGTACATTTGCAGAATTAGATTTGCCCGGATCTTGAGGTTTTTCCGCTTTAGATATTTTGGGCGAACGGTGTTCGGTACTCATACCCACAAATGGGTCAGGCGCAACTTTTGGGGTGAGCTGTGCAATTTTATAGTGGTTGGCAACTTTGCTGATGAATTTGGCACTTAAATCATCAATTTTTTGTGAAAAGTGGCGTAAATTGAGCTGCTGATCTGGGCTCAGGACTTCACCATCTGACGTATAGGGATGTTGAATTTTAGTTTGAATAAACTCATTTAAGGCATCTAGCCGGTATAAAGTCTGATGGGCATAATCAGCTGAATAGTCGGTCGGAATCAGGGCCAAATGACTTTCTGTATCTGCCTGAATTGCAGGTATCGTGCCGTAGTATGGAAGATTGGTATACGCCGGTTCTATAAAATCTTGAGCTAGGCTGCTTTCAAATAACTCATAATTGGTATAAGCCTGGATATCGTCCCAGTTCGGTGCTTCCAGATCTGTGTCAATACGCTTGGCCAGTTTGGGATTCAGCTCATAACACCAGAATGTTTCATGACGTAAAGGGGACTGCTGCGATTTAGGCGCTTCGTAATCATTGTCTGAGCTATACCATTCCGGCAATTCTTTGCCAATAATCCAGGCAGTTTTGGCTTTGGCACCATGGCTGACGATAAAATGCGCCAGAGGTAGCAGCTCGACATTGGCATTCGGATTTTTTTCATCAACCAGTAAATCCGAGCGATGCAAGCTTAGTCGGCGAACCCCTTGTTTTTTAAGTCCTTCCAGCCAAATCTGAAAATGCTGGGCCAATAGGTGCTGTGACATCAGATCCCGGAAGGCAAACTGATGCTGATTAAAAATGGAATGTTGAATCCAACGATTGAAACTCAGGTCCTGAGTCAGATACTCATTGCCATAAGTGACCAAGGTCAGCTGCTGTTTCCAAATTTGATCGAGTGCCATAGTGATTTGATCTGATTGATATTGTGTTTATCTTATACTTTTTATATTTAATCATGCCAATCTAATTTTCCTTAAAACGTATCTTCATCAAAGTGTCTAAAAACTGTTAGAATGTGGGGTTTTAAAATATTTTTTAACCTGTTGCTTTGAGAGTTACTATGTCACTGGAAGCCCTGACCACTGAAGCGCTCGCTGCGATTGCAGCAGCAGAAGACCTTGCTGCACTTGATCAAGTACGAGTGCAATTTACGGGGAAAAAAAGCCAGCTCGCGGAACAATCTAAGTCGCTTGGTAAAATGGATCCTGAACAACGTAAAGTCTTCGGTGCACAAATCCATGCTGTACGCGAAGCCATTACCGCTGCATTAACATCACGTCAAGCTGAACTGCATAAAGCGGCGTTAGAACAAAAATTGGCAAGCGAAACCATTGATATTACCTTGCCCGGTCGTGGTCAACAGGTGGGCAGTATCCACCCTGTAACCCAGGTACAAGAGCGTATTTGTCAGTTCTTTACCAAAGCCGGTTTTACGGTGGCCACTGGTCCTGAAGTTGAAGATGACTATCATAACTTTGAAGCGCTGAATATTCCGGGGCATCACCCGGCGCGTGCCATGCATGACACCTTTTACTTCGATGTAAATCATTTGCTACGTACGCATACGTCTGGTGTACAGATCCGTACCATGGAAACACAACAGCCACCGATCCAGATCGTGTGTCCGGGTCGTGTCTATCGTTGTGACTCGGATCAAACCCATTCGCCAATGTTCCATCAGATCGAAGGTTTGTATGTGGCTGAAAATACCAGCTTCGCAGAACTGAAAGGTTTGTTGATTAACCTGCTGAATGAATTCTTCGAAAAAGATTTGAAAGTACGCTTCCGTCCATCTTATTTCCCGTTCACTGAGCCGAGTGCTGAAGTGGATATCATGGATGAACGCGGTCGCTGGTTAGAAGTTTTGGGCTGCGGTATGGTGCATCCAAATGTGCTACAAGCTGCCGGCATTGACCCTGAGAAATACAAAGGCTTTGCTTTCGGACTGGGCGTAGAACGTTTTGCGATGTTGCGCTACGGTGTGAACGACTTACGTATGTTCTTCCAGAATGATGTGCGTTTCTTACGCCAGTTTGCTTAAAACTTTTTATTTAATCCTCTCCTAACCTCTCCTTTAAGAAAGGAGAGGTACTCCACGAAATAAATGGGGTTCTCCCCCTTAGAAAAAGGGGGAGTCAGAGGGGGATTCTAGAGATTTGAATTACAGGTTTTATATCAATGAAAATTAGCGAAAATTGGCTACGCACATGGGTCAACCCAGCCATCGATAGCGACAAGCTTTCTGATCAATTGACCATGTTGGGTCTTGAAGTTGATGAACTTGCTCCTGCAGCAAAAGCATTTACAGGCGTAGTGGTTGGTGAAGTTCTGACAGTAGAACAGCATCCGGATGCAGACCGTTTACGTGTGACCACTGTGAATATCGGTACAGCTGAGCCATTACAAATCGTCTGTGGCGCGCCAAACGTACGTGCAGGCATGAAAGCGCCTGTAGCAACCATTGGTGCGGTATTGCCGGGTGATTTCAAAATCAAGAAAGGCAAGCTACGTGGTATTGAGTCTCAAGGGATGCTGTGCGGCGCTTCTGAGATTGATCTCGAAGATAAAATTGACGGTCTGTTAGAGCTACCAGACGACGCAGCTGTGGGTGTCAACATTCGTGAATATCTGGATCTTGATGACAATGTGATTGACATCAGTATCACGCCGAACCGTGGTGACTGTTTCAGCATTCGCGGGATCGCACGTGAAATTGGTGTGATTAACCAATTGCCAGTGACTGCGCCTGAAATTAAAGAAGTGACTGCAACCATTGCTGATGAAAAGCAGGTTGTAGTCAGCACTGAAGGCTGTCCACGTTACTTAGGTCGTGTGATCAAAAACGTCAATACCAAGGCAGCGACTCCTGTATGGATGGAACGCGCATTAGCACGTTCAGGTATTCGTCAGCACAGTATTCTGGTCGATATTACCAACTATGTCTTGATGGAGCTGGGTCAACCGCTACATGCATTTGATGCTGCTAAAGTGCAAGGCGCAGTCCATGTACGTCAAGCCACTGCGGACGAAAAACTTGTGCTTTTAAACGAGCAAGACGTTGAGCTTTCTGACAACGTGATGGTGATTGCGGATGACGAAAAAGCATTGGCGATTGCCGGTATCATGGGTGGCCTGTCTTCAGCAGTCAGTGATGCAACCACTGAAATTTTCCTGGAATCTGCTTTCTTCGCACCATTACATATTGCCGGTCGTGCCCGTAGCTTTGGTTTACATACGGATGCCTCACAACGTTATGAACGTGGTGTGGACTTTGAATTGCCATTAATTGCAATGCACCGTGCATCTCAGCTTATTTCTGAGCTGGCTGGCGGTGAATTTGGACCAATCACCGTGGCGGAAAAAGCTGAACTTTTGCCAAAACGTGATGCGATTGAATTAAACCAAGCTCAAGTCGATCAGTTATTAGGTTATAAAGTTGAAAGCGATTTTATTACTGATGCCTTGACACGCCTTGGTTGCACGGTGATGGTAAAAGCAGAAGGCGAATGGTCTGTAGTTCCGCCATCACATCGTTATGATATGGTGATTTATCAGGATTTGATTGAAGAAGTTGCACGTATTCATGGCTATGACAACATTCAAATCAGTCTGCCTGTGATTGATGTGAAGTTGGCAAAATACCAGGATCAGTTTGAACTGGGTCAATTACGTCAAACGGCGGTGACTTTAGGCTATCAAGAGGCGATCAGTTTTAGCTTCGCTGACTTGAAGCTTGAAAAGCAACTTAATTCCGGTGTGAATCCATTAGCATTAGCAAATCCAATTTCAAGTGATTTGGCTGTCATGCGTTCTACCTTGTTGTCTAGTCTGATCCCTTGTGTTCAGTACAATGTTAACCGTCAGCAAAGCCGTGTACGCTTCTTTGAACTGGGTTTACGTTTTGACTATCAGGAAGCCAGCAGCATTCATGATTTAAAACAGATTCCAACCTTTGCGCTGATTGCAACCGGTTCACGTCATGTTGAATCTTGGCATGCTAAACCTGCTGCAATGGACTTCTTTGACTTTAAAGGTGATGTAGAAGAAATTCTGGCTGCCGGCCGTGTCAAAGTGGAATATGTACGTTCAGAGCGTAGCTGGTTACACCCAGGTCAATCCGCAGAAATTCTCGTGAATGGTCAATCAATTGGTTACCTAGGGCGTCTACATCCTTCTCTGGAAGACGAGCTTGATCTGGCAACGACTTGGGTGGCAGAATTGGATCAAACAGCTGTTTTGCAAACTTATGTATCTAATTTTACAGAATTATCACGTTTTCCATCGGTTCGACGTGATATTGCGCTTTTAATTAGTGATAAGATTAATGTTAGCGAAATTCAGGGACTTATCGAACAAACAGGTGGGGAGCTTTTAGACTCGACGTGGTTATTCGATGTGTACACTGGACAAGGAGTAGAAGAAGGGAAACGCTCACTGGCATTTGCACTTCTCTGGCAGCATCCAAGCCGTACACTGGAAGATGCTGAAATTAAATCAGGTATGGATAATATCCTTCAAGTGTTAGAAAACACTTACCAAGCGACATTGAGGGCTTCATGACAGCACTAACTAAAGCAGAAATGGCTGATCATTTAAGTGAGCTCACGAGTTTAAACCGTCGTGAAGCAAAACAAATGGTTGAGTTGTTTTTCGATGAGATCAGCCAAGCGCTGATCTCAGGCGAACAAGTAAAACTTTCGGGTTTTGGTAACTTCGAGTTGCGTGATAAGCGTCAACGTCCAGGCCGTAATCCTAAAACGGGTGAAGAAATTCCGATTTCTGCACGCCGTGTGGTGACCTTCCGTGCGGGACAGAAGTTCCGTCAACGTGTGGGAAATGAGCAGATCAACTGATCTGCTTTTTTTAAAATTCTGTTATTTTTCTAAATTTCAGTTTTTAAAATAAAAAAAAAGAGAGCTCAAGGCTCTCTTTTTTTGTACTGAATAATCTAAAAGATTATTGAGCAGCAGCTTCAGAAGCAGCAGTAGCGTCAGCAGCAGCGTCAACAGCAACAGCAGCAGCAGCGTCAGCTTCAGCAACAGCAGCAGTTTCAGAAGCAGCAACTTCAGAAGTAGCTTCTACAGCAGCAGCGTCAGCAGCAGCTTCAGCTTCAGAAGCAGCTTCTACAGCTTCAGATGCAGCTTGGTTAGCGTCAGCAGCAGCGTCGTCAGCTTTTTTAGCACAACCAACGAAAGCTAGAGTAGTAGCAACTGCAGCAGCAATAGCGATTTTTTTGAATAACATGGCATCACTCTCTAAAAATTGAGATTAAAAAAAACCTAAGTTAGTCTGTTAAGTGCTTTTATTGTTCCTAATTGTGTTAGGGACTAACAACGCAGGAGCAGTCTAACTGGTCTGCAAATATGCTATCACTGCGCCTTTTTAATTGCTACTAGCAAGACTCAAAAAAGTACTGAAAAATGCTAAAAAATCATAAGTTTTTAACAGAAAATAACAATGGAATGAAACATTTAGATTGGAGAAAGGCTTGTTAAGTTTTTAAAAGTTATACAATTTTTAATTTGATTATTTTATTAATCAAAAACTTAAAAATAAGTTTACATAAATGAGGCTCGATTGTTTCATTGTGTAATTTATGTCAACCTAAAAAAAGGCCACCGCTTAGGTGACCTTTCATTTGAAATTTTAATTCGAGGCTTTGCGTTTCATCTGATCAAAGAAGTCATCATTGGTCTTGGTTTCTTTCATACGATCCAGTAAGAACTCCATCGCTGCCAATTCATCTTGAGTATGCAGCAGCTTACGCAGAATCCAGACTTTGCGCAGATTGTCTTCTGACATCAGGCGTTCTTCACGGCGAGTACCAGATTTCTTGATATTCATCGCAGGGAAGACACGTTTTTCAGCAATACGGCGATCCAGAGTAATTTCCTGGTTGCCTGTACCTTTGAATTCTTCGTAGATCACTTCATCCATCTTGCTGCCTGTTTCAATCAGGGCAGTAGAGATAATGGTGAGTGAACCACCTTCTTCAATATTACGTGCAGCACCGAAGAAACGTTTAGGACGTTCTAATGCATGCGCATCTACACCACCGGTCAAAACCTTGCCTGATGAAGGAATCACCGTGTTATACGCACGTGCCAGACGGGTAATCGAATCCAGCAGAATCACCACATCTTTTTTGTGCTCAACCAGACGTTTGGCTTTTTCAATCACCATTTCAGCGACTTGAACATGACGTGCAGGTGATTCATCAAAGGTCGACGCAACCACTTCACCGCGAACGGTACGTTCCATCTCGGTGACTTCTTCTGGACGTTCATCAATGAGAAGCACAATCAGAATAGCTTCTGGGTTATTACGAACAATCGATTGCGCAATACTTTGCAGCAACATGGTTTTACCGGCTTTTGGCGGTGCCACAATGATTGAACGTTGACCTTTACCAATCGGTGCCACCAAGTCGATCACACGTGTGGTTAAATCTTCAGTGGTACCATTACCGAGTTCCATCACCAGCTGTTCAGTCGGGAACAATGGGGTCAAGTTTTCGAATAAGATTTTATTACGTGAATTTTCAGGGGTGTCGTAGTTAATCTGATTAACTTTAAGTAAGGCAAAATAACGTTCGCCTTCTTTTGGTGGACGAATAGTGCCAGTAATGGTGTCGCCAGTACGTAGGTTAAAACGACGAATTTGAGAAGGACTGACATAGATATCGTCAGGGCCTGCTAAATAAGAACCTGCGGCTGAGCGTAAAAAGCCAAAACCATCTGACAAAATTTCTAGAACGCCATCACCAAAAATCTCTTCGCCATTCATTGCATGACGTTTTAAGATGGCAAAAATAATGTCTTGCTTACGGTTACGAGCCATACCTTCAAGGCCCATAAACTCGGCAATCTTGATGAGTTCGCCAATCGGTTTTTTCTTGAGTTCGGTTAAATTCATAGGTGGTCAGATAGAATCAAAGTTCTGAGGTACAGGTTAGAAAGGGAGTAACATTCGGCCGCATACAAGCATTCAAACGAAAGCAATTGAATTTGCAAAAGAACAATTCAGAGATCTGTTTGAGTGTTTCAAAGAAAAATGTGAAAAACAATTTCTATTGCCGAGCGGCATCTTATGTAATGTGTCTTGTAAGAAATTGGCAGGATTTAAGATCCTTTATCTCTTGAGTAGCAAATATAAGAGAAAATGTCGGCTTTGTCAATTTATAGCCGAAAAAAATACGCGATTGTCAGTCGCGTATTTTTTACTGAAAATGCTGGGCTTAGATATTGTCATCAATAAACGCAGTCAGTTTAGATTTTGGCGCAGCACCCACTTGAGTTGCAACAACTTCACCATTTTTGAACATCAACAAAGCCGGGATATTACGGATGTTGAAATTTACGGCAGTTTGTTCGCAAGAAGTTACGTCAACTTTCACGATTTTAACTTTGCCCTGGTATTCATCAGCAAGCACTTCTAGTACGGGTGCAATTGCTTTACATGGTGCACACCAGCCCGCCCAGAAGTCGACCAGTACAGGTACGTCTGATTGAAGAACGTCTGCTTCGAAGTTTGCGTCAGTAGTGTTTACGATGTTGCCAGACATGGAATGTGCTCCAGATTAATATTTTAAAGATAACTAATTATTAGTATTACATAGCCATCTTTAACAATGTAGGGGAATCTGTAAATTTTCAATGCTTAATGTTATTTTGTCTAATGGATGATCACGATAGTGATGATCGTGTCCTACTATTGTTCCCGATATAAAAAGAATCATGCATCAAATTGTCGCTACAAATGGCTTTTAAATTGCATGCATGTGAATTACTCTAAGCACAATTCGTTAAAGGTTTATTTCCGGAATGTCTGACTTTTTGATTGATGAAGAATTACTTGCCGCCATCGATATGGGATCAAATAGCTTTCATTTGGCCATCGCACGTGTAGATCATGGCGAAGTTAAAAAAGTGGCATCAATGTCAGAAAAAGTTCAGCTTGCCGCCGGACTCGATGAAAATAAAAATTTAACCGAAGCTGCACAGCAACGGGGTTTGGCCTGTCTGGCACGTTTTGTCGGACGTTTAGGTGCAGTTCAGCCAAATCGTTTACGGATTGTGGCGACCAATGCCTTGCGTCAAGCCAAAAATGGGCATGAATTTATTCAAAAAGCTGCAGAAATTCTACCCAAGCCAATCGAAATTATTGCCGGCCGTGAAGAAGCTCGTCTGATTTATCTCGGGGTTTCGCATACCATGGCCAACAGTGGTCGTCGTCTGGTGGTTGACATCGGTGGCGGTTCGACTGAGCTGATTATTGGTGAAGAGTTCGAGCCGATTCATACTGAATCGGTGCAGATGGGCTGTGTCGCCTTTACCAAGGCTTATTTTCAGGATGGTGAGATCAGTGCCAAAGCTTTTGATAAAGCGGTTACTGCGGCGCGTAAAGAAATCTCCGGAATTGCGAATACCTATAAAGAAGCCGGCTGGGATGCGGTGGTCGGTTCCAGTGGCACGATCAAGGCCTGTCGTCAGATTTGTATCAATATGGGCTGGAGCAATGACAAAGAACAGCTCACCCGTGAAGGCCTGGAAAAACTCAAAGACAAACTGCTCAAATATAAATATGTCTCGGATATGGAATTCGAAGGTCTCAAAGAAGACCGCCGCGCGGTATTGCCGGCTGGGATTGCCATTCTCTATGCTGTGTTTGATGTGCTCGGAATTAATCATCTGGTTTATTCGGATGGTGCGCTGCGTGAAGGCGTGATGTATGACTTGCTTGGCCGTTTCAAGCATGAAGATATCCGTGATCGTTCCGTACATGCCCTGATTGGTCGTTATAATGCCGATGCCAAACAGGCCGAGCGTGTGGTCCAGACTGCACAAAAACTGTTTAATGACGTGGAACATGAACTGGGCCTGACGATAGAGGATAGCGATCTGTTACGTCGTGCTGCCTATCTGCATGAGATTGGTTTGGCGATCAGCCATAGTGGTTATCATCGTCATGGTGCCTATTTATTACAACACTCGGATATTGCCGGTTTCTCACAAGTCGACCAAAATCATTTGTCACATTTGGTCGCACACCATCGCCGCAAATTGCGCGTTGATGCCAAGCATGATGTGATGAAAGTCGGTGGATCGAAACTTTTATGGTTATGTTTGCTGCTTCGTCTGTCGGTTTTGGTCAATCACAGTCGTAGTGATGAGATGCTTCCTGCCATTGAACTTAAGGTTGAAAATGCGCAACAATGGCAGCTCAGCGTGTCTGGTGATGCCAAACAATGGCCATTGCTGGTGGCTGAACTGCATGATGAACAGCAGCAATTTAAAAATTGGGAGATTGAACTCTCGATTCAATCCGAACAGTTTGTTAATTAATACCTTTATAGGGATGAAAACGGTTAACCTATGAAAAATAAAGCGACTCCATCAAAAGCATGGGCGACAGTGCAGATTGCACGTCATCCGGAACGTCCACAATTTCTGGACTATGTGGGTGAAATATTCACTGAATTTGATGCTTTACATGGTGACCGCCTATATGGTGATGATGGTGCGATGATCGGTGGTCTGGCTCGTTTTGATGGTCAACCGGTGATGATCGTCGGTCAGCATCGTGGTCGTAGTACCCGTGAAAAATTACAGCATAATTTTGGCATGAGTAACCCTGAGGGTTATCGTAAGGCGCAGCGTCTGTTAGATATGGCTGAACGTTTTAATCTGCCAGTCTTCACCTTTATTGATACCATGGGTGCTTATCCGGGAGTTGGTGCAGAAGAACGTGGTCAGGCTGAAGCCATTGCCACCAGTCTGGCGCAGCTTTCCAATTTGAAAGTACCGGTGATTGCAACTGTACTCGGTGAAGGCGGTTCAGGTGGCGCACTGGGTATTGGTGTGGCAGACCGTGTGGTGATGCTGTCTCACAGTATCTATTCAGTGATTTCACCTGAAGGCTGTGCATCGATTCTTTGGAAAACTGCCGAAAAAGCCGAACAGGCCAGTGAAGCCTTGGCGCTGACTGCAGAAAAATTGCAGAAAATGGGCATTGTAGAATATGTGGTAGATGAAGGTGAGGGCGCTCATTTAAATCCGGATCATGTGATGAACAGCTTGAAAGCAGTGTTAAAAGAAGCTTTGAATGAACTGCAACCAATGGAAGCGCAAGCACGATGCGAAGCACGTTACCAACGTTTAATGAAGTTTGGCAGCGACAATTTAGGTCTGGTTTCTTAAAACAGCTGCAGGGCTTTCCTGCAGAGACAAAATTTCTCATCGGGTGCAGTGGCGGCGTAGATTCTATGCTGCTACTGCATCTGATGTTTTTTTTATGCCCGGAAAAAGTTCGGGCGATTTATATCGATCATCAATTACAAGCTTTTAGTGCAGATTGGGGCAAGTTCGTGGCAGATCGATGCCAGCAACTGAGTATTCCCTGCATCATCCAGCCGGTTCAGGTCAAAAATGGCAATCTGGAACAGCAAGCGCGTCATTGCCGTTATCAGGCTTATTTACAACATTTGCAAACGGATGAAATTCTGGTGCTGGCGCATCATCAACAGGATCAGGCAGAAACCTTAATGCTGCGCCTATTATCTGGTGCTGGCGTGGATGGTTTGGCGGCCATGAAACAGGTTGATGTACGTGAAAATCTCACCATTTGGCGGCCACTGCTGGATATTTCCCGTGAACAGATTTGCCAATGGGCAAAACACTTAAATATTCAAAATATTGAAGATCCGAGCAATGCTGATACCCATTATGACCGGGCCTGGGCACGCCAGACCTTGTGGCCAGTTTTGAGTGAACGTTATCCGAAAATGCAGTCTGCGCTGGTACGCACCAGTGAACTGATGCAAGATGCCCAGCAAATTTTGCAAGAAGTGCTACAACAAGATTTACAGGCGTGTGGAACCGATACGCAACTTGATTTGTCTAAACTTCTACAACTTTCAAGATCACGGCAACGCCAGTTACTCTCCGCCTGGATGAAAGGCGAAGCGCAGTATCGTCCCTCTTTAGATATGGTCGAGCGTTTGCAACGCGAGGTGATTCATGCCAAACCTGATGCTCAGGCGGCCTTACACTGGAAAGATTATTACTATGTACGCTATCAGCAGCAACTATATCGTTTGACAGCAGAGGTTTATTTGGCCGAGCAGCAACAGCTTCAAACTGGCCTAAAAACCTTGAAAATTGCGTTAAAAGATCATGTGCAGGTCTTGTCCGGAAAATATGTCATTGAATCTGCAAAGGTGGGTTTATCCGCAGCATTATTGCAGCAGCCCTTATACTTGCAGCAGCGTCAGGGGGGTGAAAAGATCCATCTCTATGGTCGTGTTGGCGCCTGGCCGCTGAAAAAAGCCATTCAGGAAGCGCAAATATTTCCTTGGGTTCGGCATACTATTCAAATATTAAGCACAGATAATGTTATGCTAGGCGTGTTTACCCCTAAAGGATTTTGGTTGGCCCAATCTGCATATTGTGAAGCAGGGGGATGGCTGCCGATTTCGGTTTCTTCAACTTTAGAACTCAACAACGAGCATTAAACATGAGTGCAGCTTTAAATTGTAATATTAGTTTTATTGGTGGCGGTAATATGGCCCAAGCCTTAATTGGCGGCCTGATTTCGCGTGGTTTGCCAACAACACGTATTACAGTTTCTGATCCGGTCGAACAAGTCCGTGCCTTACTTGCGGAAAAAGAAATCAATGTGACCGATGATAATAGCGCTGCAATTCAGGATGCAGATATTGTGGTGTTTGCGGTAAAGCCTCAAGTTTTGGCACAAGTGTTACAGCCTTTAAAAGGTCTGGTCAATGATAAGCTGATTATTTCCATTGTTGCCGGTGCGGAAATAGCGACATTGGCAAGCTTATTGGGGACAGCGCGTATTGTACGGGTCATGCCGAATACGCCAGCCTTGGTACAAACCGGGGCGCATGGTCTATACGCCCATGAAGATGTAGAAAATAGTGACCGTGATTTGGCCAGTCAGGTTTTAGCCTCTACGGGCTTGACCATTTGGGTGAATTCAGAAGCGCAAATTGATGCGGTGACTGCTGTATCGGGTTCGGGGCCGGCTTACTTTTTCTATATGATGGAAAGTATGATTCGTGCGGGCAAAAATTTAGGGCTGGATGAAAAAGTGGCTACGGCGCTGACCTTGCAAACGGCTTTAGGTGCGGCACAAATGGCGATCACCAGTTCGAACACCCCAGCCGAGCTGCGTAAAAATGTGACCTCTCCAAATGGAACGACACAGGCAGCCCTTGAAGTCTTCGATCGCGCCCAGATTTCTCAAAATATTCAGGCCGCACTTGCCGCTGCACAAAAACGCAGTCAAGAACTGGCACAAGAGCTCAGTGAAAGCAGCAAATCTTCAGTTTAATTTTTAGGAACGTTCAAGTATGGGTGCAAATTCTGCGCTAATTTTTGGCATTATCATTAACGTCGCGATTTTGCTCGTATTCTTCCGATTTTTAATGCAATTGGCTGCTGTCAGCCCCTACAATCCCGTGGTTCTTTCGACTGTAAAAGCCACTAAAATTGTAGATGTGTTTGGTCGAATTTTCCCAACTTTGGCCAAAGGCCGTGTCAATACTGCCGCTTTGGCATTATTGGTGGTACTGTATTTGCTGAAAATTTTCGGCATGATGTATCTCTCTGGTGGCATGCCGAATGGTCCTGTGCATTTACTGATTTTGACCTTTGTCACCATGATGCAGGACTTGATCCGTTTCTGTCGTTATTTGATTTTCGCTACGATTATCTTAAGTTGGGTGGTGATGTTTACTCAGTCTCGTTCACCGTATATTGAAGTGGTTCAGGAGTTGGCTGAACCATTGCTGGCACCTTTCCGTAAGATTATGCCAAATATGGGGATGATTGATCTCTCTCCAATTTTTGCTATTTTAACCTTGATCATCATTGAAATGATCATGAACCAGGTGGCAATTGTATTGTTGACCGGTCTTTAATTGGATTCAAATAAAAAGGACGCTGAGGCGTCCTTTTTATTTGCGCCTCCTTTTTCTAAAGGGAGGTTGGGAAGGATTTAAATCTCCCCAAACCCCTCTTTTTCAAAGAGGGGCTTTACCTTACATCTTCCAACTCAAAATTATGGACTTCAAGAAAGGCATAGGAATAAGTAAATGAAAGTTCCTCTTCCTTTGGGATGGGGAGCATTGCTTCGTAAGGGAAGAGGGGATTAAAACTAACCTGCATCCCCTTGCCGAATATATGCCTCATCTCCTATAGGGAGGAAGGGGCTTAAAGGCGCATTAATGCGCCTCATCCCAGTTTTTACCTTTACCGACTTCAACCAGCAACGGTACAGAAATCTGCAATACCGATTGCATGACTTCAGCCAGTTTCGGTGCCAATTCATCGGCAATAGCTTCATCGACTTCAAACACCAGTTCATCGTGGACTTGCAACAGCATTTTGGCCTGATCTTTTGGTAACATCTTGTCGACTTCAATCATTGCCATTTTAATGATATCTGCAGCCGAACCCTGTAGCGGGGCATTAATTGCAGCACGTTCTGCTGCTTTACGCACCATCATATTACGAGCATCAATATCCGGTGTATATAAACGACGACCAGAAACGGTTTCGACAAAACCTTGATCGAGTGCCACCTGACGGGTGCGTTGCATATATTCATAAATCCCCGGATAACGATGGAAATACTGTTTAATGTATTCTTGTGACTCTTGACGAGTAAAGCCCAACTGACGGGTTAGACCGAATTCAGACATGCCATAGAGCAGACCAAAGTTCACGGCTTTGGCTTGGCGACGTTGATCATTTGTCACCTCTTCAAAAGCGATGCCCAAAACTTCTGCTGCAGTACGACGATGCACGTCCTGACCGTGATTAAAGGCATGTACCAAGGCTTCGTCTTGGGAAAAATGCGCCATGAGGCGTAATTCAATTTGTGAATAATCGGCAGCGAGCAGCACACGACCTTTCGGTGCTACAAAAGCTTTACGAATTTGACGGCCAATTTTTTCGCGAATGGGAATATTCTGTAAATTTGGATCTGTTGAGGATAGACGACCCGTTGCAGTCAGCGCTTGATGATAACTGGTGTGTACGCGGCCACTGTCATTATTGGCCTGTTTGCATAAACCATCGGTATAGGTGCTTTTCAGTTTAGACAGGCCACGATATTCCAAAATCAATGCGGCAATCGGATGATCCAGTTTTTCTAAAATACTTTCACTGGTGCTGTATTGGCCAGTCGAGGTTTTTTTGCCGCCTTTGAGGCCCAGCTTATCAAACAAAATTTCACCGACTTGTTTTGGTGAGCTGACATTAAAACTTTGATCTGCTAATTCAATAATCTGGTTTTCCAGATTCTGAATGGTTTGTGCAAATTCTTCACTGAGCTGGTCAAGGAAATGCACGTCTAACTGAATGCCATTTTCTTCCATTTTCGTTAATACACGTGCCACCGGCATTTCAATGCGATGCAAAAGCTGACTTAATTCAGGATGGACTTTGAGTTTTTCATCCAAAACTTCATAAAGACGATAAGTGACATGAGCATCTTCAGCAGCATAATGTGCAGCGGTTTCCAGCGGAATCTGGTTAAAGGTTTTCTGTTTGGCTCCTTTACCGGCAACTTGTTCATAGGTCGTGGTCAGATGGCTCAAATACAGACGCGCCACATCATCCATACCATGACGGGTTGCCACAGAATTCAGCACATACGATGCCAGCATGGTATCAAAATACCAGCCTGCCAAATGAATGCCATGGTTTTCCAGTACATGCGCATCGTATTTCAGATGATGACCAATTTTCTGTACACTGTCATCTTCCAGAATCGGCTTGATCTGTGCCAAGATGACTTCACGATTGAGCTGTTCCGGTGCGCCTTCATAATCATGGGCCAAAGGAACATAGTAGGCATCGTTGGCATCAAAGGCGACCGAGAAGCCGACAATCTGCGCGATACGATAATCCAGACTGGTGGTTTCAGTATCAAAGGCAAAACGTTTTTCGCTACTTAAGCGCGCAAACAGCTTGTCCCAGTCCTGCTGGCTTAACACGCTATGATAGGTCGCTTGACCCAGCTGATCATCGCCACTGGTCACAGAAGCATGATCTTCTGTGGTGTCTGGCAGAGTTGCCGGTTTGGCGGTAATGGATCTTGCCGCCTGTTTATAATTTGAATGATTCGGGTTGTTTGGATGATCTAAGGATTGTAGCTGATTACGAAATTCCAGCTCGGTGTACAAATGACGTAAGGTCTCGACATTCGGCTCACCCAGTTTTAAATCGTCATAACCAAAGTTAAGATCCAGATCGATCACAATACTGGCCAGTTGATGGTCCAGTGCAATGCCCTCCACATGCTCTTTAATATTTTGACCGACTTTGCCTTTGATCTTGTCGACATTTTCTAAAATGCCGCCAATCGAACCATATTCGGTTAGCAGTTTTGCCGCGGTTTTGGCACCGACACCCGGCACGCCCATGATGCCATCAGAAGCATCGCCCATCAGGGTCAGGTAATCAATAATCTGATTTGGCCAGACGCCAAACTTTTCAAACACGCCATCGACATCCAGCGGTTTTTCTTTGAAGCTGTCTTCCAGGGTCACTTTGTCTGTGACCAATTGCGCCATATCTTTATCACCAGTCGAAATCAGCACCTGATGTCCCAAGGCTTCGGCACGTTTGGCCAATGTTCCGATAATGTCATCGGCTTCGGCACCCGGTAAGGTATGCAGGGGAATACCCAGCGCACGAATCAAGGCGTGCAAATAAGGAATCTGTTCGGATAATTCCGTCGGCATGCTCGGGCGGTCACCTTTATAAATCGGTGAAAGCTCATGCCGGAACGTCGGTTCTGGCGTATCGAAAATCACCGCCATATGGGTCGGTTGGATCCGACGCATCAGTTTTTGAATAGCAGAAATCGCACCACGAATTGCATTGGTATGTAAACCGGTTGACGTGGTTAATGGTGGCAGTGCGTGAAAGGCACGAAATAAAAAGTAAGAGCCATCGACCAAGACAAATGGTGGCATGTAATCAATTCCTTATTCAAAATACAGCGCTATTGTACGTGATTTTTACTGCGCTCGCTGAGGCGAGTCTGAGTTTACAGCTTAGCGAATATCGGCTGAAGATGAAATAAGCAGCACAAGCTGTTGTATGATGGAATGATTCAGGAAAGAGAAATATAAGAATGGCTGCAGGACGCAATGAGTTACGCATGATCTGGCTGATTACTCTGCTAATTGTCGGGATCAGTGCCTGGTATCTGGATTATCAGATTGTGACTTATCTGTGTGGCGTGGGTTTTCTCTTCAGTGTGATGCAATATGTCAGCGCAGTAGAAGCCCCGCTACAGCAACTGGCTGCACAGCAGCAGAGGTCTCTGGAACGCAATTCAAAAGTTCCTTTATATGTCTCTTCAATTATTGCAATTGTTGGTGGGCTGGCCGAGCTTGACTGGTTGATGGGCATCGGGATTACCGCTTGGGTGTTCTTTTTACTCCGATGGCTGCAACGTCTGGAAGGACGCTTGATACAGTTGCAATCTTATTCTGACGATGCATCACCTTCAATACCACCGAACTGGTCTGATGCTGCACCTGTGACTACTCAACCGGCTCTCAATTCTCAGTCTACGCCTAATCTCATCGATCAAGTGCAGCGCTGGATCTTTCAGGGCAATCCGGTCTTAAAAGTTGCCATTAGTATTTTAGTGATCGGGATTATTTTGTTGCTGCGTTTTGCCACCGAGCACTGGCAGCTGAGTCTGGCTGCTAAATTAGGTCTGGTTGCGCTGGCCAGTTTGTTTGTAACAGGACTGGGCTATCGGCTGATTCCTAAAAACCGCAGTTTTGCTCTGGCGCTGGAAGGATTAGGTTTAGGGAGTTTGTTTCTGACATTATTCTTTGCCTATTACAATCTGGTGATTCCAACCCTACCGCTGGCAGCATGTGTATTTATCATCATTTTGGCAATGACGCTGTATTTAAGTCTGAAACAGGAAAGTATCGAACTGGCCATAATGGCTTTGCTGATTGCTTATCTGGCGCCGTTTACCTTGCCAATCCGAGATGCTTCCGCTGTTGAGCTGATCAGTTATTACTTGCTGATTAATGTCGGGGTGGCAGTGCTGAGCAGCTTCCGCCCCTGGAAAATTCTCAATCAGATTGCCTTTTTAATTACGGCGATTGTCGGTGGAATGTATAGCCTGATTCATGGTGATACTCATGAGCGTTATGCCATGACTGCGCTGATTCTGGCGCATAGTGCGCTGTTTATCTGGCTGGGTTTTCGTTTTAGCCAGTTGCTGGCACGACAGGATTTGTCCCGTTTTCAGCTAAAACCGGTACTCGACTTGGCCTTGATTTTTGCCGCACCGATTACTGCTTATATTTTTCTGTATCTGATTCACTTTAATCAGCCCGATCAAAAACTCTGGCAAGCCGGTCTAAGTCTGTTGTTCGCAGGGGTCTTTGCCACTTGTTGGACTTTATTGCGCCAAAAACAAACGATTCAGCTTATTTCACAAAGTTATCTGAGTCTGATGCTAATTTTTCTGGCACTGGTGCCACCGATCTTATTGACCGAACAATGGAGTGTGGTTGGTTGGGCTGTGGAAGGGGTACTAATTTATCTGTGGGCCTTAGAGAAAAATGTCCGGGTGGCGCATTATTTAAGTATGGGCTTATTGTTGATGGCCGGATTTAGCAGCCTGTATTATCTGGTCGAAATCAATCCCACACCGCGGATGATTTTCTGGATTTTGAGTCTGTGTTATGTGGCAGTGGTGGCGATCAGTCAGCTTAAAGAAAAATACCAGCAGCAACTGGATAGTCTGAGTGTCAGTTTTTTAAGTACTTTAAGTGTTGCAGCCAGTTTAATGCTCTTTGCCTTGCTGGAAGATGAATTTTCGAGTCAGCATGCCTATGTGTTGAGTTTATTCATCATCACACTGGGCTATGTGCTGTTGAATGAAATGATTCTGCGCAAAAATCAGCAATGGTCCTGGTTGCTACCGAAGTGGAGTGGTATCTCACCCTTGCTGGTCATTGCAGTGATTTTGACACTGGATCGCAGTCAAAATGCGGTGATTGTCTGGGATAGCGGTCTGGAGCGCGGGGTTTTTGCCCTTTCGGCGATGCTATTAGCGATTCTGTGGCTCAGACCGCTGGCTGGTTTGCAGCTATCCAAAGAATGGATGAGTTTGGGCGTTTTTAGCAGTTTGGCTTTGGCCAGTCTGTGTCTGATCCCGAGCATGCCTTATTTCAGTATGGTGATCTTACCTTTATTGTTTTGCCTGTGGTGCTATCGACAGGACCTGCAATCAGGCTGGCAGCAGCTTTGGCAAACCAAGTGTTGTTTATTGCTGATGGCCACTTGGCTGGTATGTTCACAGTTATTTAGTCAGCAAGCATTCCAGTATTACTGGTTGCCGATTCTGAATCCTTTTGACCTGATCAGTATCGCCATGTTTGCCAGTTTTATCTGGATGCTGTTGCAACAGATTAAGGTTGGCCGTGATAAGGGCATGATCGCAGTCTTGATGGTGTTGAGCCTGTTATGGCTTTCCAGTTATATGGTTTTAAGAGCTTTACATGTGTATTTACACACGCCGTTTAATGATATGGAGCTATGGGGTAATGCGACGGTGCAACTCAGCTTGACTGTACTTTGGGTATTACTGGCCTGGATCACCATGTGGACGGCAACCTTAAAAAACCTGAAGCCGATGTGGATTTTAGGCGGCAGTATTCTGGTGGTTGTGACCTTAAAATTGGTGCTCTTTGACCTGTCGCATATTGGCACCCTGACGCGAGTCATTTCCTTCTTGCTGGCAGGTGGGGTGATGCTGCTGATTGCCTATATTGCACCGATGCCAGAGAAAACTGATTGAATCCTCTCCCTAAGCCTCTCCTTTAAAAAGGAGAGGGAATCGAAGGGTTATTTTAGATCAGGCTCTCTTTTGAGGGCCTTGTCATTGGCGTATTGGTCAATATCAACATTCTCTAAGGGGCGAGATAATGGATGGTCGACAAAGCCCATTTTCGGCACTGGAATTTCAATCTGATTATCGACAAAGCCATTACGAATCCGTTCCTGCATTTCATCGCGTACTTTCAGATAATTTTCCTGCTGGCACCAGATCGCAAATAACAACTCGATGGATGATTCACGAAAGGCGGTAACGGTGACTGCAGGTTTCGGGTCAGCCAAAACTAATGGATACTTATTGGCGACATCCAGCAGCACTTCTCGTACTTTAATAATATCTTCGTGGAAATTGATCGCCAGCGTAATCGGAATACGCCGTATCGGAAATTTTGACAGGTTCTGTACCGGTGCCCGAATCAGCTGTTCATTCGGCAAACGTACATAGATATTATCCTGCGTGAGGAGTTTGACTGAAAGCAGGTCAATCGAAATCACTTCACCTTCAATGGTATGCCCACGAATCAAGGTGATTTGAATAGTATCGCCGACTTCGAAAGAACCCTCACCAATCAGGAACAGACCGCTGATCAGGTTGGATGCCGAGGTTTGTGACGCAAAACCCAAGGCTACGGTGAGAATCCCGGCAGCCCCGAGGAAGACACTCAGTTTAAAACCGGCTTCTTTCAGGCTGGCCATTACAAACAGCAGGAAAATAAAATAGAAAATCCCGCGGCGCCAGACCAGCTTCTGATGGGCATTAAAACGTACACCAATGGTCCGAATAAAGGTATTGGAAATAAAGCGCGCAATCAGGAAACCAATAAAACATAACACCACCGCGACCAAAATTTCGGTTAAACGGTCGGTATTGATATTGGTAAATACTCCCTTCAGGCTGTTGGTGACTTCGGTCGGAATATTTGAACTTGGCATCAGACGCCCTTAGAAAAATGAATCAAACATATTAAATAAAGCGCCCGCCGGATCACGCGGTGGATGCAGATAGGCGACTTCACCGGCATTTGGCGGGGTACGGTTCTCCACCCGAATACGCGGTGGGCGGTCCGAACCTTCATGCAAGACCCGGATTTGCGAGGTCCATAAGCGCCCGGTACTTTCACTGTAAAATAACGGCAGGGCAGGCACCGGGACATTCATCCGGTCAAAGCGCAATTGCTGGTTACTGGTATTGTGAAATTCAATCGGTGTAACCGCACGAAAAGCGCGTGGATGCAATTGTTTCAGTTCAGTTCTGCCATCGACTGCAGTGGCATAGCAGATTTCACCTGAGCGATGATTCGGCCCAAACCAGGTGTCTTTTGGCAAGATCACCGGGAGATCAAAAATTGGTTCGCGCTGCCCCTCGACAAAACCAGCAATCCATAAGGGCGTGCTGATATAAAGCGTACCACGTTGTCCGGCAGGAATATAAATCGGATCAACCGGCTTGATCACCACCGAACGGTTTGCCAAACGTGGCATCAACTGTAATTTATTTTGGGTGGATTTGAACATATAACGTTCAATGTGCACCGGCGCTGGAAAGGCAAAGTTCGGATCATCAATCTGATGCCATTGCTGCTCATAATCATATTGCACCACAGGACGATAGTATTCCAGTCGCCATTCCTGAATGCCTCGAGTCAGACGAAACAGCAAGGAACCAAACTGCCAGGCTTTGGATTGATTTATTTCAAAAATCTGTTCTCCCCACCAGCGCATTTTCGCTGTATTCGGGATTAATTCATCTTTATCTTGCGGCAATGTTGGCACCCTTTCTTGCTAAATCTTTGAAAACATACTTCACGCTGTCATATGCTTAGAGTACACTCAATTTAAATTTTTTCATCATTATTATAATCCGCGATGCAAGTACTTAAACAATTACAAATCCCATATAGCTTCGCCAAGCGCCATGGTGTGCTGTTGCGTTATGAGGGAGATCAGGCCTTTATTCTGCGTCGTGACAATACCTCGATGCTTGCATTGCAGGAAGCGCGCCGTCTGCTCGGTTATCCGGCTCATTTTCAGCTGTGCAGCGAACAGGAATTTAACCAGTTACTCAGCTCCAGTTTTGCCGGAGATAGCGGCGAATCACAACAGGTGGCTGCGGGTCTGGAAGATCATCCGGATTTACTCAGTCTGGCCGATTCCGTACCTGAAGCTGAAGATCTGATGGATCAGGAAGATGATGCGCCGATTGTACGACTGATCAATGCATTATTGTCTGAAGCGATTCGGGTCGGGGCTTCCGATATTCATATTGAATCTTTTGAGAAAAAACTGTCGGTACGTTTACGGGTCGATGGCCAGCTCCGTGAAATTGTCCAGCCACGCCGTGAACTTGCGCCGCTTTTGGTCTCGCGGATTAAAGTCATGGCCAAACTGGATATTGCGGAAAAGCGTATTCCACAAGATGGTCGTATTTCCTTGCGTCTGGCCGGACGTGAAGTCGATGTCCGTGTATCTACTTTGCCATCCTCTCATGGTGAGCGTGTGGTGATGCGTCTGCTGGACAAGCAGGCCGGTCGTTTAAATATGACCCATTTGGGCTTGATGAATAATGACTATGATCGACTGAAAACTCTGGTGCATCGTCCACACGGCATTATTTTAGTTACTGGCCCCACCGGTTCGGGTAAAACCACCACTTTATATGCCGCACTTTCTGACCTGAATGATGGTTCCAAAAACATCCTCACCGCTGAAGATCCGATTGAATATCAACTGGAAGGTATTGGCCAGACCCAGGTGAATACCAAAGTGGATATGACCTTTGCGCGTGCCTTAAAAGCCATGCTGCGCCAAGATCCTGATGTGGTGATGGTCGGTGAAATTCGTGATCTGGAGACCGCAGAAATTGCGGTGCAGGCCTCCTTGACCGGGCATCTGGTGTTGTCGACCCTGCATACCAATACCGCGATTGGTGCTGTCACGCGTTTGAAGGATATGGGCATTGAGCCGTTCCTGCTTTCAAGTTCCCTGATTGGGGTAATTGCCCAGCGTCTGGTCAGAACGTTATGTCCGCATTGCGCGACCTGGCATGAAGCAGATGCTTTTGAAAAGAAACTGTTTGAAAATATTGAACATCCACAGGATTTAAGACTGCCGCAACCACAGGGTTGTGAACGCTGTGGCAATACTGGTTTTAGTGGGCGTACTGCGATTTATGAAATTGTGCCCGTCGATGATCATATGCGCCGTCTGGTTCATGGCAATGCGGCCGAATACGAAATAGAAAGTTATGCACGGCAGCAATCCGGTTCGATTCGGGATGATGGTCTGCGCAAAGTTTTGGCAGGGAAAACTACCATTGAAGAAGTATTACGGGTCACCAATGAAGCAGCAGAATAATTTTTTAATCTGCTGCTTTTAATGACTTATCCTCAGGATATCTGGATATTTACCAGAGGCTGACGATTTTTTTCATCAGTTGGGCCCGAAAAGGTGCAGTCGGATTGCCCGGATTCCGCTGAGTTTCATTTTCATAGAAGGTCTGCCAGGCCTGCGCCATTTCTAAAGTAACCCCATCCTGTTTCATTTTTTCAACATCGGCTGTGGTGACACGCTGGAAACGGACTTCGGCATCTTTGGGGCCAGCACCCCAACCAATGATACCTTTACCAAATTCAGGCAGAATCATATTGTTGGGTGTTGCAGGAATGGGCAGACGTTCAATCCCGGCATTAACTACAGATTTTACTTGGGGGCGAACTTTTTCTGAAATTTGCAGCTCTGCAAAAGAGGCAGTCGCAATGCTGAACAGGAGAGAACTAGAAATAAATAATTTGAACATGGTGACTTAAAATAAATCATTGCAAATAAGAATCATTATATATAAGTATTAAGATTTTTGCTTTTGTTTTGAAAAGAGAATTTGTTTTTAAGGGAAGATGCAGCGATTAAAATTTTATAATAGCGCTCTAGCTATCCTGAAGCATTTTTCAGGATAGCGGTTGAATCGAAAAATTAAGTAATGACGTTTAAGTTCACATCAATATTATTGCGGGTTGCATTTGAATACGGACAGACAATATGCGCGGCATCTACCAGTTTTTGCGCTTCTTGCTGATCCATACCTTCAAGATGGATATTTAAAGTCACCTCAATACCAAACCCGGTCGGAATTGGACCAATTCCTACATCACCTTCGATATAAGCATCTTTACTCATATTCAGTTTGTCACGATTGGCAACAAATTTCATCGCACCCAAGAAACATGCCGAATAACCTGCGGCAAAGAGCTGTTCAGGGTTGGTTCCACCACCAGGGCCCCCCATTTCTTTGGGCACGGCTAATTGTACATCTAAAATCTGATCGTCAGAGGTGGCGCGGCCATCACGACCACCTGTGGCTTTGGCATGTGCGGTATAGACGGCTTTTTCTAATGACATGAGCTTAATCCCTATTTATTGTTCATGGAGCTTCTATGCTCGGCGATTTTGCCTGAAGAATAAGCAGGGATTTTGTTAATTTATGCAAGTATCCGGGCAGGTTTCTTAAGAAAGTTGTAGCAGTTTACGATGTTGCATTAAAGGCATGGATTCACGGATTTTTTGCTGTTCACTTAAATCAAAGTCCACCGTAATCAAATGGGAGCCATCAGCATGGATCATATTCAACAGTTGGCCGCGGCTATTGGTGGCAGCTGCATGCCCCCAAGTCTGACGTTTTTCACCATGCCAGCCTTGTTGAGCAGCGCCAAGTACCGAACACTGGCTATCCATGGCACGGGTTTGCAGCAATAACTGCCAGTGCATTTCACCGGTGGTATAGGTAAATGCAGAAGGCGCAGTCAGCAGGTTTGCACCCTTAGCACGTAAGCTTAAAGCCAGTTCTGGAAAGCGCAGGTCATAACAGACCATCAAGCCGATATTGCCAAAAGGAGTTTTCGCGACGACCACCTCTGTACCAGGTTCAAAGAATTTGGACTCCTGATAACCACCAACGGCATCGCCGACTTGCACATCAAACAAATGAATTTTGTCATAGCGCGCTTCAGTTCGTTCAGGACTGATACACAGACTGACAGTACGCACCCGGCCATCTTGAATGATTGAGCCATCCGGACGATAAGGGCAGGGCAAAGTCCCGGCCACAATCCAGGTTTGATATTGATGGGCAAGTTGTTCCAGACGTTGTTGAATGACTTCAAATTGTGCAGCAGTTTCGCGTTGTTTGCCTGCTGCGAAACAGACGAAATTTTCCGGGAAAACAATTAACTCAGCACCATTGGCCTTACTTTGTTGAATTAAAGACTCAATCTCCACAAAATTGGCATCAATTTCATTTTGAGAATTCATTTGTGCAACAGAAAGTAAAGTCATGCGGTCCTCTTATATAGTCGTTATACCTTTTGCTCGGAGATTTTATCTAAATTGTCTTGCTCTTTCTGTAACTGTTTGACTAAAGGTTCAAACATATTCTGGTTGCTTTGATTTAGCTTCATCAAGGTTTTATGCGCATCCAGAACGGTATTTAGCATATTTTGATGCGTGACATGTTCTTCCATCAGCGCACGGGTGCAGACATTCGGATCGCCACAATAATTCAGAATCACAAACACCTGGCTCAGTCCCATACTGTTGGCCAAAGTAGTAATGTCGGAATTGGTAGAAAGCATAACAGCCTGAATATTATGTACTTGTTTGAGTTTCAGTCCTAACTTGGCCAAAACACCGAGTACGGTACTGTCAATAAAACTGGTTTCGGTGAGATCAACGATAGCGCCAACCACATTGTCCTGCTGTTCAATTTTGTTCAGTAATTTGTCTAGACTAATACAAGATTGGGCACGCACTTCGCCGATAAGCTTAAAAATATGCGTTCCATTCAGACTTGCATATTCAACATGACCTGTTGACATATAAATGCCATTTGCAGAGAAGGATATTAAATTATCCCATAGGGTGTATTGATACTCAAGTAGCTGAAAGTGGTAATCAAATTAAGTGCTTATAAAGTCTGTAAATATACTGCTAATTTACGCGGATAAAGCTTAAAAAGGCGATATCGTCGGCCACATGTTCTGGAGCCTGAAATGACTCATTCTGCAAGTGATGTAATAATTGTGAAAATTGCTCATTTAATCCACCATCAAAGGGTTCCAGTGCACCATCTGAACAGATAATAAAACGGGCATTAGGGCTTAATACCCATTCGTTTTCTTCAACCTCAAGCTCTTCGGTCAGGCCTAAAGGGAAGCTGCTGGTAGAGAAAATCTTAGGTTCTTGATTGGGTTCAAATATAATCGGTGGGGGATAATGTCCGGCACTGGACCATTTCAATACATGGGTTTCCAGATTTAAAATCCCGGCAATCATGGTGATGTGCTTTTCAATATTTTCCTGCATTAGCATGCCGTTAAGCTTTTTAATCAGCTCTCGCGGCGTTTTGGAGCGACCGTGAAAAGCCGCCATCCAGGACGTGAGTAAACTACTGGTGACGCCATGTCCAGATACATCGGCCAAATAGAAAATCACTTCTTTGTCGCTAATTTTCCAGTAATCATACCAATCTCCAGAAAGATAGGCTGAAGGCTGAAAATAAGTTTCGACCTCATAATTGGTCAGTTTAATCGGGTTGGGTAACAATCTTTTTTGGAGTTCTGCCGCAGAAGGCAGATCACGGCTGTCCTGGTTACGTTTATATTGCGCATCAATTTTTTGCAGCGCCAGGTCAGGATTTTCAGGAAGTTTATTCCAGATCCAGCCTGCCAGCGCCCCTTGCTCCCAAGCCTGAGCCAACGCTGTGCCTTCATGCTCTAAGGCCAGCACAATGGTAGGCAGATTCCACTTATATTTCAGATAGTCATGTACATCTGCAATTGCGATAATCGTAGAATCATACAGCTCATGATCATCCAGATAGATCATCTGAATATGCGGAAGCGTATCAAGTACCTGATCTAAATAGGGAATATCACGAGTCGGTTGAATGAAATACATAAAAAAGTGATTCGATCTCAGGGTTGGTTATACGATGTACTATAACAAGCAAGGTATTGCTAGCGAACAGATTTCACTAGCAATCATACATCAAGCATGAACTTAAAGATCTTCTTCTGAAGATTCAATATTGTTCTCATCAAAAGGTACATCTTCAGAACTATCTTCTTCGAAGTCATCTTCTAGGAATAGGGTATCTTGTTCTGTACCTTTCTTTTCAGCAATCGCGTAGTTGGTGCGTTGCAAATAAATATCCCGAATCTGGGCATAACGATCACCGGTCAGTACCCCTTCAACATCCAGTATTTCCGAGCGGTTATCAATGGCACGCCAGAACTGGTCGGTCCAGTAAAGCCCATCTTCATCTTCGAGAAGATATTTTTGTGGGCGGGTTTGACTATCTACAGCAGTACCAATCACCCCACGCACTGAACTTGGGCCTAAAAATGGCAACATAATATAAGGACCAGACGCAACACCATAATAACCCAAAGTAGTTCCAAATCTCTCGTCTTCATGACTTAAACCAAGGCGACGTGCCGGATCAGCCAAACCTAAGGTCGTTAAAGTATTAATGGTAAAACGTCCCAAGGATTTTGCTGCGCGGGTCGGACGGCCCTGAATCAGCTGATTGACCACATTCCAGGGTTCCCCCAGGTTATTACGGAAATTGGTGTAGCTACCGCGGACATCCTGTGGAACTTTCTCAACATACTGAACAGCTATAGGACGTACCACAGTACGGTCAATCGCATCATTAAACTGATAAATCTTTCTATTTAACGGTTGGAAAGGATCTTTGACTTCTTCAGCCTGTGCTGCACTGGCATCGACTTTTAGCTGTGTCTGTAATTGTTGTGCCTTGGCCGATATTTTGGTTCTGAGTGGCGTTTTCAAAGATTCATTTTCCACATCCGTGTTGACCTCTGCGAAAACATGTACGCTTGATACTAGAGAAAATAAGCATATAGATAAGTAAATAGAACGATGCATAAGGAAACCCGAGGCCTTGTCTGAGTAAGGAGCACTACTTATTAGTATAAAAATAATAAACGTTATATTCACGAATAGACATCATTTAAGCAAATTTGTATAAAAAATGAATGAAAATACACAAAAAGAGTAAAAAATGTACATGCAAAATAATTTTCTTGAAAAAG